>CAZQEC010000057.1:0-1573 GCA_964591565.1 uncultured Candidatus Saccharibacteria bacterium | reverse complement strand
TGCAGGGTAATCAAATCTGAAATACCTTGAACACCTTGGCGCAGGACATCATCTACAATGCCGAATGCGTCAGATAGTGATGTTTTCTTATCAATTACCTGTAACAAGCGGTCATTCGGAATTGTAATTAAAGTATCTACGTTACCTTTAAGCTCATCTATCCCCTGCTCGGCTATTTTGCGACGTCGTTGACCTTCAAAACTAAATGGTTTGGTCACTACACCAACGGTAAGGGCGCCGAGTTCACGGGCAATGCCAGCCACCACTGGTGCGGCACCAGTGCCAGTGCCACCACCGGCCCCGTAGGTGACGAACACCATATCGGATCCTTTTAGCGCTTCATAAATTTCTTCTTTATTCTCTTCAATGGCGCGCCGCCCGACTTCCGGATCTGCACCACTACCCAACCCCCGCGCCGTTTCTTTACCAATTTGGATCTTAATCGAGGCGTCATTGTGCGCCAACGCTTGGGCATCGGTGTTAATGGCCACAAACTCGATACTACGAAGTTTCGAGTTAATCATTCGATTAATGGCCGAGTTGCCCGATCCGCCGACCCCAACCACCTTAATGATGGCAAAATTATCCGTGTCTGCTCGTTTTTCCACTGCGTCTCCTTTTTTGATCATCACAGCTGATCCGAAGGTACGCCCCACCGCACTCGCTCACGCTCATTAATATGTTTTATCAATCAAGCAACTAAAACTGTTTCAAGGCATAAACTGTTTCAAAAAACCACGGGCTTTGTCAAGTGCTACGCCGACTTTTGGCATATTTACGGCACGATTTTTACCAGAAATATGGTTTAAGTTCCACATCATTAAACCAACACTGGTAGCATAGATAGGATCATTCAGTTTGTCAACCATACCCGACAGCGCTTGTTGTGGTTGCCCCACTTGAGCAGGCAACCTAAGGGTGTCTTTGACCACATCAACAAGTCCATCTATTTGACATCCGCCACCAGTTAATATCACCCCGGCTGGCAACATACCGTCACGCCCGATGGTGCGTAATTCGTCGCGGAGCATCAGTAATATCTCGCTCAATCGAGCCTCAATGATTTCGGCAACGTACTTTTGGCTAATCGGGCCTGAGTCTATATCACTTAAGGTATTCAACTCAATCATATCTTTGTCGCTAAAATGCTCAGCGCTGGCTGAGCCATGTTTAATTTTTATTTTTTCGGCCACATCAATTGAGGTGCGTAGACCAATGGCGATGTCATTGGTAATGTTGCCAGAGCCAAGCGGGATCGCTTTAGTATGTATCACATCGCCTTCTTCAAATACCGACAACGTGGTGGAGTATGCGCCAATATCAATTAGAGCTACTCCAAGCTCGAGCTGTTTTTTGGTCATCAACGATTTAGCGCACGCGAGTGGTGAATATACCAGTTCTTGAATGTCAATGCCCGATTGAAACACGCAACGGGTTAGGTTTTTAATGGCGGACGATGATGCTGAAATAATGACCGCGTCGGTTTCGAGACGAATGCCAGTCATACCAACTGGATCGACAATACCTTCGGTTGAATCTACCGTGTAAGTACGCGGAATGACGTGCAATATTT
>CAZQEC010000056.1:0-2002 GCA_964591565.1 uncultured Candidatus Saccharibacteria bacterium | reverse complement strand
CTTGCGTGGCTTTGTATCGCGCCATAATGGTTATGGGCGAGTTTGAACGCACTCTAAATAGAGTCAACGAAATTGTGGACACCATTGAAGGGGTCATTGCTAAAGTAGTACCAACCGCAACGTTATTAACTAGTTTACTCGATGGATTAACGGGCTACTTTGGTAAAATAATTAAATCGAGAGTCAGCAGATCAAAGAAAAGTAAGGAATAAGTAAAATGGAGGATTCAGAATTGCCCACGCCAACGAATATCCGTTTTAATCGTACGATTTTAATTTTCACCATGCTGGTGAGCTTGTTAATGGGCGGAGTTGGTGGGGCTTTGAGCGTGTATGTGTTGACGGGTGGACGCACGGGCACATCGGGATTAATTTCCGGTAATAATTCAGGGTTAAAGTTACCGGTGTATCAAAAAGTAACGCTCGATGAAGGCTCGAAGTTTATCGATGTATCCAAGCAGATGAATCCTTCGGTGGTTGCAATTTCTGCCAGTCGTAGCGTGTCGGATTTTTTTGGTCAGGTATTTGAGCAAAAAGGCGGTGGGAGCGGATTTATTATCTCCAGCGATGGTTTAATTGCCACTAATAAGCACGTGGTCAAAGACAGTAACGCCACTTACACCGTTTTGTTAAACGATGGTACCACGCACGAAGCGAAAGTGAAGTCGCTCGATCCCATTTTTGATTTTGCGGTTATTAAAATAGACGCGAAAAATTTGAAAGCGGTTGATTTTGGCGATTCTGATGCCTTGCAGGTTGGGCAATGGGTACTAGCGATCGGCAACGCTTTAGCGGAGTTTCAAAACACAGTTACGGCTGGCATTATTTCTGCCAAGGAACGTAGTCTCACCGCTGGGAACGCAAGCGGTGGACAGACAGAAGCACTGGAGGGATTATTACAAACCGACGCCGCGGTTAATCCAGGGAATTCAGGTGGGCCGATGGTTAACACTGCTGGTCAAGTAATAGGGGTGATAACTGCGGTGGCAGGGGATGCTCAAGGTATTAGTTTTGCTCTACCGATAAATGCGCTCAAGCCAGCGGTGGATAGTGTGATTAAATCGGGGCGTATAATTCGACCGGCACTCGGAATACGTTACACTAAATTGACTAAATCGATCGCCGAGACGAATAAATTGCCGGTAGATCATGGTGCTTATTTACAACTTAGTCAAAACGGCACCGCGCCGATTGTGTCTGGTAGTGCCGCCGACAAAGCCGGGCTAAAAGTGGGCGATATTATAACGGCTGTAAATGGAACTACAATTGATGATTTGCATAGTTTAGCGAGACTGGTGCAGGAGCATCAGGTAGGAGATAAAATAAAACTGACCGTCAATCGTGGTGGCAAAGAACAAGTGATTGAAGTAACTTTGGAAGAGCTGAAAAGCTAATTATTTAATTGATGACGCAGATGTTAGAATGGCGAATCTGGAGCGGCCGAATGAGTCTGGTTTGATCTCGATGTTATACTGATCCGCGAAAGGATCGAAATCGACTTTCGTGTGTTCGTCCCACAACTCGAGAAAGATCGTGCCATTTGGCTTGAGGACGCGTTTGGCGTCTTCGATCAACGCTGTGATTAAATCTAGGCCGTCCGCACCGCCATCAAGTGCCAAATGTGGCTCAAAATCACGGACGCTTTTGGGTAATAATCTCAATTCATTTGTCGGAATGTAAGGCAAATTAGCCACAATCACATCCAGTTTTTCATCTATCGGTGTGAGCAGATTTCCGTGACGAAATGAGATTGGTGTTAAAGCGTGGCGAGATTTGTTCAAGTCGTAATTTTTTTTGGCTACATCTATCGCTGGTTGGGAAATATCTACGGCAATTAGATTGGCAGAAACTTCATTATTCGCACACCATTTGGCTAGAGAGATAGCGATAGCGCCAGAGCCGGTACCAATGTCGGCTATAGCCAGAGGATGGATGATGGAAGATGGAGGATGGAAAGAACTTAAATGCGTCGTAACAAAATCTATCAACCCTTCGGTTTCGGG
>CAZQEC010000055.1:0-2526 GCA_964591565.1 uncultured Candidatus Saccharibacteria bacterium | reverse complement strand
AATTACCGCTCAAGAAAAATTAGACTTTGATTTACTGAAGACGATTGCTAAAAAAACTGCATTCCCGCTGGTTTTGCACGGTGCGTCCGGTATGCAGTCCGATGAAATTTCTCAAGCCATTGCCCATGGCGTGGTCAAAATAAACATAGATACCGATTTACGTCAGGCATTTGTGGGCGCAGTGCGAAAATATTTACGCGCAAACCCGTCATCTTATGACATTCGGGATTGTCTAACAGCTGGTAAAGTGGCAACCGCTGATGTAGTGAAGCAAAAAATGGTGATGTTTGGTAGCGTGGGAAAAGCCTAGTATGAAGACTTATGATTGTATCACAATTGGGTCATCTATGCTGGATACATTTGTAATGCTTAAATCGGTTGAACATCACGCCAGCATTACTCAGTCCTACGCTGTTAATCAGTGTTTTACTTTAGGGGCGAAAATAGATGTAGGTAAAATAGTGCAACAAAGCGGTGGCGGGGCTTCTAATGCCAGTGTGACATTTGCTCGGCAAAGGTTAAATTGCGCTCTCATTAGTAAAGTGGCCGATGATATTGTTGGTCATATTGTGCGAGATGAACTGCAAAATGATGGCGTGAAAATTGATCACATAATTGATGATGTTGGTGGAAAAACTGGTCAATCGGTCATATTGGTTGATCCAAGTGCGGAGCGAACTGTGTTGACTGATCGCGGTTCTGCCGGGACTCTGTCTGAGCATGATTTAGCGGTACTGTCTGGGTTAAAATCGCGCTGGGTTTATATTACTTCGCAAAATGGGTCCAAAGTCGCTTTAGATGTTATTTTCGACTGGGCAAATGAGAATAGTGTCAAAATAGCCTGGAATCCGGGATTGACCGATATTAAGCATTCGGGCGTAAATCTTAAAAAAGTGATCGCCCGAACTGACTTGCTGATCGTCAATCGCGATGAGGCCGGCAAAATTCTTGATGCCGTTGATTTAGTTGACCGCTTGGCGTCTGGATTGCACACAATGGGGGCAAAGCGCGCTTTGGTGACAGATGGGGCGCACAAAATGGCGGTGATGGATGGTAATAAAATATGGACGCTTGAGCCGAACGATATTAAAGCGGTAGATTCGACCGGTGCGGGGGATGCGATGGGAAGTGGAACTTTGGCTGGCTTATTACGGGGGTTGTCATTTGATCGCGCCATTGAACTTGGATTAGCCAATTCTGAGCACGTTATAATGCGCGTTGGAGCGAAGACTGGGATAATGTATAGAAAATAATTGATAATGGATAAATTAGAATGCATAATGTAATTAATAATGAATAAAAAAAATAATTCCATCATTATCCATTATCCATTATCATTTATCCATTACGACCGAAGGGAGTTATCTTGTCAGTCAACATAGCGATTAACGGATTCGGGCGCATTGGGCGAAGCGCGCTGAAGTTAGCATTAACCAAGCCAATGTTAAAAGTGGTGGCAATAAACGATTTATCAGACACGGCCACATTGGCGCACTTATTAAAATATGACACTGCTTACGGACCGTACGATGAGGAAATAACGTTTGATGATAAATATCTAATAGTGGCAGGGCATAAAATTCGGGTATTAGCCGAAAAAGAGCCAAAAATGTTGCCTTGGAAGTCACTTAATATTGACATTGTGCTTGAATGCACTGGGCGTTTTGTGGAGGCCGAAAAAGCCAAAGATCATTTAACCGCTGGAGCCAAACGCGTCATAATATCGGCGCCGAGCAAAGGCGAGGGTGCGCCAATGTTTATTTTAGGGGTTAATGCGCACAAATATAATAATGAACCCATTATCTCGAACGCTTCGTGTACTACAAATTGTATTACTCCAGTAGCGCAGGTAATGGTGGCCGAGTTTGGGGTCAAAAAAGCGATGATGACCACCGTTCATTCATATACAGCTGATCAAAATTTACAAGATGGACCACACAAAGATTTTCGCCGCGCCCGTTCGGCCGCCGCCAACATCGTTCCGACTTCAACCGGGGCGGCTAGTGCGACGCATCAGGTTGTGCCAGAGCTTAAAGGTTTGTTTGATGGTTTGGCTATTCGAGTGCCCACACCGGTGGTGTCACTGGCCGATTTTACCTTTCTAATCAAAAAGAAAACGAGCGTCAAGCAAGTTAATGATGTGTTCAAAAAAGAATGTAAGCGCAAATCTTGGGAAGGCATTTTGACTTACACCGAGGAGCTGTTGGTCTCATCCGATTTTATCGGCAATCCCTACTCGGCTATCGTGGATTTATCGTTAACTCAAGTGGTGGATGGCGATTTAGTTAAAGTGGTGGCGTGGTACGACAACGAATGGGGCTACTCGAATCGGCTGGTCGAAGAGGCGGAGATGGTTGGGCAGAAGCTGGGATAGCTGGGATAGCTGGGATAGCTGGGATAGCTGGGATAGCTGGTAGCTAGTAGTAAGTAGCAGGTAGGAAGAAGTTCGTAGTTAAGATTGAAAATTGACAAATGATAATTTATTGGAAATTGCCTGCCCTCCGTATCCGCCAGCTGGCGGAGAAG
>CAZQEC010000054.1:0-2883 GCA_964591565.1 uncultured Candidatus Saccharibacteria bacterium | reverse complement strand
GGTCGCGTTTATCCAGCCGCCTGGATTGACTATATGGCCAGACTTCAGCCCGAAGACCTCTAGATTATGACCAATTTTTACGCTACAATAATTTAACAAATGGATAACTCAAGCCCGCCTCGAATACGCAAGTCACTCGTCGCTTTGGCGATTATTTTTGGTTTGCTAGGCGCTTTCGCGCTCGGGTTCGGTGTATCTAATAGTTTGAATAACGGCAATCTTGGCGCCTCACTGACTGGTTATCGTCTGCGCGGAGAAACCGTGCCCGCGAAGATTGACTTTACCTTATTATGGCAAGCTTGGAACAAAATTCATAGTGAATACGTTGGTCCGATTAATGACCAAGAATTAGTTTATGGCGCAGTGCGTGGTATGGTGGCTGGTCTGGATGATCCGTACACCGTCTATTTCGATCCTGAAGAGGCAAAACGATTCGCTGAGGATGTTGATGGCAAGTTTTACGGTGTGGGCATTGAAATTGGTATGCGCAACAATATGCTGACCGTCATTACGCCGATTGACGATAGCCCAGCCAGCCGCGCCGGCCTGCGAAGTGGTGACGTGATTGTCAAAATCGGCGATGATGACACTCATGATATGACTTTGCCGGACGCAGTGTCACGCATCCGCGGTCAAGTTGGCACAGTGGTTAAGCTGACTATATTGCCCAAAGATACTACCGAACTAAAAGAGATTTCGATTGCTCGTGACTTAATTAAGGTTGCGTCGGTTAAAATTGAGATGAAAGATAACGCGATCGGTTATGTGCGCTTGGCTCAATTTGGTCAAGACACAACCGCTTCAGCTCGGTCGGCGCTTGAAAATCTGAAAAAAAATCAGGTTAAGGGTATTATTCTAGACTTACGCAATAATCCTGGCGGCTATTTGCAGGGGGCGCAGGAGATCGCCAGTATGTTTATTGAGCAAGGGATTGTGGTGTCGGAGCAAGAAAAAGGTGGCAAAAAACGCGATCTTTTGACACTTGGTCAGGTTATTTTACCAGATACGCCACTGGTGGTGTTAATAAACGGTGGGTCAGCTTCAGCGGCTGAAATAGTGGCTGGCGCCATTCAAGATCACGCACGTGGTAAACTGGTGGGCGATAAGTCTTTTGGTAAAGGTAGCGTGCAAAGTATTAACGATTTGCTCGGCGGTTCGAGCTTAAAAGTCACCATTGCCGAATGGTTTACACCAAATGGGCGGCAGATTAATAAGCAAGGCGTTAAACCAGATATAGAAGTGACAATTTCGGCTGATGATGAAAAAAACAATCGCGATCCACAACTAGATAAAGCAATTGAGTTATTGAAACAATAATGCTCGAAGTCATTTTGATTAAAGATGTGTCTAAAGTTGGAAAAGCTGGTCAACGAGTTTTGACTAAGGACGGTTATGCTAGAAATTTTTTGATTCCGAAAGGATTTGCAGTTTTGTCAGGCACGAAGGTCGCTAATGCTACACTTTCGGCATTATCAAAGCAAGACAAGATGAAATCAGAAAACGAAGTTGCGCAAATTGCAGTGGCGCGTTCTCTCAACGGTCGGGAAATTGTGATAAAGGTGCGCGTTGGGGAAAATGGCAAGATATTTGGCAGTGTAGGTGCGGCCGATCTAGCTGAAAAATTAGCGATTGATAAAAAGTATGTGTTGCTTGATCATCCCATTAAAACAGTGGGCAAGCACACAATCAACATCAGGTTTTCGTCCACGGCATTTGCCACAGTGACCGTAGAGGTTGTGCCAGGTCAGTAAAATAGGTAATCTAGTTGTAGGGGAAAATAAGCAATGGATGACATTCCAACCAATCCAAGTACCACGCCGAACGTTGGCGCAACTGCGAGTGAACCGAATTTAAATCCGCCCACACCCGCGGCTCCTGCAAGTGGGACATGGAAAATTCCGCCAGAAATAATGCTGGATCCGACCAAAACTCAGGATCCTAGTGCGCCAAAAATGCCTACCAATACACCGCTTACAGCTGGCCAAGTGGCTAGATCACCGCGGGCTAGCGTACGTAAATCGATCATAGCAAAACTATTATTTGGCTTAATTGGACTGCTTGTTTTGGTTTCCGTCGTTTTAATTGGTTTAATTTTTGCCGACGATCGTGGTTGGTGGGACACTGGCTTGAGCGCGCGTTTGCGTTTTGTCAATCTATCATCAATCACTGGTGGATTAGCGGTAAATCCTGAGGTGGCTTCGGCTCAAGTGACCAAAGCAATGTCGGTCAAATCTAATTTTGGTTTTAGTGGCAAATTGAACGGCTACGAGGTGGTCGGTGGCTGTAGTGTCGGCCAGCTTTTGGAAGACACCGCCGCCTGCCCAATTTCGACTTCAATTGATCCTCTGTCTGTTGATACCCAAGTAGAATTAACGGTGGTTAACCAAGATTATTCGCTCATAAATACGATCAATGATGTTGGGGTGAACATTGTAAGTGAATATCGGTCGGTCGGTGGGCAAATGTATTTAAGAAGCGCTTTTGGCAGTGTGGACGCCACTGCAGACAGTGCTGGTAGCACTCAGAATAGTTGGATTAAAGGCGGAGCGTCGCCTCCGATTGTCGCCCCGACAATCAAAAGCGGTTTCGGATTAATAATTAATGGAGCTGGTTTCGTGGGGGCGGAAAAAATAGGTGTGACAAGCACATATCACTACTCTCGGGCAGTTAGCGGCAAGGATGTACCAATACTAAGTGCATTTTCGAGCAATGAGAATGTTTTGAGCTGGCTCGGCGCCAATGGGCAATTTGAGATGTGGGTTGGGCGACTAGATCGTTTGCCAAAACGAGTTAAATTGTCGCTGACAGATAGTCTGAAGCGCACTATTGTGTTTGATGTAACATCTAATACACCAAAAGTGGGTGAAATTAGCGCACCAGTTG
>CAZQEC010000053.1:0-3081 GCA_964591565.1 uncultured Candidatus Saccharibacteria bacterium | reverse complement strand
AAAGAAAAATGAGGGCGACCGACCGGTGGTCATATCTGGGAAAGAGGACGCGGCGCTCAGTACGTTAATGGATCAGTTAAAGAATGGAGATGAATTACCTAATGCCAGCGTGACCGATGTGCTTTCGGCCATTTTAGCCACCGCCACGGCTCGGGGAGCTTCGGATGTTCATTTTGAACCAACTAAAGACGGATTGGTCATTCGCTTTCGCATTGACGGCGTATTGCACGTGGAAATGAAAAGAAGTGCTAAAGAATATCACGGGCTTACAAATCGCATTAAGTATCTGGCCAAACTACCGCTAGTTGCCGCTGTGAGCCCCGAGGGCGGTCGTTTCACTATTACTGTCATTAATGATGTGCTTGACCTGCGCGTGGCGTCCTTGCCCACTATATACGGAGACATGATAACCATTCGTATTTTACGCCAAGACCAAATTCGGCGCAAAATTGTTGATTTAGGTCTGCGTCAAGATTTGGTGGATGTTATTACTAAACAAATCGCCAAGCCACATGGCATGATATTGGTCACCGGCCCGACCGGTTCAGGCAAAACCACCACGCTGTACGCGCTTTTACAAGAGCTAAACACGCCGGAGCGCAAAATTATCACTATTGAGGATCCGGTGGAGTATAAATTGGAAGGACTGGAACAAAGCCAAGTTGACCCCGACCACAACTACTCTTTTGTTGAGGCCCTGCGTGGAGCTTTGCGCCAAGACCCCGATGTCATTATGATCGGTGAAATTCGTGATACCGAAACCGCTTCCACCGGCGTGCGCGCCGCATTAACTGGCCACATTGTGCTGGCGACTCTGCACACCAATGACGCCCCATCAACTTACAGCCGTTTGCTCGAAATGGGCGTGGAGCCATTTTTATTTTCTGGTAGCTTGAACGTGATTGTGGCGCAACGATTAGTGCGCTTATTGTGTCCGGATTGTAAAATCGAGCGTGCTCCAAACGAGACTGAAACGAAAACGTTGCTTTTGCAGTTGGGGCGAAAAGTGGATAAGATATTCGATGCTGGGGGGTGCGACAAATGCGACCAACTGGGCTTCAAGGGCCGAGTCGGTATTTTTGAGGTAGTCGTGCCCAGTCATGCTATGGAAAATCTGGCGCTCTTGCACTCGTCTGTATCCACATTTTACGAGCAGGCGATTAAAGATGGTATGGTGACGCTAATGCAAGATGGATTGCTCAAAGTCGAGCAGGGGCTGACTTCACTGGCAGAGGTGATGAGAGTAGCGAATGAAGAAGAAATGCAAAATGGATAAATCAGAATGGATAATTTCGGTGTCGCTTTTAGCGACATTTATAGATGTGGCGTAGCCACTCCATCATTATCCAATATGCATTATACATTATCCATTTCTTTATGTTGCATTAACTTTTGACATTCTTTACACTACAATTAACATAAGCACTAATATGGGGGTTAAAAAATGCACGTTCCAATTGACAACATAATGTCGGTCAAAGATTTTGTCACCAAAGTGGGTGAGCTCACAGACAAACTAGGCGATGATGATTTATACGTCATCACACAGAATGATCAGCCCAAAGGGGCCTATATTTCGCTCGGGCATTTAACCCGTTTGGCACGAGATAATGAAGGAATCGTCGCCGACGGTCAATCAAGCAAGCCAACCTTGCCACCGATCCCGCCTCTGGTGGGAATGCCACCAAAGCCATCGCCCTCCCTGCCAAATTGGGACGAAAAAGAACTACCAGCGCCGGGGGCGTCAAGCGCATCATCTATCATACCCCCGCCACTGCCACCGCTCCCGCCTTTGTCCAATGTGTCAAAACCACCAATGCCCAGCGATGCAAAGCCGACCACATTTATGCCACCTCCGCCACCATTGCCGCCGCTACCTCCAGCCCCAAAGTTAGATGATAAAACCCCGCTTGTAACCGAGTCTGAAGCAAAATCGGCTGTCGGCGATTCAACGTCAACACTACCTAAACCAATGGATGATTTACCAAAGCCGCCACTACCCCCGGTTTCATCGCCATTTAGCAATCTGTCCGCTTCTGCCATTAATCCAGCGCCCCCAACTCCGCCAGCCGGGACCACGACCGCTCCAAGTTGGCCCACCACCCCAAAACCAGCCGAAGACACCAAACCGACAGCAGATGACGACGATGACGATTTAGACAGCGATTCGATTATTTAGATACTTGACTCGCGCAAAAAAGAGCCGTTCACTAGACTCTTTTTTGGTTCCAAACTTTTAGCGCGCAAATGGCTACTTTTTTATTCATCCCACCCAAACTCACTAAAACTAACCTTCTTTTTGATATTCTCCAGCGCCTGTTTCACCTCTGGCACAATATTTTTCGGCAAATTATTCAACGCGAACCATTTTAATTCATCACACTTTTCTAGTTCCATATTTTTAACATCACCAGTCCATTTTTCGGCCCGCAAAAAGATGTCTATGTATTCTCGATCTTTTGATTGACGGTGCATCATATGCACGACTTCAAGGTCATCGGAGTTCAAAGTAATACCCGCCTCCTCCCCCGCCTCGCGCATTATGCCCTGTTTGGCAGTTTCCCCACCATCCAAATGTCCTGCTACTAAACTATATTTTCCACCTTGATACAATGCGTTGCCACTGCGTAGCAACATTAAAACTTGCTCGTCTTTGATCAGCACAAGGTAAATGGCGACATACGCTTTGAATTTTTGTTTTACGTTCATAAAAATAAGCTAGCAAAATATTTCATTGTTTAGTACCCAAGCTATCCTGAATAAAGTGGTTTAGTTTAGTTTTTCGTTGGTAGATGTAATAGACCGAACTACTGCGGTCTTGATCACTTTGGCCCCGAACCAGCACCGGTTCGAAAAAACCAGCCGCTTTCATTACCTCTACCCGCTTGTATGCCTCATCCCGTTGTATTGAATCATCAGCATTAAACATCGAATCTTTTTGCCAGCCCTTATTTTCCAAATCAATCATAGACTGTTCGCTTAACGCACAGGGCATAGATGGTACATTTTCATTATCTGGTCCTAAAGTTTCCATAAGACATATCCTTTCATGATTAGAGATGTTTTTAATAAATCCATTTT
>CAZQEC010000052.1:0-3187 GCA_964591565.1 uncultured Candidatus Saccharibacteria bacterium | reverse complement strand
ATTAGTGCACCAGTTGGGGCAATTGATCCTAACGTACTGTTAACACCCGATCAAACGCGAAAAAGTGATTTGGCTGAAATTGCCAGCGCGCTGGCTTTATACTTGACCGCCAAAGGCTCTTATCCGATCGCTACCCAAATGGCGCGTTTGGACGCGCCCGATTCAGTTTTGGCTCAGGCCCTAGTACCTGTTTATATTAAATCAATTCCGAAAGATGCCAATTCGTCTCGTTATTACGGCTACATCTCCGACGGCGCCACTTACCAGCTATCCGCGGTGCTAGATTCCGCCACTGACCCAGAAGTGCGCCTAGTCGGCGCGGTTAATTTGTATGAGCTGAAGAGTCTGTAGCAAGCTGATTGACGTTGACAACTGTCAATAATCGGACTAATATCCAAGTAATAAAGGAGTATTAAAATGCAGTGGATTTATATAGTTGTATTGGTGGCGATAGTGTTGTGGATTGTTTCAATGTACAACCACTTGGTCACTTTGCGCACGCGGTCTGACGAGGCGTGGAGCGATATTGACGTGCAATTAAAACGGCGTTACGACTTAATTCCGAATCTAATTGAAACGGTCAAGGGCTATGCCAAGCATGAAAAAGAACTGCTGGAAAAGGTGACCGAGACCAGAGCTCTGGCCATGGGAGCGCAGTCTACCGCCGAAAAGGCCAAAGATGAAAATATGCTTTCAGAGGCACTGAAGTCCCTCTTTGCGGTCTCGGAAAATTATCCCGACCTTAAAGCAAACGAAAACTTTGCCAAACTGCAAGATGAACTTTCGGATACCGAAAATAAAATTGAAGCGTCGCGACGCTTTTACAACGCTAATGTGCGCGATTTGAATATATCCATCGATAGTTTTCCATCTAGCGTGATTGCCAATATGTTCAAGTTTACGCAAAAAACACTTTTTGAAGCGGCCGCAGGCGAAAAAGAACCTGTAGCGGTGAAGTTCTAAATTGGCACCATCGCAGAATAGTTGCTCTTCACTATTAAAGTCAGTTTCGGGATCCAGCTTAAACTACGTCAGTGATTTAAAAAGTCGCGTTGAGTACAAAAAAAGCACCTCGTAAGGACCAACCCTTAAAAGGAGCTTTTTATCGTGACTACATGGTATAGTTTAAAGTAAGATATGGGTGTTGTCAATCTCCCCCTTGACATGAGGAAATATGTACAATCAAATTGATGCGAATAAACGCAAAACTTTTCTGATTATGGCCATATTTTTTGGCATTATGATTGGTTTGGGCTGGACGTTTAGCCAAATTTACAATAATAGTTTCATTCTCGTTTTCGCTGTCATTATCAGCCTTGTTCAAGCTCTAGGCGGATATTATTATGGTGATAAGGTTGCTTTGGCGGTGAGCCAAGCTAAAGAATTGAAACGAAGTGACGCCGTAGAGCTTTTTCGTATTGTGGAAAACTTATGCATCGCATCGGGCTTGCCACAACCGAAAATATACTTAATTGACGACACCGCGCCAAACGCCTTTGCTACAGGCAGGGACCCAGCCCATGCTTCGCTGGCGGTGACCAAGGGTTTATTACAAAAATTAGATAAAACCGAACTCACAGGGGTCATTGCTCACGAGCTTTCACACATTGGCAACAGAGATATTTTGGTCATGACGGTCACATTGGTATTGGTCGGTGTAATTGCCTTAATGGCAGACTTTTTTATGCGCAGTTTGTGGTTTCGCGACCGAGACGATCGCGGTAACAATAATATAATGATTTTGGTTGGCGTTGCTTTAGCTATTCTGACGCCTATTATCGCTACGCTTTTGCAATTGGCAGTTTCGCGTAAGCGTGAATATCTGGCAGATGCTTCGGGGGCGTTATTGACACGCTATCCGGAAGGTTTGGCGAGCGCTCTTGAAAAAATTGCACACGACAAAGAGCCGCTTGAGGTGGCTAATAAAGCGACTAGTATGTTGTATATTGAAAATCCGCTGAAAGATCGTCAGGGAGTAATAAATAATCTATTTTCGACTCACCCGCCAGCGGCGGAGCGGATTAAACGACTAAGACAAATGACAACCTAGATTTAATAATAACGGTAGGAGTAATAATGAGTGAGCATTTAGGATCAGGTGATCATACTGAAGACATCAGCGACCCTATTGATCTTTACATAAAGTGGTTTGAGACAAAAGGTGGTGATTGTCTGAAAGATATTCCACCTGAAGCCCACCGAAGTTTTGTGAAAAAATTGATTGAAATGGGCCATATAGATTTCGTAGCCAATACATTGAATAATTTTAAGGGCTTAGATAGTGAGATTGCGCACGAATTAATCAAGCAGGGTCATCAGCGATTGGTGGTGGATAGTTTGCGCAACTTCAAGGACTTAGATGATGAAATAGCATTAAAGGTAATTGAGGAAGGGCGCGCCGAAAATTGGTTTTTCGGTACGCGCGATGGATTTAGCATATTTAAAGAATTGAAGCGGGAAACATTGCAAAAAATATGTCAAGCTTGTGGAAAAGATGCGGTCTTTACTCAATTTCCTCCCGTAATATTTCGTTTTATGAGGTTAGCCGCCTTAGAGAAAATAAAAAGAGTGGCGGGGGTGAATAACGCAAAGAATTTTCAAAATATGGATGGTTGGGAACAAAAATATACTGATTTATACGCCTCTGGTGAGTTAGAGGAAGCGTTAAAAAATCCAACGCGGTTTTTTCCTGAAATGTTTCTGGTTCGTTCGGCTCAGGGAAAACCCGTTCAGCCTGACGGAGACCATACTAATCTTCTACGACCAGCAGTCCCCGATCTGATTACAGATAAAAACAATCAGGCGGGTGCGCTAGATGATTCTCCACATAATTCAGTGTCTTCATAAACAAGGACATTCTAAATTGACCAAATTATGTACCCTATGATTATGAGTGCTTATAGTTCG
Organism: uncultured Candidatus Saccharibacteria bacterium; assembly: GCA_964591565.1. Classification (GTDB taxonomy): domain Bacteria; phylum Patescibacteriota; class UBA1384; order CAJBMM01; family CAJBMM01; genus CAZQEC01. The sequence continues at coordinate 280 of CAZQEC010000052.1, read as the reverse complement.
AGTGTACAGTCCGAGAACTTGGTAAATTAGTTTTCGCGTGCGCTCGAAATTATTATCAATGAACCTCTTTAAAAAAACCCTGATAGATATTGTCATCTCGACCGTATCCGCCTTTGGCGGAGTAGTGGAGAGATCTACGAAAAAATTATTCGAGATTTTTCCCTGCCTGACGGCAGGCAGGCGACCGTTCGACCCTCCTACGCTCATACTACGGAAGGGCAGGCAAAACTGAACGAGTCGAAATGACTGATTAATTGGGTTTTGAAAGAGATCTCTCCAC
>CAZQEC010000051.1:0-3961 GCA_964591565.1 uncultured Candidatus Saccharibacteria bacterium | reverse complement strand
ATTTCTTACACCATTTTGGCCACTCTGGCGCGCAGTTTTGGTACGGTGCCGTTAGAGGTAATATCTGACTATAATTTGCCTCCTTACATCTCGCAAGACTCAAACACGGCCGTGTGCGTCACCAGTTTTTCTGGTAACACCGAAGAAACTTTGTCTGCTGCCAAGCAGGCTTTGGAGCGCCGCTGCCCCATTGTCTGCATTACCACCGGCGGTCAACTAGCCGAATGGGCTAAGCAAAACAATTTGCCACTTGTCCAATTTGATTTTCCACATCCCCTGCCCCGCGTCGCTCTATCATATACGCTCGCTATTGCTTTTGGGGTCATGTGTCAAGCTGGAATGTTAAAACCGGGCTCCGAAGCATCATCTGTCGTATCTGCAGCGTTATCAAATCTGGCATTATTTACCACCCCAGATTCTTTGAGGTCGGAGGGACAATCTATCGCCGAGCAATTACACAACAAAATGGTGTATGTAGTCGGTTGCGGCTGGTCGTATCCACTAGCCATTCGCTGGAAAGGTCAATTAAATGAAAACGCCAAGCAAATTGCTTTTGCCGAAATGATGCCAGAAATGTGCCACAATATGTATTTGGGCTACGATTTACCAGTCAGTATTCGCCAAAATTCGGCCGTCATATTTTTAGATTCACCTGATGATCACGCACAAAATCGAAAGCGTGTCGAGCTAGTTGGACAGGATCTGGCGAGCACAGGTGTAACCATTTTGCATCCGAAATTAGATGAAAAACTGACTCCCCTCGCCCGTTTAATTGGTATGATGATGCTTGGCGATTACATTAGCTATTATTTGGCATTATTAAACGAAAAAGATCCTGCCGAAATGAAGCGCATCGAAGATTTGAAAAAGAAATTGTAATTATCTATCAAAATTAGGAGGGGTGATGGCTGAAGAAACAGTCAAAAAAGTGGGTAAATTGGTGATTGTAGAGGATGAAGAAAGTTTGCGGACAATGTATGCGACGCGCTTTAAACAAAGTGGCTACGAGGTGCAAGAAGCATCAAATGGCGCCGATGGGCTTAAATTAATTCGTGAAACAAAACCAGACCTAGTTTTGCTCGACATTTTAATGCCGAAAGTGAGCGGTTTTGATGTTTTGCGCGAACTTAAAGCAGACAAGGATCCAGCAGTCAGTAGTATTCCGGTTATTTTTCTGACTAATTTGGCCGAAGATGCCGGTTTCAAACAAGGTCAAGAGTTGGGTGCGGCTGGTTATGTGATGAAAGTCAATCGCACCCCAGACGAAACGGTGCATTACGTTAACGCCGTCATTGGCGCAACCAAAAAGGCGAGCTCATGAATAGTGATGTTCGTCACACACCACTAGCATTAGTAATAATCGATGGCTGGGGTACTGCGCCAGCGTGGGGTGGCAACGCTATTTCGCTGGCGAAAACGCCGAATATGAACAATTTATGGCAAACAATGCCCCATTCACTACTGGAAGCATCGGCTGAAAGTGTGGGCTTGCCGCATAATATTATGGGTAATTCGGAGGTGGGGCACTTAAACATTGGCGCTGGTAAAATTGTGAAGCAGTTTTTACCTTTAATTGATGACCAAATTCGCAATCGTCAATTTTTTAGCAATCCTACGTTATTAAAAGCAATGCAAACGGCTAAAACGAATAATGGTCGCCTGCACTTAATGGGGATTTTTTCTGACGGCAGTGTTCACGGGCATATGCGTCATTTAGAAGCATTAATTCAGATGGCTCATGAGAATGGTGTTGAGAAATGCGTCATTCACGCCTTTACCGACGGACGCGACACTGAACCGACGAGTGCGCTTTCATACTACGAACGAGTGAAAAAGTTTATCAAATCAATTCATAGTCACGCTATTTTTGGTACCGTGATCGGTCGTTTTTATGCGATGGATCGCGACAATCGTTGGGAAAGAACGCAGGTGGCGTACGATGCGCTGGTTTATGGCAAGGGTAAGGTTGCAGAATTGGCTGGCGATGCTATTTCGGCGGCATATACTGAGGGCAAGATTGATGAGTTTATTGAGCCCTATGTCATTCGTGATAAAAAGGGCCATGATGGTTTAATTCACGACGGTGATGTTATTATTTGCTACAATTTTCGGGCTGATCGCATGCGTCAATTAGTCAAAGCATTGTGTGGCACAAAAGACGCGACGCTTCAGCGAGGAAATCATCCTCCCAAAGTACAAATATTCAGTTTTACGGAATATCAGTCTGGACTACCGATTGAAGTAGCGTTTCACCCTGACACAGTGCAAAAATCGCTATCAGGAGTAATTGCTGACGCTGGTTTAAGTCAATTTCACGTTGCTGAAACTGAAAAATATGCCCACGTTACTTATTTTTTCAATGGTGGCATTGAATCACCAGTGGCAGGAGAAACGCGCTTGCTCATTCCCTCTCCAAAAGTGGCCACTTACGATCAATCACCGCAAATGTCGTCTAAACTGATCACAGATGCTATCACAGAGAAACTCAAGGCCAAAAAGAATGATTTTTACGTGGTCAATTACGCTAATGCCGATATGGTCGGGCACACTGGTAACATTCGGGCCACCATTAGTGCGGTTGAAACGATTGATCAGGCCATTGGCCAGCTTTGGGTTGAGGTGTGTAAAGCCAAGGGCACGCTCATTATTACCGCCGATCATGGCAATGCCGAGCAAATGGTTAATCCGGAAACTGGCTTGCCCGACACTGAACATACCAAGAACCCAGTGCCGTTCATTGTGGCGTCGGAGGACGTAGAACTTCTAAAGTTGCAATTGCAGAAAGGGGTTTTGGGCAATATTGCCCCAACAATACTGAAAATTCTCGGCATTCCAATTCCGGAAAATATGACTTTGAAGCCGTTAGATGAGGCGGGATAAAGGGTTTATGGGGGATGAATGACGGATAAAAAATATTCACCGATCGTTTTACTGATTTTAGACGGCTGGGGCATTAGTCCGAGCTGGGGCGGCAATGCTATCTCGATGAATAATCCGAAAATAATGTCTCTATATTGGCGCAACTATCCGCACGTTGTGTTGCAGGCGTTTAAAAAGATTGTTGGTCCAAGTGGAAAAGTGGGTAACTCCGAAATTGGTCATGGTAGCATAGGCACCGGACGCACCATTTTACAAGATATGACGCGGATTGGTGAATCAATAATCGATGGCAGTGTTTACCAAAATAAAACCTTATTGGCAATGGCAAATCATGTCAAACAAAACCAGTCCGCTTTTCACATCTACGGCTTATTATCGGACGGTGGTGTACATTCGCACATTGATCACGCTTTGGCCTTGGCTGATTTTGTGGCCAAACAGGGGCTGATAAACGTTTATTTTCATTTAACATTAGACGGTCGCGATGCTGGGTCAACTTCGGCGTTAGAGTTTATTGGGGCGCTTGAAAATCGTCTTAAGGTCAATAAGGTTGGTTGCATTGCTTCACTGATTGGGCGATTTTACGCTATGGATCGTGATAATAGATGGGAAAGAATTGCACTTGCTTACAACCTCCTTGTACACGGAAAAGGACAATATTTTAAAAATGCAGAAGAAGCTATTATGGCTTCTTACAATGCTAATATTACGGATGAGTTTATTAAGCCGATAACTTTTACAAACGAAAATTCTCCGGTTTCAAAAATTAAAAACGGTGATTCCGTTATTTGTTTTAATTTCAGACCCGATAGAATGCGGCAGATTTCATACGTTTTAACACAAGAAAATGTTAAAGAGCACAGCATGCAAACGCTCAACTTGCAATATGCTGCAATGACAGAGTACGATAGTAGTTTTAAAAATATTGATATACTTTATGAGGATAAAAATATTACAAACACACTTGGTGAAATTATTGAACGAAACCATCTTAAACAAATCCGGATTGCTGAATCAGAAAAATACCCGCATGTAACTTATTTCTTTTCCGGTGGAAGAGAGATGCCATTTGAAAATGAAC
>CAZQEC010000050.1:3993-4519 GCA_964591565.1 uncultured Candidatus Saccharibacteria bacterium | reverse complement strand
CATGAGCCACCCGCAGGCGATTCGTGAATCGCCCCTACGGAGATGTTTACGAATACACTTCGAGGTTGTGAGTAGATACCGACAGTTGACTAGACTTCCCTGCATTTGCTTGTTAGTATATATATAGGATGTAAGGGAGGGATTGTTGAAGCAAATTGTCTGGTTTTCCGATGTCGGCAAAGGTGACACCGCTCTAGTTGGTGGCAAAGGGGCCAATTTAGGTGAAATGACTAAAGCGGGCTTGCCGGTGCCGCCGGGCTTTATAGTGACCGCCGACGCTTTCTTTAATTATGTTCGTAAGACTGGTCTATCGAAGAAAATCCAAGATCTATTGAAAAACATTGACCCCGAAGATTCAAAAACTTTGCAGGCAAAGGCCAAAGCGGTCATGAAACTAATCGTCGACACACCATTGTCCGAAAGTTTGAAGGAAGAAATAATCGATGCCTATCAAACCATGGGCGACGATGTATTAGTAGCCGTTCGCTCGTCGGCCACTGCCGAAGATTTACCCGATGCTTCATTT
>CAZQEC010000050.1:0-3983 GCA_964591565.1 uncultured Candidatus Saccharibacteria bacterium | reverse complement strand
GAGGACTTGCCTACCGCTTCTTTTGCCGGTCAGCAGGCCACATTTTTGAATGTGCAAGGCGAAAACGAAGTTTGCCGAGCGGTGCTGAAGGCATATGCATCGCTGTTTGAGGCGCGGGCGATTTATTATCGCATCGTTAATAAATACGATCATTTTAAGGTCGCTTTAGCCGTGCCGGTGCAGAGAATGGTGGAGAGTGATAAATCGGGCATAATGTTTACAGTTGATCCAGTCACATCCGATTTAAGCAAAATTGTGATTGAAGCCGGTTGGGGATTGGGCGAGGCGATAGTTTCCGGCTCGGTCACGCCCGATCGCTACGTGGTAGATAAAGCCACCATGACTATTGCTAATAAAGAGTTACATACACAAACCTGGAAAATCGTTAAAGGCGCAAATGGTGACAAGCACGTTAACGTGCCGAGAGCGGAGCGTAATGTACAAAAATTAAGCGACGATGAAATTTTGGCTCTGGCGGCCATTGCTAAAAAAATAGAGGATCATTACGGCTCGCCACAAGACACCGAATGGGCAATCGAAGGCAAAAATGTTTACATGGTGCAATCTCGTCCAGTGACCACTCTTAAAGATGTCGCAGATATTGCGTCGAAAGCGCAGCCGACTACGGTTAAAATATCGGCCGATTTGATATTGGTCAAAGGCGCGCCGGCCTCAATGGGCTCGGCGTTTGGCCCGGTCAAGATTATTCATAAGCCATCTGAAATAGACAAAATTGAAAAAGGCGATGTATTAGTGACCGAAATGACCACGCCAGATTATGTACCGGCCATGCGTCGCGCCAGCGCCATTGTGACCGACACCGGGGGGCGCACTTGCCACGCCGCCATTGTATCGCGCGAGCTTGGTATTCCGTGTGTGGTTGGGACTGGCACCGCCACTCATACGTTGAAGAATGGGCAAATTATCACAGTAGATGGACACAGCGGGGTGGTGTACAAAGGTAAAGTTGATTTAGGTGGGGCGCCCGCTCCCTCGAGCGTTTCTGTATCTGGCACGAGTGTGGTGGCAGATACAGTGCCGGTGACTGGCACCAAAGTTTATGTCAATTTAGGTGAGCCGGAGTTGGCGGCTAAAGTGGCGGCTTTGCCTAGTGATGGTGTTGGCTTAATGCGGGCCGAGTTTGTGATTGCTGGCATTGGTGAACATCCGCGCGCCATGTTAAAGGCCGGTCGTGGACAGGAATTTATTGACAAATTAGCCGAAGGTATTCAAACTATCGCCTCGGCGTTTTCGCCTCGCCCGGTAATTTATCGCTTTACCGATTTTAAAACAAATGAATATCGTAATCTTAAGGGCGGTGCCGAGTTCGAATTTCAAGAAAACAATCCCATGATCGGATATCGCGGGGCGTTTCGCTACATTCGCGAGCCCGACGTGTTTGACTTGGAAATTCAAGCAATCAAAAAAGTGCGTCAAAGTTACGATTTGACCAACGTGCACGTTATGATACCGTTTGTGCGTACAGTTAAGGAGTTTGTGACTATTCGCGATATGATGGTTAAAGCGGGTCTGCCACAAACACCCGATTTTAAATTATGGATTATGGTCGAAGTGCCTTCGGCGGTTATGCTACTCGAAGAGTTTTGTCAGGCAGGCATTGATGGTGTATCCATTGGCTCGAACGACTTAACCCAGCTCACTTTGGGACTAGATCGTGATAATCAGGTGCTAGCTGAAGATTTTGATGAACGGAACGACGCAGTGGTGGCCAGTCTTGAGCATATTTGCAAGGTTTGTCGTGCTCACAACGTGACGGTGTCGTGTTGTGGTCAAGCCCCGTCGGTTTATCCCGAAATCACTGAGATATTGGTTAAATCTGGCGCTACTTCGGTGTCCGTCAACCCCGATGTAGTTGTATCAACACGTAAACTGATCGCCTCGGTTGAGCAAAGATTGTTGCTTAATCATGCCACAGCCGATACAGATACATCCAAATCTTTGCATGATTACGATACGGCGGCAGAGTAATGATGCTCGCCCGACTCCCCTAGCGTATATAAAAGGATAGATAATATGGCCAAAAGTAAGGTCATTGAATGCAAGGGGATTAAAAAAACCTTCAGTCACGCCAATTTATCGACTGAAGTGTTGCACGGTATAGATTTAGAAATTTACGCCGGAGAATACATTATTCTATTTGGACCTTCGGGTTGTGGCAAATCAACCCTGCTCAACATTATTGCTGGACTCGAGCCAGTGACTGAAGGCAAAGTGAAGATTCACGGCGATGACATCGCCAAGTTCAGCGAGCGTCAACTAGCACGTCAACATCGCACTAAAATTGGCATGGTGTTTCAGCAGTTTAATTTAATTAAAACTCTCACGGTGATCGAAAATATCGCCTTGCCGCAAATTTTTTCTGGTTTTCGTTTGGGGCGACGAATGCGTCGCGCCGAGCACTTGCTCAAGTTGATCGGCTTTGAAAAATATCGAAATTATAACCCAAATGAGCTTTCGGGTGGACAACAGCAACGCATCGCTATTGCGCGGGCACTGGTGAACAATCCTTGGATATTATTGGTAGATGAGCCAACTGGAAATTTGGATTCAAAATCGGCTGGTGAGGTAATGCAACTACTGCGGGACTTAAATGAACGCTCGCGGCGCACTATTATGTTAGTGACGCACAACCCTGAGTATGTAACCGATCCGCACCGAGTGATTTATATGAAAGATGGAGTGATTACACGCACGGTGGTTAATCGTCCGATTAACGACGAAATCCCAAGTGAAGTGGCGGACAACGGTGCGGAAATGCTCAAACAATCAGCTATCTCGACGGCTGTAGAGGCCAAATCGCACGAGGGAGGGTAAAATATGCGGTTTATAGATGTTTTGCGGCTGGCGACGCGTAATTTTCGGGGCAATCGCCTGCGTACATTTTTAACTATATTAGCAGTGTCGGTGGCAACGGCGGCCATTCTATTCTTGGTGTCGTTTGGTTATGGTTTGCAATTATTGACGGTGCAACGCATCGCCAATTCGGCCACCATCTCCACTGTAGATGTGTTGCCACCAGCCACTAAATCATTAATTAAATTAGACGACGTTGCGGTCGAAAAAATCAAAAGTGTGCCAGACGTGGTTAGTATTAGTCGTCAACTTGATATTGAGGGACAAGCTGAGGCGAGTAGTATTGGGTCTACGGTAGTTCACGCGGTTGATGGACCGTATTTTGAGATGGCCGATGTGCGCTCGATACTAGGTCAAACATTCGCCGAAAAATCGGATCATTTGGCGGTGGTATCAACCGGGTTTTTGGCTCAATTTGGTTTGGCGGAGAGTGATAGTTCGATTGGGCAGTCGTTTGTTTTGACTTATGTTATTCCAAGCCCTGACGAGTCAACTCTTGCGCCAAAGTACGCTAAAGATGAGATGTCATACAAAATTAGCGGCATTGTTAAAGAAGACGACGTATCTTACATTTATGTGCCGTTGACCAATGCGCAAGCGTTGGTGCAAGGAATTCAATATGCCAACATCAAAGCTCAAGCGAGCGATCGCACCAAAGTATTGGCAGTCAAAGACGCCATCAACGCGGTTGGCTACGACGCGTCAGCCCCGCTCGAAACGCTCAAACAGATAGATAGTGTGTTCGCCATTGTGCAAGCGACACTCGGCACACTGGGGTTGGTAGCTTTAATTATCTCCTCGATTGGTATGTTTAACACTATGACCATTTCACTGCTCGAACGCACGCGCGAAATTGGCATAATGAAGGCACTCGGTGCCGACAAAAGCGATGTTTGGCGCATGTTTTTGGCGGAATCTAGCATTATTGGTTTTGCGGGCGGGGTGAGTGGAGTGCTACTGGGTACCGGATTGGCTTACGTGGCCAATACCGTGCTTAATATACTGGCCGGTATTTATGGTGGACAAAAAGCGACCTTGTTTTACAGCCCTCCTTGGTTTATTTTGGCCATCATCATTTTTTCGACCTTTGTCGGGTTCATTACTGGTTT
>CAZQEC010000049.1:0-4987 GCA_964591565.1 uncultured Candidatus Saccharibacteria bacterium | reverse complement strand
TGTTAATGAGCTAACGATTACCCCAATAGTAAGATTATTGATGAGCTAAGTCGTACCGTAGCCCAATTAGCATAATTGTGGTATACTTTCGCCCATAAAGGCAACCGCGCCTTTGGAGGAGGGTTAACATGGCTGATATTATAAGCTTCAACAATCTGTTCCTGCATTGGGTGAGCTGGCGGGGATATATGACGGAGTTTGTCGATCTTGTAAAAGACTTCGCCACGCACATCGCGAGCGTGCGGAAAGGATTCACGCCCATAAACAGCGATGTCCTAGGTCAGGTCAATGACTTTCTGAACATTGCCTATCCAGGGCGGAATGTCATCCTTGACCAGGAAAAAGCTGACGGCATGTGGCAGTGGTTTGATCATCTGGGTAAGGGTGACCAAGAATATTGGGCGAACCTGCTCTTCGGGATTCTTCAACACCGAAAGCATAATGATCCCATATATCAAGCCCTCGAGGCACTATCGCCATTTCCAAAAGGGCTTACGCTCTGCGTTACAGTCGACGAATTTGGTAACGCTCGGCTGGTTGGGGAAACGACACTGCGTCATCTGGTCTCAATAATTGGGATTGATGTCAGTGAAAATATGGAACGGCGACACTATGTGGTCATCATGCCAGATGGTACCACAGAACGAGTTTGTGCCATAGCGGTCACAGAGGCACTGAAAGGATAGGATCGTTGGGATTGATGTCCGTGTGGCCGTCGCGGTAGTTTCGCGGCGGCTGGTTTTTTTATGCCCGAGTGCGCAAATAATTAATTAACCCCTCATCAAGGCACCCTGCGCCGTCCCATAATGTTATGTTACATTCGCTCGGAAACTCTTTCGGGTCTTCATCGCGAAAATCAATTGACCGCACGCGCGGATCTACCCCCACACTCATTAGCCAATCGGTGCCGTGACTTTTGGAAAAGCGATCGCCCCATATTTCGATCATTTCTGGTCGAGATAATAGCTCGGCAGGGTCAATATCAAATTTGGATAATATCCCAGCGTTATGCATCACAAACTGCACCGCCGTGGTTTTTGAAACATCTTTGACCACCATATCCACAGTGGCGGCGCCAGCTAAAATGGCCGTGATCGGCACATCAAACTGCTCGAATAGTTCATTTGCTCGCTTAACAAATGGGATGCGTAAATCGTGCTTGCCCAGTGTTTGAGGCACGTCAATTTTTAACAATGATATTTGCTCTTCATTAAGATCGGTGGCATTGTGCAAACCAAAAGAAATCGAGGTGCCCTTATCTTCATACATCACAGATAATGGGTCGCCGCCTGTTTTTGATACAAACTGACCTCTCGGCATACGCGAGTGGGTGCGAAAATGAAATTCAGATGTTATCTGCCCAGCCACTTCACGCAAGCGGAGACGCTGATCGTGATTTAGCCGCTCATCATATAGATTGTAAAATGAGGGTGAGATCAATTCTCCTTGTTCGTCGTATCCCCACAGTTCGACGCCGTTACAATGTCCGACCAAAATACGCTGACGCAAATTGGGCTGAATATATTTAATGACGCGATCAAAAACGTAGCGCTCCTCACTGCCCGAGATCATAAACAACACTGCGCCAGATTTAAGCAAATTATTGAGCAATTCCGCCATTTTCGGTCTAACTAAATCGTGCGACGGGGCAATGGTGTCATCAACGTCGGATATGATTAATTTAATCTGATTATTCCATGTAAGTGGCATTATTGTTCGAGCTCCTGCGAGTACTAATGAGCCGTCAGGCGATTATTCATCAAACCCTTTGAGATCGAGATAGTCTAGCACCGATTGCTGATATTTGGCCTTAAACGCTGAATCCATTTTTTGCACTGGGTTCGATCCTAAAAATGCCACCAGTTTTTCGAACTCTGCTTGACGTGTCTTATGATCCGCGATCTCTTGTAATTGTTCAATTTTGGACTCAATTTCGAAGTACTGCATTTTTATATCCAACGGCAACTGCCAAAACAGCAAAAAACCTCGATTGGGAAAATCGACACCAATTATTTTATAACATGCAAGCATAACGGCTTTTTCTAAATCGTTTAGCATATTTTCAGTCGTTTTTTTCACATCCGTTAACTTGTTTTTGACCACTGGAGCTGACCCAATTTCAAAATACATTTTCACCTTTGGCTCGGTACCCGACGGTCTGATGGTTACTTTGATACTTTGCACATTATTGATCGGCTCAAGATGAAAAATCAAGACGTTTTTGGCCGATCGATCAGTTTCGGAGACAATCGGGATGCGCTGTAAGCAATCCTCAAATTTACTCACCTTAAACGCACCAAAACCGCGCGGGCTATTTTGTCTTAAGTTTGCCAAAATGCGATCTATTTTTTCTTTGCCTGTGGCACCGAGCAGGCGCACTTCGGTTAAATAATTACGAAAATAACCATATTGACTGTGAATTTGCTCGAGATAATCAATGATTGTTTTGCCGTTTTGCTGTAGTTCTGCGGCCAATTCCGAAAGCCAAATGGCAGCGGGAACAGCATCTTTATCTCGGGCATAATTGCCCCCAATATAGCCGTGACTTTCTTCAATTCCAAGCAAAAACCCGTTCATTTCGCCACTCTGTTGCAATCTATTCATTTCATCACCAACGTACTTAAATCCAATTAATAAATCACCAATTAAACGAACGTTATTTTCATCACATATTTTTTTGACTAGATCGGTCGTGACAGTCGTTTTAATTACCGCCTCCGATCCCGTAAATTTTGGTTTTCTCTTTTGTATTACATAATTCGTAATAATAGCCGCAATTTCATTGCCGTTTACAAATTCCCAACTATCGTGATGCTTAACCATTATGCCAATCCGATCGGCGTCTGGATCACTGCTTAAAATAATATCCGCACCTTCGGCATCGGCAAATTTGAGCGTGGTATCAAAAGATTGCACCACTTCTGGATTAGGAATGTTGAAAGTAATGTTTTCAAATGCGCCACTCGCGTTACTGGTTTTAGGATCTTCAAAACAATCGAACCCTAATTTTTTCAAGGCTACATAAACAGATGTGCCGCCACATCCATGAAGCGGAGTATAGACAATTTTTACACCGCGCGCGGTTGATAAAGAAACGCTGGTTGCCGCTTTAATGTATTGCTCATCAACACTTGTGTCGATGATGCTAATTAACCCTTTTTTGACCGCTTCGCCGTACGGCACGCTTAAGATTTTTTCGACGTTTTTGGTCACTTCATCCACTAACTCCTCATCTTCGGGCGGAATTAATTGACCACCAAACTGATCATAAACTTTTTTGCCGTTGTGATCTGGCGGATTATGAGACGCCGAAAACATATCGCCAGCGATCGCGTGTAAATGTCTTATACAGAATGAAAGTTCCGGGGTGGTACGCACGTCATCGAAAAGATATACCTTGATGCCATTTCCAGCGTAAACTTCGGCAGATAGATGCGCTAAATCACGGCTAGTTAGCTTTTTTAACGGATTTTTAATTTCGTCGTTTAGATATTTATTACCCAAAAATTGTCGCACGTCATAAGCGAACACCACGCCACGGCTACTAGCGTCGTCGCCATATTTTTTCAATAGATATTGCGAGTGTCCTTGCGCCGACGTTTTAATGGTCCAAGGATTAATGCGGTTCGGGCCTATTCCAACCTCACCTCGCCGACCTCCCGTTCCAAACGGAATGACTTGATAAAAAGAGTCGAGTAAATAATCCCAGTGTTGGCATGAGATAAGATGTTCAATTTGTGGCACATACTCTTTGAACTCGGGCTTGGTAAGCCACTCCTCTAAAAACCCAAGCGCACTATTAATCACTTTTTGATTAACATTGAGGCCAAAAAAACCATCTTTTGATTTTTCTATCAATGAGTTAATATCTTCATTCATTCTTTGTTTCCTCATTATTATCTGTTAATTGCCTGCCCTCCGTAGCCCTGAGCGAAGTCGAAGGGGCGAAGGACGGGTTAACTGTTAACTGTTAACTGTTATTAAAGGTATTGATGCTTATTGTCGGCTTTTAGTTGGTCTATTATTTTTTTCACTTCGTGCGATTTGGATTTATCGGCCACTAAAAGAACATCTGGCGTGTCCACCACTACCACATTTTTCAAGCCAATCGTCGCCACTAATTTATCGCCCACGGAGTAAATTAAACTATTTTCGGTGTCGTGTTGCACGTGCTGACCATTTTGCACTATATGCTCGCCAGTGACGGATGAAATAATATCGTGCAATGAGCTCCAAGTGCCAATGTCCGACCAACCCAAATCGGCCGGCACCACCGCAATTTTGGGCGCTTGTTCCAAAATGGCGTAATCAATACTAATTTCATCCATTTGGTCGTAATGTTGCTCAAGCACTGTTTGATATTGACTGGTGCCAATGGCTTTTTCAATAATCATCAGATGTTCCCAGGTGCGCGGCAAAAATTGTTTATAAAGATCGAGTAAATTATCCACCCGCCACACAAAATAGCCGGCGTTCCATAAATAATGCCCATCGGCCAAAAACTGCTCGGCGGTTTTTATGTCTGGCTTTTCCACAAAACGCTTGACGTTGTAGACGTCTTCACCATTGGATGTAGATAAAACCGCGCCCGTCTGAACATAGCCAAGTTCGGTGGATGGGTATTCGGGGCGAATGCCAACCGTCACTAAATAATTTGGATGTTGATTTAGCACAGATTCGGCGTGACGAATGGCTTTATGAAAATTATCCACTTTAGTCACGGCGTGGTCAGAGTGCAAGGAGACCATCACCGCTTCCCGGTCTTTATGATAAAGATGAATGGCGTTTAAGCCAATGGCGGCGGCGTTGTTTTTTAGTTTTGGTTCGAGAATAAAGTTCGATGCTTTGAGCTGTGGCAGTTGTTTTTTCATGGCGCTGAGATATTTACCGGCGGTAGCGATGAATATATGTTCGGTATCAGCTAAAGGTAACACTCTTTCAACCGTTTGCTGAATAAGCGTTTTATCGCCAATTAAACTTTGCAGTT
>CAZQEC010000048.1:0-5818 GCA_964591565.1 uncultured Candidatus Saccharibacteria bacterium | reverse complement strand
TAGACGACCTTTGACTGTTCCTTCAACCCACAGATGATCAGCGGCAAAGATGACCCCATTTGCTGGGGCTGGATTATTGACAAAAGCACTAGTGGTGACACCGCTAAATTGAGCGGTATTGACAGTGGCTAAATCGTACGTGCCGTCAGATTTAAGTTTAATGTAATAACCTACACCAGTTGATTTTGCCAGATATTTTCCTCCTGCGATGGCTTCGTTTTTCATCGTATTTAAGTCAGCCGTAATATTTTGAAAGTTAATCGTCGGCACCGGGTATATCCATTGAGATTGTGGTCCACCAACCCCCCAAACCCCATTGTGTACCTGGCCGTCGCCACCAAAAGAGGCACTCGGGGTGTAGGTGGCTTTTGCCGCGTTCACTGTGCCGTTATTTGTGCCATCAAAATGTATGCCAACGTTGGAATGAATTGGTCCATTAGTTGACTCATTGGCGCCAAACCAAACTTCAGAGTTTGTAACCACTGCGTATTGTGAAAACGATGGAATGCCTAACAATGCCCTAACTGTGCGCGTTTTTGTACTGCCAACCAGAGTTCCAGTTGATTCAACGGTGACAACAGTACTGCCGTTTGCCGGGGGAGTAATTAATAACGAATATTGCCCAATCACATTACCGTTCAAATCTTTGTATTCATGCACATATGGTCCGTACGGACCGTTACCGTTTGGTTGAGCATTGCCATCAGAATAATCTTTGTTGTTGTGCGCCAAATGCCATAAGTAATAGCTTACACCAGCTTCACTCACTCCGAGGGAGGTGATCTTATCTTGCCCGATGCGGTTGGCGCGCCTTTGCCAAGACGATAGCTGAACGGTCACCACACTTAAAGTGATGAATGCAGTGGCAAACATTAAAATTAGGGGTAAATAGGCACCGCGACGTTTTGAGGTCATTTTATGAATAAAATATTTCATAGGTTTGTCTTTAGATTACGAAACTCGACGCGAGTTGACCCGGTACTGGTTTTAGTAACATCTAGAGTTGAATAAATTGTAGCATTAATTCCAATCAGATGAACATTTCCTATGTCGACCGGATTTCCGAGCAACACCCCAAGCTCATTATAGTACTGGAATAGCGGTATTGTTGGGTTTGTGACAAAATGCGACGCGATCGTTTTGGTGACGCTCGTGCCAGGGTTATATACATAAGTTCCGTCACCCTGAATAACGCCTGGGATTGTGGCCAGTGTTACTGTAGATCCCGCTTTAGTAACAGTAATTTGCGTCGGCACGGTATCATTTGGAGCGAAATATGTTTGCGACGAAAAGCTGGTATTTGTGGCGGAGATTACCTTAAAAGTACCGCGCAAGCCATTAGCAATTCTTGAAGTTAAATCGTGTGCTTCTGCAGTGATGGTTGAATTAATTTGCCCTCTCAAATAAATACCATAGCCATTTTTGACAAAGACAATCAGCAACAATCCAACAATAGACATAATACCAAGCACTATAATTAGCTCGATCAAGGTAAAGGATCGTTTCATTGCACTATAACTCCGTTTGCTTGCGAGGTGGTTTTGCCGCCATTATTACGAATAATAACCGCGTAAGTGCCACTAGCCACAGCGGTCAAGTCAACGTTCCCGTCGAGAGTCGTGTTGCCATTGCCGGGGACTAGTCCTAAAACTTGAATTTCCGGGTCAGCTCCTAACTGGAGACTTACGGTCGCTCCCGAAAAATTTGCTCCGACGATCGAAATTGCAACGCCGTTAGTGGGACTGACGGTGCGTGGCGTGATTGACTTAATCACAACATCATCATTATCTTGAGTCAGCGTACAGCCAATGTTTACGATGGACGCTGGGTTGACCACGAATGGTTGCATTGGGTCACAGGTGGTAATGATCCAGCCGGTTTCTGGTGCAATGGTGTAGCTATCAAATTCGACGTTACCGATCATAGTAATCGGATTTAGAACTTGCGTAAATGTTGTTTTAACGGTGTCAGGTGCGGTGCCAACCGGCTTTTGCCCAACAATGCTGGCGTTGGGGGTTGCTCCGTTTAATCCCGAAAATGTGGCTGAAATGGTAGAAGTTGTATCAATACTTAAGGTAACCGGAGTGACCTTTTGTAATAAAATAGCGGCGTCTGGGTTAATCGGAGTTGGGTTGGTGCTCCCCGCGTAAGTGGAGTCTGTGGAGTAGCCAATTTTAGAGGCAACGACGTGATAGCCCCCACTAATCTTCAAGTTTGGAATGAGGACTAAGCCATTTGTGTCTGTATGGGTACTAATGAGAATGGCGGGGTTGGTCGTGACATTGGTGATATTAATGTCGGCGTTTTGGACCGCTATACCGCTGGCGTTTAAGACAATTACTTTTAGTACCCCAGTGTTAGAGGTTGTTTCAGCCGCATGAGAAGCAATATTGCTAGACAGCGCCGCTAATTGGGCATTGGTTACATTGTTGAAGACGGTTAAGGTCACTTTTTTGTAGTCAGCTGGGTTTAAGTCGTTTGGCGTCAGTAAATCGTAAGGGTCATCAACATATTGGATGTCTGTGTTGACGCGCAATGTTTTCTTATCGCGGGTTACGGCCTCATTATCAAGTAGATTGCCTTGTGGGAAAATGGTGCCATTCTGCGTGGCAAGAGAGTCATAGGATAAGTTACGTAAAATTTCCATTTTTTCATTGACTAATTGTCCGGCGGTGGCAATTTCACTGGTTTTGGTGGTGACGCGTAAACTAGAGAGCAATGACGTAATTATGATGACAGACAGCATTGAAAGAATAGCCGCGTCAACCAAAACCTCAATCAGGGTCATGGAGCGTTTTTTTGATTCTAATAAGTGATTTTTGATCATAATTTTATAATACATTGGTGGTCAAGGCATAAATTGGAAGTAGTATGGCAATAACAATTGTGCCAATCACTGCGCCCATAACCAGCATCAGGGCTGGTTCGAGTAAGGCGGTCATATTGCGTGTCACGTTATCCACCTCTTTTTCCATAAAATTAGCCAAATTATTGTAAATAACGTCAATATTGCCACTTTTTTCACCGACGGCCGTTAGTTGAGTGACCATACGAGGAATGTGTGGCTGTTTCTTTAGGGCGGCCGATATTTCAACTCCAGACTCAATATCTTTCGCGGCGCGACCAATTTCGACCCGAAAAACTTCATTACCCATCACGTCCTGACAGGTCTCAAATATCTCCAGCATTGGAATGCCAGACGACAGAAGTGTGGAAAAGATGCGAGCGAACCGGGCAATACTAACCTTGCGATTCAGCGTGCCGAAAATTGGCACATTGAGTTTGAACTTATCAATAGCCATTTTGCCACTGGCAGTGTGGTTGTATTGGCGCAGACCAAAAAAACCGAGTAACAGTATGCCGAGAATGATGTACCATTGATGGCGCAGAATATTCGAAATGCCGATGACAATGGTGGTTAATACTGGTAGTTTAGCGTTGTTTTCGGCAAAAATTGATTGAATTTGCGGGATGATAAAAATCATAATCAAAGAAACGATGACCAACATCGCGACGGTTACAAACGCTGGATAAGCCAAAGCACTCTTAACTTTAGATTTAATGTCATAATCTTTTTCGAGCTGTGCCGCCAGTTTAGACAACACCTCGTCTACTTTGCCGCTTTTTTCACCCGCTTTGAGAATGCTAGTATAAACTCTGGAAAACGTATCGGGATGCTTGGCAAAGGCGATAGATAGGGCTGTGCCACCCTCTACGTCAACGGCAATAGTTTGAATAATAGCAGTGAAGTGCTTATTGGCTGTTTCTTCAACTAACGCTCGCAGTGCTTGCGAAATTGGTAGGCCGGCTTGACTCATAATAGCTAATTGTTGGGTGAAAATGATCTTGTCTTTCTCGGACACGCGGTTAAGGAAGTGATGGGCACTACCACCAAATTTTGCTGACGACGACTGTTTTATCTCGTCTAAATGCAAGATAATTAAGCCGCGACCGCGAATTTGAGTGATCGCTTCGGCTTGACTGTCGGCGCTAACTCGACCTTTAGTGGTTTGGTTACTTGAATTTTTAGCGCTGTAATTAAAATTAGCCATATTATTCCTTGGTTACTCGCCACACTTCTTCGAGCGTGGTTAGTCCATCAAGTGCTTTTAAAATGCCATCTTGAATCATGGTAGTCATACCGCTCGCCACGGCTTGTTTTTGCAGTTCATTACCAGAAGCGCGCCGCAAAATTAACTGTTGCACCTCACCGCCCACTGCCAGCACTTCAAAAATACCGACGCGACCTTTATAGCCAGATTTATTGCACTCCTCACATCCTTTACCATTAAAGAACTTGAGCGGTTTTGCTGTCGCCTCTTTACGCACTCTCTCCGGCATTTCGGTGATAATTTTCTTAATCAAATCCAGCTCTGCGTCAGAGGGTTTAATCTCTTCAGTACATTTGGTACAAATTTGGCGCGCCAATCTTTGACCAATGACAGTATTGACTGAAGATGTAAGTAAAAATGGCTCAATGCCCATATCAATCAAGCGTGGCATAGCGCCAGCCGAATCGTTGGTGTGCAAGGTAGAAAGTACAATATGACCAGTCAGTGAGGCGTGAATGCCCATCTCGGCCGTTTCTTTATCCCGTATCTCCCCAACCATAATGACGTTTGGGTCTTGACGCAAAATAGATCGTAGGCCCGAGGCAAATGTATAGCCGATATCAGAATTGATCTGACTTTGATTAATGCCTTGAACTCGATATTCGACCGGATCTTCCAAAGTGATTATGTTAACACCCGGTGTCATTAGTTCGGCTAATATGGCGTAGAGTGTGGTGGTTTTTCCAGAACCAGTTGGTCCAGTGACCAAAGTCATACCGTGACTGCGCTTGATGCCGTCTTCCAGAACATCGCGTGAGCCACCGCGTAGTCCGAGTTGATCGAGCGTCAGAATACCAGTTGATTTATCCAAAATACGTAAAACCACTTTTTCACCGGTGACCAAGGGAATAGTGGACATCCGAAAGTCAATGTCGCGACGGTCAATCACCAGCTGAATGCGGCCATCTTGAGGCAGGCGTTGCTCGTCAATTTTCAAATTAGCCAATATCTTTAATCGAGATATTACAGCGGCTTGGATTTCTTTTGGCAGACTAACTTTTTTATGTAATACGCCGTCGAGGCGAAATCGCACCGAAACCTCTTTTTCGTCGGGCTCAATGTGAATATCGGACGCTTTTTCGCGCACCGCTCTTTTAAGCAGGGAATAGACGATGCGAGCGGTTGGAGCGTGCTCATTTTCGGGCTCGCCATCAACTTGTTTTATTTCCTCTTTTTTTTCTACCCCAAGATCGGCAGATTCAATTGCTTCTTCAAGTTCGGCTTGGAGTCCAGTAAATTGATCTAAAACTTTGGCTAAATCGTCTTGAGTAGTTAGTTGTGGCTTAATTTCATAGCCGGTTTTGCGTTTAATCAGCTCGATAGTGGAGACGTCTTGCGGGTCTACCATCGCCACTGTTAAAACTTCATTTTCTAGCTTTAAAGGCACAATTTGATATTTGCGAGCGATGTGTTCAGGGATTAAATTGATAATTTCTTTTGGCACAGTGACGCGAGTTAAGTCTGCTAGCTCTATATTTACCGTAGAGGCCTGCAGGTATTTGGCCGCTTCATCAGGCCTGGTTTCTTTAATTAAATCTTTTTCAGTCAAGACTGAAGCGCTATTGGTGGTTGACGCCACTTTAACCGGTATAACGGGCGAAGTGTCCTTTAGTGCGGTGTCGGATTTTTGATCTGATTGACCAGGCATATTAAAAAAGCCCCTTCCTAATGTTTATTATATTGGTTTCAAGTGCGTGACGCAACAA
>CAZQEC010000047.1:0-6055 GCA_964591565.1 uncultured Candidatus Saccharibacteria bacterium | reverse complement strand
AAACCAAAAATGGTGTTTTCATAATAAATATGGGTTAGCGCGAAAAAAAGACGCTATATGCGGCTATTCCAACATATGCGCACGCTAGCACTATGGTTAATATAAATAATCCACGCTCAAGACCGCGACGGGTACGGTATACATTACCCTCTCCTCCAAACGCTCCGCCTAGTCCAGTGCCTTTTTGCTGTAGTAATATGACCATCACAATTAATACCGACACAATCGCCTGAACAGCCAATAATATATTCGTCATTTATTATCCTTCATAAAATCTGTCTTTTGTTAATTGTTAACTGCCTGCCCTCCGTAGCCTTTGGCGAAGGACGGGTTAATAGTTAATTGCCTGCCCTCCGTATCCGCCATCCGCCAACTGGTCGGAGGCGGAGAAGGACGGGTTATTCTTGGAGGCGCGTGGCGGAATTGAACCGCCGTACGGGGTTTTGCCCGCCTGCCATGCCCTGCCATTTTTGGAGGCCTGAACCGGATTTGCACCGGTGTACGCGGTTTTGCAGACCGCTACCTAACTACTCGGTCATCAGGCCATACTTGGCGGGCAGGCAGACCCCTGCCTAACCACTCGACCAACACGCCATATGCAGATGATGGAAGATGGAGAATGGAAGATGGATTATTTCCCTGATTCCTTCTATCCTCTATCTACCATCTTCTATCTACTGTGCATGGCCTGCCACCCGTAGCTTTCTTGACCCTCGAAGCTTAAGCGAAGTGTGGTAGCGTAGGGTGGAGCGAGAGAGGGGAGTTGAACCCCCGACCTTCTCCTTGGCAAGGAGACGTTCTACCACTGAACTACTCTCGCACGCTCTTTGGATAGTTTATCACAAATCACCTATTTTGATAAGATTTAGGATACTACCTTCCAGTTGCGTAGACGATTATATTCAAGTAATGTGTTGAGTAAAAGCACGAAAGTGAGGTCAATCAATGTCCAAAAAACATCGCAAGCGCAAAAAATCGTTTCATCAGCAAACACAACCTCAAACCGTACAGTTAAGTGAAAGTGGAGTCATGGTTGTGGCTCCGTCGCCTGTTGTTAAGCCGGTGGTTGCATCGACCATCGATCACTCAACCACCCGCGAACTCAAAACTATTTTTCTGATCGTTGGCTTTTTACTTATTTTGACAGCAATCGTCGTCATTGTGGCAAACCGCACCACTGCTTTGGATAAAATAAGTGACTCCATTATTAAGCTGCTCAATATTCAGTAAATTGCGCCTTAATTAGTACTCGCGCACTGGCTCCCGAAACTGCAACGCTTCGGCGATGTGTGATTGATTAATGCCCTCGTCTCCAGCCAAATCGGCGATGGTGCGCGCCAATTTAATAGTGCGATGAAATGCGCGAGCCGAAAGACCAAGGCGGTCAATGGCAGTGGTTAAAATGGCCTTACTTTCAACGTCAAGCGGACATAAACGTTGCACCTCAATGGCCGACATTTCAGCGTTGACGCTCGACTCCTTGTCCTTAAAACGCCCGGTTTGAATGTGGCGCGCCTTTGTCACCCGCTCGCGAATGGTTAGCGATGCTTCCCCGCTCATCTTATCTTGTACTAGTTCGCTGGTTTCCACTCTAGGCACCGTAATATGAAGATCAATGCGGTCGAGCAATGGCCCGGAGATGCGTCTTTCGTATCGCTTTATTTCCGCAACCGAACAAATACAGCGCTTTGACGATTCATAACGAAAACCACAGGGGCACGGATTTTGGGTCGCCAGCAAAATGAATCTGGCTGGATACTGCACCGACCCGGCGGCTCGGCTAACGGTAATGACTCCATCTTCAAGTGGCTGACGTAGTGCCTCAATCACTGAACGTGGAAACTCTGGTAATTCATCCAAAAACAACACGCCTCGATGGGCAAGGCTTATCTCCCCCGGGCGCGGAGATTGCCCGCCACCGATCAAGCTGACCGAACTGGCACTATGATGCGCAATTCGGTACGGACGCGTCGTGATAAGTGGAACTTCACTCGAAAGTAACCCAGCCACGCTATAAAGCTTGGTCACTTCATACATTTCTTCTCGACTCATCGCTGGCAAAATGCCAATTAGCGCTTTGGCAAGTAGCGTTTTGCCACTACCGGGTGGACCAGACATTAGCACGTTATGACCACCAGCCGCCGCAATTTCTAGGGCACGTTTAACCTGTTGTTGACCCCGAATGTGGCTCATATCAACCAATGGTGCAGCATATTCATCCAGCTTCGGCACGGTAGTTGGCTGAACCTGAATGCTCTTCTCGCCACGTAGATGTAGATATAAATCTCGCAAGGTCTTGGTCGGGAAAACCGCAACTTGATCAATTAGCGCCGCTTCTTCGCGATTAACGTAAGGTACAAAAACAGTGCCGACACCAAAAGATTTTGCTAGATTAACGGTTGGCATGACACCCGGCACACTTTGTACGTCTCCATTGAGAGACAGCTCCCCCACCACTACTGCGTTTTGCAATACGTCAGATGGCACCAACTCTAGAGCAACCAAAATAGCTACGGCGATCGGTAAATCGTAAGCGGTACCAGATTTTTTTAAATCGGCTGGGGCTAAATTGACCGTTACCCGATGTTGCGGAAAAGAAAGATGAGAGTTTTTAAATGCGGACCTGACCCTCTCTTTGGCCTCATCTACCGCTTTATCGGCTAAACCGACGATCGTGAAGCTGGGCAAACCAAGACCAACGTCTACCTCGACGTTCACTTTTGCCCCCGCAAGACCCAACATCGCCACCGATACAACGCTTGCTACTGACATTTTAGTTCCTATCAAATTATGCGCTCAAGCAATTTCAATTCTAACTGCCGTGCCAGCCCCTTCTTTGCTTTCAATATAAATACTGCCACCGTTTGCCTCAATCAGGTACTTGGTTAAGTACAATCCTAGCCCAATTCCCTTATAATCCATATTCAAGTAGCTGGTACCCCGATGAAATCGCGTAAATAGCCTATCAAGTTCAGCGCGTGGAATACCGACACCTGAGTCAGTAATTGTCAAAATAAACTTCTTGTTATTCTCTGTCAAATTAATTTCAATCGCCCCATTTTCTGGTGTAAATTTAATGGCGTTGCTTAACACATTCAAAATCGCCAAATGAAACTTCTCAATATCCAAACTAGCTTGATCTGTCGCAACAGCTTGCGGGCGCCTAAAATTGATATTAATTTTTTTGCTGGCGGCTTCAGGATGTACATCATTAATGCAACGCTCTATCTCTGCCACAACATCGGTCGGACTTAAATTAACAGTCATCTGACCCGAATCAATGGATGCCACCAAAATCATATTCTGCGCTAAACGGAGTAGTTGATTGGTGCCAGAAATAACGGTTTGATATATCTTTTGCCGATCAGTTTCCGACATACCGCTCGATGTTGGATCAGCCAACTGTGCCATATTGCCCCGCACCACCGACAAAGGGGTGAAAAAATAATGCGCCGCCAAAGCCAAAAATTCCGCTTTATACTGCTCTTCGTCTTTTTGCTCACGATCCTTTTGAAAAATCTTTTTCAATTGCATAGCACATACAATTAATAAAATACCGGTGCTCAAAATTGATGAAAATATGATTATAATATTTAGGTTATTCACAGTGTTTTCTAATTGCTTCTTAATTATATACTAGTCGTGCTAAACGTTAGAGTCAAACTAAACATTGACTTTTGTTCGATTATTTGTTAATATATGCTTGCTATGACTAATGAGCACATCGAATGCTCATGGTCGGCACCTAAAAAACAGGTTCGCGTTCCTATCAAAAACGCGGCGGGTTCATTGCTTTTTACACACGGTTTGTCTGAAACAGGGCAAAAAGTGGTGTGGAGAGTAGGTGAACAAGCGAAAGGGAAGCAAATGTCGATCGGTTGGAAGATGGCAGCTGAAGGATTAGTTGTCTTGTTATCCGTTGTTGTTTTCTGGATTGTGTACGACGCTATCCACACCCGCCGTAAAGAGAAAGCGAAGCGTGTCCGGGAAGACCAAGCTGAACGCGTAAACCGGGGAAACATCGAGTTTCTCAGCGAACGCGGGTTGATTCATCCTAGTATGGATCAGATCAACCCGGGCATCAAGATCTATTACCTCGACAGGTGCGGAGATTTGAAATCACTCGCGCTACTCAATTTTCGCCGGGAGATTGATGCGCTTGAGCGGTTAGGACTACCAATTCCAAAGGTCATAATCTTCGACACCCATTTCAACCTACCAGCGGCCCCATTATTTAGTAGCGGAAGCATTAGCTGGAGTTTTGAATGGGGCGGGTGGCTATTCCCTTGCATCCTAGTCGATCACAGAGGTAACATGCTCAAGGTGGTGCTCCACAGCGAAGCTACACAAGACGCCTATCTAGCGGAAATGCTTCGCATCATGGCGGCACACGACACGGTTCGCGAGTATGCATATGCGTATCGGATGCAAATAGCCGCGTCGCGTATCGCGTTAACGCGCAGTACAATGCGTAGTCCGGCGCTCGCCGAAATCAGAGCCCTGCTCGAAAACAGAGGCCTCGAAGCCTTCTCCGAGTGTCATCAACCGGACGCTAGGTTTATGGAGGGCATTGTATAAGCCCCGATGCCAAAAAAAGCTCGGTGGTCCGATCAGGATCACCGGGCTTTTCATTTACCATTCAGTCACTATACGCATGAGTTCACAACCTTGAAGTAGAATTTATTATTCACTCGTAGGGGTGGCTCACGAGCCACCCGCGGGCGATTCGTGTTAGACTCTGTCTATCCAGCGAGAAGCGCGAAGCTCTACCCGAGGACATCGCCCCTACGAAGATGTTTACGAATATACTTCAGACTTGTGAGTAGATCCTCCGAACTTTCTTGCCGCAATCATCATCTCGTGCTACAATGCACCTAAATTAGGGTTGAAATAACACGCTGATTTTTTCAAAGCATTTGTAACATATTCGGGGATTTTTTTGTGGAAATTTCACTTAAACCAGAAGTTATTACTCATTTGGGATCGCTAGCGATCACTAATACGATATTAATGATGGTTTTGGTCTCAATTACTTTAGTTACGCTGGCTTTTGTCGGATCAAGGACAATCAAAACCGTACCTGGGCGCCTGCAAAACTTCTTTGAACTAATTATCGAAACCTTTTTAGACCTCTGTAATAGCGTTTCGCCCAAACACGGGCGGGTGTTTTTGCCCATAGTGATGACTTTTTTCTTATTTATTTTAACCGCTAACTGGCTTGGGCTAGTTCCCGGGCTGGGCGCTTTTGGCTGGCTTGAACAGGGCGAGCACGGCACGCACTTGATCCCGTTTTTTCGCTCCGCCGCCTCAGACATTAACATTACCCTATCTCTGGCGCTCATTTCAGTCGTACTAACGCAATACTTTGGTCTGCGTTTCAAAGGGATATACGGCTATGTTAGTCACTATTTTCATAATCCCCTGCACGGCGGGTTAGCGTTTGTGATTTTGGGCATTTTTATTGGCAGTTTTGTTGGATTCTTGGAAGTTGTGTCAGAATTTGTTAAAGTGGTATCGCTGTCGTTTCGACTGTTTGGCAACGTTTACGCTGGCGAAGTGGTTATTCACACCATCTCTGGGCTGTTTGCCTACATCGCCCCAGTACCGTTTTTAATGCTCGAAACGATTGTGGGAGTAATACAGGCAATCGTTTTTGCCCTATTAAGTCTTGTTTTCTTTTCCATTATTAGTAACCAACCAGAAGAACCATCACACTAGAAAGGAGTGATATGGACATTTCGATCACCGGCGGTATTATTATCGCCATCGGTGGCTTCGGCCCAGCTATCGCCGTTGGCTTGATTGGCATGAAAGCCATGGAGTCGATCGGGCGCAATCCCGAAAGTTCCGCCAAGCTGTTGGTGCCAATGTTGCTAGGCATGGCTTTCGCTGAAGCGATTGCTATCTATGCCCTGCTTCTTGCATTCAGCAAATAAACAAAATAAAGGAAGTTTGGCATGGAGGCTCTAGAATCATTCGGCTTTGACGTTAAGTTGCTGATTACCAGCGCTATTAACTTTATCTTATTACTGTGGATCTTGAACAAAATTCTTTA
>CAZQEC010000046.1:0-6188 GCA_964591565.1 uncultured Candidatus Saccharibacteria bacterium | reverse complement strand
TGGGCGCCTCAACGCGACTCATCGGCCACAACCTAGTCCCCGCCCCACCGGCCATAATAACGATATTTAACGACATATTTTGCCTCCATTTCGAGGGGTTTAATACAATGGATAATAGCACAAACCGACAATTCTTAACATACATTGCTTCAGTTGCTTCAGGGAGGGACCTTGTACAGGGTCTCACCCTGTCAAGGGTCGCACCCTGTTAAAGGAGTCTCCCTTTTTGGGCAATAAAAATGGGGCGGAAGGTTATTCACCTCCCGCCCTCGGCGCGAATCTGATTGTAATAGCTTCCTGCCGCTGGTCGCATAATCGCAGCAACTATTCGCGTCAGATATTCTGGATGCATGTCGTGATACAAACTATCACGCATACCCCAAAATTTGATCATCGCGGCGCGGTCGCTTTCGACAATCAACGTCGCGCCAGTAAATACCTCTCTGCACATATAGCTCATCACTTCGATGAGCCAACTCGGCACATCTGGCTTATCCTTCTGATCCACCTCGCCGCACACAACTCCAGTACAGGTAGTGTCAGTAGGCAGGAAGTCGACCTGTCCCACCATCTCCGGTTTGAACGGTATATTTGGGGTGAAGATCATCGAGACTCCCGCATCTTCCACTTTCCAGCCGGACAACCAGCCATGTTCATCGATGGCTATTCGATTCATAGATCCCTTCCCTTCACTTCTGCTCTGCGGTTGGAACTAGGTTGTGGCGGGTTTGGCACCACACTCAGTACCTGGCAGTAATTGGGACGCCATGACCTTCTTGAGAGCGAAGACCACCGCGGCTACGTCTTCATCTTCGGCTTTCCCAATATAAACGTCTCCGAAGACGCGTGCGGAAATACTACTGTTTTGAAAGTTCAGAATCCACATGCCGGGTATTGCCGTCGATACTTCGCATAAAGCGGCGATCAACGACTGTGGGACGTTGACGGTCGCATCAAGCTGGACCAGACAGATTGGGCAGGTTAAAAGCCGATCACCGCATACAAAAACCAACCTTTCATGCTTGAAGCGTGGCAACAATTGCGCAGGAAACTGCACTTCAACCTTAATAATCGGCTCAATGTACACCCCTTCCGCATAAAATGGTTCACTGACAACCTTGATCGTCATGCCTACCTCCAATTGTTAGAGAGCCCAGTTGCTACAGTCACGACAGCTGATTGTACCACCTGCACGCTCCATGTCAATGATTTTATACATGTGAATTCGCTCACGCAACAAGGAGTCTCCCTTTTTGGGCAAAAAAATGGGGCGGAAGGTTATTCACCTCCCGCCAATCCAGCCGCCAAGTACGAGCGCACATCAGGAAAGCCTGGCAACCCGCCTAGTGCGGGATTGAACACGTTAATTACGAAAATGGCTCGATCTCGCTCAATACTCAACGTTACCCTGGTGTGAAACAATTGCGCGATTTTGGTTGCGATATCGCGCAAGCACATCGGCGTGTTCGGGGTGTTCACGACTTCACATACACCCTCGTTAACACAAATAACAACGTTTTGATGATCCCAGTCTACATCGAACTTCTCGCCGATAGCAGAGACTGGAAACAACAATCTTGACGCTAAGACCTCAATTGTCACGGAATAACGTCCTCCGTGATGTTGATATACTGGCTTCGATAGTACAACCCCGTTTTGAAATACCATCTTACCCCTCCTTTCCATCACACTTCTGCTCCGCGGTTGGAACTAGGTTGCTTCAGTTTCAGCCAACTTGGAGTTGATCAATCGCCGAAGCTCTGCCACAAGACGATCAAGTTCGTTGCCGAATCCTGTTGACGCGTCTGATACGGACAAAACCATACGAAAGCACGTTTCGACGCGCAAGTGAGCGTGTACTTGTACTTTGGGTTTCAATCCTAGTACGGCGTCGATGAAATGCATCGGTACAGCCATTTTGCCTTCGCCCTCGAACAATATCCACGCGCCAGCCTCTGGCTTGAGACTAAAAACCACCTCCTGCTTAATGCAGTGAGTCGGGAGGCAATTACACACGTCGATTAATATCTCGATGTTACCATTAACCGAACTGGTCGTGCCGCAGATTTGCATCACATCGTTCACGAGCATGAACTTACCTCCAATGTTCAGGAGCCGCCAACAACTGCTAATTATACCACCTACACCCACCTTGTCAATGATTTTTACATACGTGAACCCGTGCACGCAACAGGGAGGGACCTTGTGCAGGGTCTCACCCTGTCAAGGGTCGCACCCTGTTAAAGGAGTCTCCCTTTTTGGACAATAAAATGGGGCGGGAGATTTTTTTGGTGATTGACAATGACTCACCTAGAATTAATTATGTTTCCCCGTTACAATAATAGATAGATAACGGAGGGGATTTTGGGTAAATGGGGGCATTTTAGTCCAGATGGGCGTGAATACATTATTACTCGGCCAGATACGCCGCGACCGTGGATTAACTACTTAACCAACGGTCAATACTGTGCTATATGTTCGCATACCGGTGGCGGTTATTCGTTTGTCGGTGATCCGGGCTACAACCGCATTACCCGCGAACACCCGGGCGATGAGATTTATGAGGATCGTCCAGGCCGCTACATTTACGTACATGAATTAGCCAGCAAAAAAATATGGTCATTAGGGTGGCAGCCAGTACAAGCACCATTGCAGTCTTTTGAATCGCGTGTTGGCCTTGGGTATACTTCAGTAAGAGCAACAACCAATAATTTAGCCAGCGACATTACTTATTTTGTCCCCCGAGGTGAAAACATTGAGTTTTGGATGGTTAATTTACAAAATAAATCATCGCGAAAACGCACATTTCGCTTTTACACTTACGCCGAACTAACACTGGGCAACTTTCACGCCGATTTAATTGATCGTAGCTTTGAAAACTTGTTTAACCACATGTGGTTTAAAAATCATATTTTGTACGGTACCAAAACACGCTGGAACCACCCGGGCGAGGGCGCGCGGCCGTGGGATAAAATTGCCTTCATTACGGTTAACTTACCGGTGGACGGCTACGAAAGTTTGCGCGAGCGATTTTTGGGGCAATATCGCTACTTAAATCAACCTAAAATGGTGGTAGATGGTGAAGTGCCACACCAAGTTAGTTCGAGTGGTGATGCCGCCGGTATTCTATGCTTTGATATTACTTTAAACGCGGATGAGGAAGCGCAATTTGATGTGATGCTCGGAGCGGTGGCGGATGAAAAAACCGCTAAACACATTCGCCAAAAATACTTAAGCCGATCTGCAGTCGAAAACGCGCTCGATGAAGTACGGCGATATTGGGATAAATACAATCAGAAATTTGTGATCAAAACGCCAGACGACCATTTTAATACGGCTACAAACGTCTGGAACCGTTACCAATGTTGGGTCACTTCGCAATGGTCAGAGATGGATTCATATTACATCCCTGGCTCTGGCGTTTACGGCTTTCGCGACGAAGCACAACATATTTTTGGCTTACTACCACATGATTCAGACAGCGTTCGGGTGAAATTACAAGATTTATTAATTCATCAATTCAAAAATGGTATGACGGTACATAATTGGGATACTTACACCAAAAAAGGTACTGTAACCAAACACTCTGACGACGCTCAATGGCTGGTTATGGCGATATTAAATTACCTCAAAGAAACTGGTGATTTAGCGTATTTGGATGAGATTGTTCCATATTATGACGGAAGTAAAGGCAGTGTGATGGAACACTTGCTAGCAGGGCTTAATTACACCATCAAACATTTTAGCCCGCGCGGCATACCCCTGCGCCAAACCGCCGATTGGAACGATGCGCTTGGCGGTAGTGATGAAAAAAGCGGTGAATCAATGATGGTGGCAAATATGCTGTGCTGGAACATTCGCGAACTTTTGCCAATTTTGGCTAAAGTCGGACCAAAAACCAGCGTCACCCATTATCAAACCACCTACCACAACCTATTTGATGCGCTCAATAAATTGGCTTGGGACGGCCAGTGGTACATTCGCGCTACCACCAACAACGGTGATTCAATTGGATCTCACTCAAACACCGAAGGCATGATTCATTTGAACGGGCAAACTTGGCCGATTATTTCCGGTGTAGCTGACTTTGATGACAATAATAAATCTGGTACTAAACATCGGCCATACGCGCGTGGGCAAGCGGCCATGAAAAGCGTTTGGAAACACTTAATGACAAAATATGGTCCGGCAATTTTTCAACCACCATACACCAAGAGCCACAGCCGCTTGGGTATTATTGCTCAATTCACCCCCGGCACCAAAGAAAATGGCACGATATTTTTGCATCCGGTGGCGTGGTCTGTCATTGCGGAATGTATTTTAGGCAACGGTGACGAGGCGTATGAAATTTGGCGACGCACCTCGTTCATTACCCGCAGTCATGACCCTGAGTATAAATCGGAACCGTACGTTTACCCAGAATACGTTTACGGTCCGGCGCACCCCAAGTTTGGTCAAGGCTCTTACACTTGGATCACCGGCTCGGCGGCCTGGTTTTACCGCGCTTGTACCGACTGGATTTTAGGTGTCAGACCGACTCTCGAAGGGTTGATGATTGACCCGTGCGTGCCCAAAAAATGGAGCAGTTGGACGGTGGAGCGCGATTTTAGAGAAGCCAGATATATTATCCAGTGTCAAAACCCGCACCACCTTAACAAAGGCGTCAAGCAAATGGAAGTGGATGGCAAAATAATCGCAGGCAACATTTTACCCGATTTTCGGGATCATAAAGACCATATTGTCAAAGTTACGTTGACATTTTAACTAGATAATATATCTTAAAGTAAGATGGAGGTAAGATATGAATAAGACAAAAGTTAGTTCTCGCGGGCAAACGGTTATACCCGCTTTAATCAGAAAAAAGTATGGTTTGGGTGAAGGCAGTCGGGTTGAGTGGATACCTTGGAATGTCGACTCGGTAATCGTACGAAAAGTGACCAAGAAACGAAAAGTGTCCTGGGCGGAGTGGACCAATGCTACGTACGGCCTTCACAAAGAAGTTTGGAATGGTGTGGACCCAGTAAAATATACACGGGATTTATGGCATGGCTCAAATTGATGAGTTTCTAAAACGTCATTCTAGCGTTGGTTTTGATGCCAATGTCTTGATTGGCTTAATTGAGGCAAATGCGGAATATGGTAAAACAGCTAAGGCCGTATTTCAAGCATTTGGGCGGCATAATAATCGTGTTTGGACGTCTGTAATCACTGTCCCGGAAGTTCTAAGTAAACCAATTAGCCAAGCCGCACAAAAAGTTGTTCGTGATTACGAAGAACAGCTCTATTCAAGCCCGATTCTATTCGCAGAAATCACTTTATCAATCGCGAGAACAGCAGCATTGTTTGGCGGACAATATAAACTTAAAGTTCGCGACGCACTCCACGTTGCGTCGTTAATTGCTTATGGTGTGACAGGCTTTATTACGGCTGATAAAGACTTTAAGTCAATCGAGGAACTAGAAGTGTTTTTGGTTAAGTAGATATTTTAACCCACTGATTTGGCTGATTCGTAGCGGCGGATTGGAGTAATTCGCACCATTGACTGACACGTTCAATTTCGTTTTGTTTGATTTGATCACGACTATTGATTAAACCCTCGCAAAATTTACTCAAGCGACTGGCCACCATGCGCCGATATTCGGTTTCGCGGTCGGTGGATAATTGCCACGGCGCGATTTTGGCATCATCCCAGCGTATTTCCGTCGGTACCCAGCCATTGACATGAGCGGATGTGGACCCAAAATCAAGCGTAATATCACAACCAACTTCCGCATCGGTAGAATCAAACCGATGAGTGATATTAACTTCGGTTTTGGCGTTACGCAAACTACAACTGTAGCCATTGGTGCGACCGGTTTTTGCATCAATATCTAAACGCGCCTTTAACTCATCAAACACAATCTGGGGATACAAAAACAGCACCAAATCCAAAAAATGAATGGCGGCGGTGTAAAACCACCCGCCTGAACGCGCATCGCTCCAGTACCAATCCGCGGTAATACGCGATTCGGTGGCTCGATTGATAATGTCAATCCGTTTTGGTAAAAGACTATGTTGTTCAATGACGTTTTTGAGATATTGGTAGCCGCGCGCTTGACGCAAAACCATATCAACATCGAGCTGACCCATTTTGGCTAACTTAAAAAGTGTCGATATTTGAGGCGATTTTATGACCAATGGTTTTTCAC
>CAZQEC010000045.1:0-6542 GCA_964591565.1 uncultured Candidatus Saccharibacteria bacterium | reverse complement strand
CTCAAAAGCGGGCACTGCTTCGCGCACGCCGTGCCCGTAGGCGTTCGCTTTCACAACAGCAATAATGCCAGTGTCGTTCAATAACGCTGATCTAATCACGCCGACGTTATGCTGAATGGCTGATAGATTCACCTCGCTCCACACTTCGCTAACATTTATTAGCTTCGAGTGGCCAGGCCACACTTCACTTTTATCCATATATTCGATCCGATTTTAATTCTTGTTCAATTATTTCATATCTGCACAAAGCCACAATCTGACGCGCTTCTGCCATCACCTTATCAGGAATTGTCACTTTTTCCAGAGTGTCATAAGTTCGTGTTTGCGCCAAACGTAGCAGTTTAATGGCTGAGACAGATATTTTGACGAGATCATCAGCTTTTTGGTCATGAATAGCACACACAACTCCGCCCAAACGCGCCGAAAACCCATTTCCCTCCTCGGCTAGCTTTTCCCGACCAACCACGCAAACATCCAAAACCAGCTTATAACCAATAGTACCAAACAGTCCTAGTTCGTACAAGTAACACCTTTGCGGCTGGCTGGCACATATTGCTAATCCGTCTGCAATTTGATCAAAAAGTGCTGGTTGTGGTTCATGCGCTACAGATATTTTATCGGCTAGTTCCAGCCAATGAAACAAGGCGCGTAATTTTTCCATTTGACCGAAATCATAATGTTTAATAGTTTTGGCGCTAGTAATTATATAAAAAGTTTTGCCGTGTGCTAGCTCGAATTGAATAATGGTGCCGGGCTCTAAGTGGCTTGCAAAACTGCTTTTTGGCTTTCGTGCACTTTTGGCAATAGCCGATATTTTGCCCAGTTTTTCAGTGTAAATAGTTAACAGCCGATCTGCCTCACCAAGGTTCGACCTTTTTAATACAACGCCCAATGTAGTCCAATTTTTGATCATCATGTCTTATACCTTATCACGAATTGAATTTGATGTGGGCAAAAATGTTTGTGCGGCATCTGTCGAAACAGATGCCGCACTTTTGTAGCAAGCCCACTTTGCTAGGTGCACGCTCACCTTTACCCGACACACGTCAAACTTTCAACGCGTGCCGAGAGAAAGATAGCTCGACCCGAATGGTTCACCCTTTCGCTCCGGCGCGGATGACCTCATCAGATCTGACAAGGCACATCACCTCCTTTCCCGACTTGGATTCGCCGACTTTCGGTATCCGTCGGCTTAGAGTCTCGACGATGTAGAACCCGTCTCAAAAACATTCGAATCTGTTATCCTTATGTGGCTAATATTTTTGAGATAGGTTCTACTTATGTTGTAAAAGTGCGCCAACCAAAAAGACCCTCCGCCGTTGAAGAGTCTCGTGTTAAATCTTTATGGTCAAACCTTAAAAATCAAACACCAGACTCCCGTGGCTTAACTAGCCACATATTCTTGCGATCATTTACATTAATAAACAGATAGTTTTTCATACCTTTTGTACCTTATCATAGTAGTTATCCACAAGTCAACAGTTCGGCTGTGAATTTAAATACTAGAACTAACTTGTCATCTCGAGCGAAGTCGAGAGATCTTTAAAGATTTCTCCGACCGTTCAACAAGCTCACGGGGTCGAAATGACGCATGGTTTTTAAGATTCACGGTTTCGGATGATGGAAAATGGAGGACGGATAAGATAATAAATTAGATATTTTTCGCTACGATGAGCAAACGTGCATTTTTTTGATGTTCAGGATATGGCGAGGGAACAAGTTTACTTTCAATAATATGGTAGCCGGTATTCGTTAGTGTAACTTCAATTTCCTCATTACTAGTCGGTCGTTTGTCTGAGAAAAAAACTGGCAAACCATAATTGATAACGTTGTTGATAAAAAGTAGCCCATCTTTTTTCAAGAATATCTTCAAAAATATCAGTAATAATCTGTAATCGGTGTAATTAAAAACGTGGGACACCACAGCACTATCGAATAACACTTGTTGCCGACCCAATGCTTGAAATTGTTGCTGGTTCTCTAATTTGAGTCGCAAAAGTGAGGGGCCGTCGGCCTTATTGAGATCAGAAAACATAATATGCGCTGGTTTTCCTTGATATTTATGTTGCAAATATTGCACAACGTATCGATCATTTTCCCAATAGAATATCTCAAAACTGGGAAATGCCTCTGGAGTCACGAGAGGGTTAAAAAATGGACCAATTTCCAAAACCGTCGTACCCATTTGATCAAAATGCTTTCGTAATAATGGCATCAAAACCTGGCTCCCCTGCACCATACGCCGGCGCGCGGTCGCATCAAAGTCTTTACCGAATGGATTGGCGTCAATAGGCCACCCCGGCCAATCGAATTGATTTAGATTAGTAACATCGCCCACTGTGATTCCCTCTGTAATACGAGATATAAGCCATTACCCGTCTTAAGTCAACAACGGCTCGGAGGCGTGTTGCTTCATATCTTTACTAAAATGTTCAAGCTCAAAAAGTACATGCGAAGCCACTTCGGAATGCTCTTTGCTGGGCTGTCGCGCCACCAAAAATTGCATCACTACCGCTGGCGCCAGTAAACCGCGCGCCCACCAATTATCACTGTACCGATCGAGCCATTGTACAATTTCATACGAAACACTAAACAATATCAACGCTAAAAGTATAGATTGCCAAAACGAAGTGTCCGTCCAAAAAATACCAATTATCACCAAACCAAGCGCCACGTACGCCACCACCGACACCCCACACCGCGCCTGCCATGGCCATTGATTAGATGTCGTCTTATGAGATCTTGACCCCGATTCAAAGCCGTTAATGGCTTGATGCAATGCCCCGTGATACGCCATATATGTCCAAATGCCCGCTCGACGAACCAGAACAACTAAAATAACAAAGGTCAATAATACCGTCAAAATGGTCGACTGCGCCATAGCAAAATTGCCGTTCATTAAGTCAAAATAAGCATTCACGCTCAAAATTATGGTAGCATAAAGCAAAAATGCCGCCAAAATGCCCAAACTAGGGAAAAGTGATGAAGGGGCGTGACCGGGCATGTCGTGTCCTTTACCCCCAGATGTTTTTTGCAAATCTTTGCTAATTGAATCGGCCACCGCGCGCACGCGGCTATTCCACAAAATGGTGCGAACTAGAAGCCACAATCCACGAATTCCGGGCCACATTAGCCAACTTTGAGTGGATTTTCTCTCGGGCAATGCCCACGATTTGGTATAAACGTGACCGTCGGTACCGCGAATACCCATTACCGCCGCATCTGGCGTGTGCATTAAAACCCCGTTAGTTAAAGCAATCCCACCAATAATGTGCCGAGGTAAATGTTTCATTATATTTATTGTACAACTACAAGTCGGAAAATAGAAGACAGACTGTAGTTAGTAGCAAGTGGCTGGTAATAATAGTGCGTATCTGACAATTGATCAATGATAATTTATTGAAAATTGAAAATTGATAATTGAAAATTGCATTCTTTGTTATCCATCCTCCGATCACTCCTGACATTCCGCACAAAAATGGGTGCCGCGACCACCAATAATGGTGCGCGAGATAATGTTACCACAACGCAGGCATTTTTGCCCATGCCGCCGGTAAACTTGCAAATGATCTTGCATTGTCCCCTTGGTACCATTGTGATGCACATAATCTTTATAGGATGTGCCACCGTATTTAATCCCCTTTTCGAGCGTTTTGATAATGGATGAATGCAAGTTGCCAGATTCAATTTCGGTAATGCTCGCCGCTTTCCTTTTCGGTGATATTTTCGCCTCGAATAAACTTTCGTCACAGTAAATGTTACCAATACCGCCAATGACCGTTTGATCCATTAACACTTGTTTCACGGTGGTTTTGGGGCGTCTTTGCAAGGCGTCAAATAGATATTGGAATGTGAACTCGGGTGCAAATGGCTCAACACCGATGGTGGCAATATGCTTGTGATCCAAAAGCGCCGATGTGTTCACCACCTTAACATAACCAAACTGGCGCATATCGTTAAAATAAAGGTGGCTTCCATCATCAAAATCAAAAACTATATGGGTGTATTTACTTGGCTGATTGGCCAAAAATTGGTCGTCGGGGTGCCCGCCAGCAATCTTGGCGCCACTCGGATCAACAAATATCAGTTGACCGGTCATTTTTAAGTGAATCAGTATCGAAAATCCGCCAGATAAGGAAATCACAATTAATTTGGCGATGCGCTCAATCGAATTAATTTTTTTCCCGATAATATCCGTAGATTCAATGCCCTGCCACATTTTTGGTTTGCTGATCTGAACAGATTGAATAACGCGACCAATCAGCTCATCGCGCAATCCTCGTACTAAAACTTCAACTTCCGGTAATTCGGGCATAAAACTCCATAGCCAGTAGCAAGTAGCAGGTAGCTAGTAGGAAGGAAGCGTAAAAGCATGGCGGATTATAGCCTCTGATACGCTATACCTAATACATTATACCTTATTCGACTGGCTTACTTTCCTGCCCAAGGTCGTTCGGGGTGTTTTGCACGAATGTAATCGTACTTATCAATTGTCTTGCCCAACTTTTCGTCAAACAAAGGTGTGGCACCAATGTAAGCAGAGCCAGACGGATCACCGTATTCATTCAATGAATTAGATTTTATCCAAGTTTCTATCAACGCTTTTTCATCTAACTCAGTGCCATCGTTCCATGGTCTAGCTACATTTTTGGCTAAAATATATTGATATCGGTCGCGATAAATCTTAACGCCACCTTTCATTAATGGCTCGCCTAGATTATACACCGTAGATTTAGACTCAGCATATTTATTCAAATCATTTAATTTAATCCAATCATCAATGCGCTTTTGTTCGATATTCGTCATAGCAACAGATTTTAATTGACCATCATCGGCGCTCACAGTAGAAGAGTTTTCATATTCTGTTGTTTTGGCAAACTGATTCGAAATGTACAAATACAGCCCAAACACACCCGCTAAACCTATTATTGCCACAATCCACCCCGTTAATCGCATAAAACTGCACTCCTATTTATTATCATAATCTCCATCACAAACCTTGACAATATAGATGCAATTGCAATACTCTTAAAGTGCCTTGAGGGACGATGTAATAAGAAATGGATAATGGATAATGCAGAATGCATAATTGTGGAGTGGCTGGGAGCCACAAAATATATAAAATCTTCCATAATTATGGTTGTGATCCTAAAAAGAGCAACTACAAATCGTAGATTTGATGATTTATGCATTATGCATTTTGCATTACGACCGAAGGGAGTACTTTGCCTGATTTAGAATCCGATGAATATTGGCAAAAAATGATTAACCAAGGGTTGATCCGCTTTTTCTTGCTTAAAGCCCTACGCGATGAGTCAACATATGGGTACGTTTTAAGTAAGCGCATTGAAGAAATTTCTTGGGGCGCCTGTAAACCAACGCAAGGCACACTTTACCCGGCGTTGGGACAACTTGAAAGAGATAGTTACTTAACGGTGCACGCCACTAAATATAAAGGTCGTGAGCGCAAAATTTATCAAATCACCGAAAAAGGCAAGCACGCCTTTCGCGCCGCCGCCAAAAACTACGGTCAAGCCATTCCACTGCTCAACAAAGCGATTGTACTCTAAAAAATCCGAAATACGAATATCTTATCTGTCATTGCGATCCATCCGTCGCCCGAAGGGCTATGGAGGAGAAGCAATCTGTCGCTTTAGCGACATTTTGGTGTAAACTCTAAGCATGGCACGTCAATACTATGTCTACATAATGACTAATTATCATAATTCGGTTCTCTACACAGGTATTTCAAATAATCTTATTGGTCGTGTTTATACGCACAAACAAAAATCGGTTAGCGGTTTTACCGCTCGCTACAACATTAAGAAACTTGTGTACTACGAAATTTGCAATAATCCCGGCTCAGCTATCACTCGAGAAAAACAGATCAAGGGCGGTTCGAGAGCAGATAAGTTGTTGTTAATTCGCAAAGTTAATCCCAAATTTGAAGATTTGTACTACAAACTTAGATCTGAACAAAACGACGAAGCATAAAGCTTCGTCAGATTGCTTCTCCTCCATAGCCCTTCGGGCGACGGATGGATCGCAATGACATATCATTTCTGACCAAATGAAATTATGCGTACACTTAACTCAATGCTCCGAAAAATCTATTGCTAATCAGCTAATCACCTAATCATCTAATCAGCTTTATAATGAAATCAAATATATTCTTCAGCACCGGAATGGATGCAGGTACAAACAAAACCAGCAGGACTATCCCAATAACTCCCACTTTCCAGAACCGCAAAATAAGCATAATCATCACAATCACCACCGCCACCGACACCCACGGATGCCAAGGGTCTGGAAAAAGACTTAAGAATTGATTGTAGATATCTATTAATGGTTGCATTGTAACCTCTTATTATATGTTATGTGATCTAACCAAAAATATCCAGCCACTTATACAAGGTTACTCCTTCTTAAGGTGTAACCTTTGTAGCGTTGTCAAACTCTCTGGAACTTCTACAATCTCGGTTTTAAGATCTGGCGTCTCCAAAATCCACGGTAATTGATTAAACCTCAGATGATTACCTAAC
>CAZQEC010000044.1:0-7249 GCA_964591565.1 uncultured Candidatus Saccharibacteria bacterium | reverse complement strand
TGATTTGGTACAACACATTGACGTTGATATTTCAGTTTTGAAAGAGTTTGATGACTCTATTCACGTATCAGATATTAAAGTGCCAAAAGGTATAGAAATTTTGAATGACCCCGAGCTTTCGATTGTGGTGGTTCAAGCCCCAATTAGCGAAGAGCAATTAGAAGCCGAACTGGCCGAAGAAACTTCCGAAGCCGAAGCGGTAGCCGCCGTTGAAGTAGAGGAAAAGGGTGCTGTGGATGAGGAGTTGACGGAAGGTGAATCGGAAAAACAAACAAGTGAGGAACCAAATGCTTAAAAACCTACGTTTTCAAGACTCTAATTTGTGGATTACGTTAAGTGTGATTTTTTTCGTTATTTTTAATGTTTTAAACTACACCGTCGCCTGTAACAGCACCAGAATATTCTTTATTACCGGTTTATTTTCAGCCATTGGATTTATATCCTTCATCATCGCAATTTATCGTATATACATTGAGTTCAAAAGCGATAAAACAAAGCAATGGAAACTAATAATTCCGTTCATATTGATATTTTTACTAACTCTGGCCGATCACTACTCAAAGCGTTGCTCGCTGTAAATATATTGAGTAACAAATACTGTTCGAGCGTATACGAGAACTATCTGGTTGTTTAGTTCTCGCTAACGCTCGAACGATATTAAACCTCTTTGAAAAATCCTGATAGATGTTGTCATCTCGACCGTATCCGCCTTTGGCGGAGTAGTGGAGAGATCTACAAAAAAATTATTCGAGATTTCTCCCTGCCTGACGGCAGGCAGGCGACCGTTCGACCCTCCTACGCTCATGCTACGGAAGGGCAGGCAAAACTTAACGAGTCGAAATGACTGATTAATTTGGTTTTGAAAGAGATCTATTTTTTACAAGAAGTAAGTTGATCCATACAAGTATATTTTTACGCCCGAGGTTTTGATCTTGTGAGATTTTAACTTCGGGCGTTTTATGTGGTCAAACCGCGTTTTTTGTCTGCCTCAGCGTAGCAGTCCAAATAACGCTTAGACTCACGATTAGTCTTCAGGCAAAATACATCGTCGAATTTCACCCGGATCAACATCACGAATGCCCCCTTTTCCAATTCGCGCGCGTATTTCCTCTGTCACCCTCTCCATAATAGCTTGGCGGGTTATGCGATCAAACCCGTTTCGGCGCGCGAGAGAAAGTCGTTGCAGAATCCTGTCTTTCAGCTCGTCAGGCGTTATCATACCCTCGTCAAAATGGCGCAGGTCTCTGTTGATTTCAACGATTGTTGGATGCAACCCAATCTTCGACGTTTTTGGCCGAACGATCATCTGACCGCGTCGCAATCTTGTATTCATCTCCTTTTCACCTCCTCTCTCATCCGGATGAGTACGTCTTTAAAACCACAAAACCTCCCCAACCGAGTGCTGGTGAAGCCGGTTTGGAAAGGTGCTGTGGTGTGGCCTATTTAGCCTTTTTTGGCTATTTCGGCGATTAAATTAGTTGTAAATTGATCTAGTTTAATAGATCCACGATCTTTATCTACATAATGCCGCACCGCCACAGTTTTGTCAAGCACCTCTTTGTCGCCCACTACCAAAATGTACGGGATTTTTTGCAACTCGGCTTCGCGAATGCGCTTGCCTAAAGTTTCGTTACGGCCATCCATTTTGACCCTAATTTGGCGCGATAATAACGTCCCGACGACCGTCTCGGCGTAATTATGATGTTTATCACTAATCGGCAAAATAATCACCTGCTCTGGCGCCAGCCAAACCGGAAACGCCCCCGCGGTGTGTTCGATGAGAATGGATAGGAAACGCTCAATTGAGCCCATAATGGCGGCGTGGATCATCACCACTGGCTCACTTTTGCCCACTTCATTGACGTAACTCAAATCAAACCGCTCCGGTAAATTCATATCCAGTTGAATTGTCGCCACTTGCCACTCTCTACCCAGCGAATCTTTAGCCAAAAAGTCAATTTTCGGCCCATAAAACGCCGCTTCGCCTTCAGCAATTATGTAATCTGACTGTTTTTCTTCCGCTAGTTTTCTGATTGATTCTTGCGCCTTATGCCACGTTTCGGCCGATCCCAAGTATTTTTCAGGTGTTTTAGCATCCCAAAATGACAGGCGCACCGCCAAATCAAACCCAAAAGTGCTATAAAACTGTTCCACAATTTCCCAGACGTTAGACATTTGCTCACTTGCTTGCTCGGCACGACAAAAAACGTGAGCGTCATCTTGAGTGAAAGAGCGCAATCTCGACAATCCATTCAACTCACCA
Source organism: uncultured Candidatus Saccharibacteria bacterium (assembly GCA_964591565.1). Taxonomy (GTDB): domain Bacteria; phylum Patescibacteriota; class UBA1384; order CAJBMM01; family CAJBMM01; genus CAZQEC01. Next base: position 4,986 of record CAZQEC010000044.1, on the reverse strand, counting down.
GTCTGCTCGTCACGATAACACATAGTGGTGTTGGCGTACGCCACCGGTAATTCGCGATAGCTCCACATCTTTCGCTTAAAAATTTGAGTGTGATGAGGGCAGTTCATCGGCTTCATTACAAAATGATGGTTTTCGCGAGTTTTAATGTTAAACAGCTCGTCGCCGAACTTTTCCCAATGTCCACTTCTGACATACAACTCTTTTTTAGTAATATGGGGGATTTCCACTTTTTCGTACCCATAATTTTGGCGCAATTCCCACACAAAATCATCTAATAAATTACGCAAAATGGTGCCCTTAGGCGTCCACAACGGCAAGCCCGCCCCCACTAAATCGGAAAAACAAAATAAATCGAGCGCCACGCCTAGTTTGCGATGGTCGCGTTTTTCGGCTTCGGCTAACATAATCAAATATTGATCTAGCTCAAGTTTGTTCGCGAAAGCGAGACCATAAATGCGTGTTAACATTGGTTTTTTTTCATCACCGCGCCAATAAGCACCGGCAAGATGAGTTAATTTGAATGCGTGCGGATCAACCGATTTCATTGTTTCAAGATGACCACCTTTGCATAAATCGCGGTAACTGCCCGATTGATAAACTGTCAGAATATGATCGCTGTTCATATCACTTGAATCGTCATCGCGAGTAACGCGAAGCGATCTATTTTCACTAGAAGATTGCTTCTCCTGCACCAGACGGTGCGGGATCGCAATGACAGAGCGGTTAGTGTCTGAAAACGCATTGATTAGCTCAACTTTATACGGATTATCCCCAAACTCAATTAACGCATCGCTTTTCGATACTTCAAAACGCTTAAACTTGTCCCAAGTCGGTAAAATTTGGCGCATTTTTGCCTCAATTTTGGGCAGATCGTCGTCGGTGATTGGACATTCAAACTCAAAATCATAGTAAAACCCATTTTCGATCGCTGGACCAATGGCACGTTTGGTGTTTGGATACAGCTCCATCACCGCCGCCGCTAATAAATGGGCGAGAGAGTGACGCAAGGGATCTAGGTTGGTGTTGGTGTTGCTCATTTGGTCTGTCAAGTATAACAAGATTAATATGTAGGTTAAATAGGCAAAATTGGCTAAATAGGAAATTCGGGGTTATTTTTTCGATAATTTAGACGTTTTTTTAGTAGATTTTCGGAGTATCCACCGGTTTCAATAAAATTCTTTTCCAAAACTGCAATAAATTTATCTAACATAAACATTTCTTTATATAGCAACGTAATCATTAAATTAGCAAATCGTTCTGGCTCGCTTGTCCACTCCCTCCATCGCATAATTACAGAGTTTTCATCTGTAATTTTTAGTGACTGTAGAGCTAATAATTTTGGATGTTCTTTATCCCAAACAACCAAACTGCGTGTCCTCAAATAGTCTTTGTAGTCTTCTAACAGCTCGCCAAACGAGGCCCTACTCACACTTAGTAGGTTAATTTCTAATTTAGAGCTTTTCTCGAGCACACCCTCAACAATATTTTGCTTGCCACTCCGAGCCGCTTGTTGCATTTGCTCGATGGTGCGTTTTTCAACCATTGGGTTAAGATACTGGCTACAAAACAGATAAGTTAAATCATAAATAAGCGTCGCCTGTTTATAAATAATTAAATTATTATACTCATTCATCTTGGCCTATTTCGCCTATTTTCGCCCATTTTTGCTTATGTTGCCTATTTTGGCAATGGATACTTTTTACACAACGCCCGTACTTCTTGGCGGATTTTTTTATGTAATTTTAAGTCTTCAGGGTTTTTTAATGTCTCCACAATCCAACTTGCGGTTTGCCTAAACTCTGCCTCGCCAAACCCGCGAGTGGTCATGGCCGGCGATCCTAGGCGGATACCGGACGGATCATTGGCCGGACGTGATTCATAAGGCAACATTTGCTTATTAACGGTTATGCCGATCGTGTCTAATAGCTCTTGCGCCCGTTTGCCGGACAAATTAAGTGGTGTTACATTGACCATCATTAAGTGATTGTCGGTACCACCACTAACAATACGAGCACCGCCATTCGATAACACTCGCGCCATTATTTGAGCATTTTTGACCACATCTTCAGCATATTTTTTAAAACTCGGATCTAGCGCTTCAGCAAAACATATCGCTTTAGCCGCCGTATTATTGTCGTGTGGGCCGCCTTGCAGGCCGGGAAAGACCGCTTTGGCAATTTTTTTAGCGTATTCCTCGTTATTAGTCATAATTAATCCGCCCCGCGGTCCCCGTAGTGTTTTATGGGTGGTAGATGAAATAACATCGGCAATACCAATCGGCGTGGGGTGTGCGCCACCAGCAATAAGCCCAGCAATGTGCGCCATATCCACAAACAAAATGGCGCCCACTGAATCTGCCGCCTGCTTAAACTTGGCAAAATCTATGACCCGCGAATAAGCGCTACCGCCCGCAATGATCATTTTTGGCTTGTGCTCGCGGGCTAACTCCGTGATAGAATCATAATCAATATACCCGTCTTGACCAACGCCGTAGTTAACCACGTTGTAAAGCTTGCCAGACATAGTGATCTTAAATCCGTGACTTAAATGGCCACCCATATCGAGCGCCATTGCCAGAATAGTGTCACCCGGCGAAAGTAAGGCAAAATATACCGCCAAATTGGCTGGTGTGCCGGAATATGGCTGAACGTTGACGTATTCGACGCTGTAAAGTTGCTTACACAAATCAATCGCTTTTTGCTCAATTTGATCGATGACCTCTTGCCCGCCGTAGTAGCGTGCGCCCGGGTAGCCCTCGGAGTATTTATTGGTCAAAACCGATCCGAGAGCTCGCAACACATCGGCTGAAACGTAGTTTTCGGAAGGAATAAGCTCCATACCTTCGTGTTGGCGCTTGGTCTCTTCTGCAATTAGATCATGAATTTTGGATATTTGATTTATCATCATTACTCCTAGTATTGTAGCCGCACTGTGCCACCATTTATGCGTACCGTTCCACCAGATAAGCGAGAACGTAGAGGCAGAGTCCAACAAGTGCCGTTATTGTTGCCAGCATACACATTTGTCGCACCTGGAGCAACGTTGGCGGTACCGGTATCGCATCCTGAATCTTCAATGTAGGCATAAGTAACGGTGGTTTGGGCGCTTAAGAAATGTGGTAACCATTGTGTGCCGGCAATAGTTGATCTGACCGCGATTGGATAGGCCGACGAGCCAGTAATAGTGAATGTGCCGCTAACTGTAAATACGGGCGCGCCGCCACTTTGCGCCTCAAATTTTAACACTTTGCCAGCGGTCGTGGAGGTCAAATTACTAAAAGTGGTAGTACCGGTAATGGTTGAGGTACCAGTACCGTCAAATATAACCGTGCTAGTACCGGTTAAAAAGTTACTAGTCGAAGCGTTGGACCAGTTACCAGCAACATTGGTGTTAAACGCATTTGGATCGAAAACGCCAGCGGTTAGAGTTAGGTTGCCATTTATATCAAGAGCCGCGCCAGATTGAAAAGTGGCTTTCGTCACATTAGCGTCGTTGATGGTTAAATTGTAATAATCACTGGTGCCAAAATCCTTGATTGTGAGTGTTTCAGAAACGTTACGCCCGATATACTGCACTGTACCGGAGTCTGTATCCATGGTGGTGATGCTAACCGTTTCATTGCCTTGCCGACGTAGCGTGTCGTCATTGACCAAAGTGGTGGCGGTCAGATTAAAGCCCCCGAGAGATAAAATACCTGTCGTAATGGTCAGGGTTTGAACCGATGTTTGATTGGAAGGTAGGGTAAAGACGGTGCTGGCCGCTCCAGCGATGGTTAGATTGCGGTAAGTCAAATTAAGTAGTGTATAGCTGGCGGCGGTGCCGTCGTAAGTGACAGTTGAACCGGCGTCAAGTGTCGGAAAATTACTTATAGACTCACTGCCGGCTAATTGTAAGTTACCACCCGAGTTAACAGTAAAAACACCTCCTGCACCGGGATAAAGGGAAAATCCATCTAAGTCGAGTGTGCCGGAAGTGATCGTTAAGTTTTGACTGGCTGCATCAAAGTAGGCGGCGGCAAGCAAAGATACTTTGTATCCCGCCGATTTACTAACTGTGACTGTGCCAGTTGGAAAAGTGTCTGTGTTTGACGTAAAAGTGGTGTTTGATGAACCAGCAAAAGTGATTGGTGCGGTGCCATTAAAACCGGAAGTGGCAGTAGCGCCAGTGACCGAAACGTTGCCGTATGCCGAAATACCCCCGGGCCCGTCAATAGTTTCGGCGTTACTGGCGTTAGTGTGATTAAGGGTGAGCGTATTTGCCACCGACAGTGTCGTTCCCGAGGCAATCGTGACAGCTACCGTAGCCGAGCCAGTTTTTTCAAATGTTAGATTGTAAACGGTCATTGAGCCAGTGACGGTGCTAGAATTACTAAACATGAGCGTACTGGTACCAACATTAACCTTACCCGCCAAATAGGTCCAGTTGTCTCGCACGTTAATACCGTCCACCAGCGAAAGCGTGCCAGAAGGTTTATTAATGGTTATGGCTGGAACGCGGTTAAAAGCAGTGCCGGAATCAGATGTGCCGGTAATAGATTGGTCGCCGGTGCCGTTTATAATAATTGCGGCTGTGCCGGTCCACCCTGAGGAGGTTGTCAGGGTGCCTGTCATGGCCAAATTGCCTTTTAGATGAATTACACCGGGTCCGCTTAGTAATTCACCGCCTTGAGTGTTGGTTTTATCTAATGTTAGAGTATTGGTCACGGTGATTATCGTTCCAGATGCGATAATTATGTCGCCGGTGGTATTGCTAGACTTAATAAATTTCATATTATATAACGTCATTGAGCCGGTAAAGGTTTGCGTACTTTGGTTATTAATCTCAAATGTACTGGTGCCGGGAGCAATGTCTCCAGCGGTGTAGGTCCAACCAGCGCGCGGTTGGATGATATTAGAAAATGAGAGCAAGCCAGCGGTTTTATTAATAACCACCGCGGGGATTCTATTGAAAGCGGTACCAGAGTTAGTGGTACCCGTTAGCGCCTGC
>CAZQEC010000043.1:6270-7739 GCA_964591565.1 uncultured Candidatus Saccharibacteria bacterium | reverse complement strand
CCTAAGTGTTTTTATCTAACCGGTGTACAATACCGGCCCGAGCTACACTAACCGGGTTTGTCGGATCATATATGGCCGATTTAATTTCATTGCAGTAATGCGCTGCCCATTCGGCAATAGTTACATTAGTTTGCGCGTGCGCTGGGTGCGTCACAATGCCAGACGGTTTATTAATGACCAAACAGTCGGCATTTTCAAAAATAATGGGAATTTTGAGTTCGAAATCTCGATCGTCCAAAGACGTTGGCACTGGTTTTAATTCATCAATTTCGATCACATCCCCACTCTTAAGTAGAAACTGACTGGGTTGCAAAACTCCGTTGACTGTTACTTCCCCATCATTAATTCGTCCTTGCCAATGAGCGCGGGAATGTTCGGGCCGTAATTGAACCAGGGCTTTATCTAAGCGTAAGTTCGCTTCAGTTTCAGTGACCTGAAATTTTATCATATAAACTCTTGATTAGAGATACCGTAACAGCGCCGAAGAATAAAACCAATATCACAATAACTATCTCCAGGCGAAACTGTGGATGTTGACGCCAGAATAAAACCAGATATTTGGTGAAAACTAAACTGACGCTACTAAAAATCAGTGATCCGAGCATAGTCCAAATTAAAAATGGCGCAAATGGTTGGCGCGAAAACCCAGCCACCAATGAAGACCATGGGCGTACGTAACCAATTAAACGAGTGGCAAAGACCGTGACACTCCCCCACCTTTGATACCACTTAACCAATTTTTCTTGAGTTGTGAGCAAGCGTGAGTTGTGTTTAAATATTCGAGAAAGTTTGCGGTCGCCAAACCGGCCGATTGAATAGCCGACGGTAGCGCCACATACTTGACCAGCGGTAATGACCAAAATGGCGGTAAAATAACCAATGGCTCCACTTTGAATCTGTGATTGGGCGATCAAAAAACCGATTTCGGTCGGAAACGGCAGTCCCATGTTTTCGATAAACATTATTAAGAATACGCTAATCAAACCATATCCTTGCGCATAATTTTGAACATCGGCGATGAAATTCATGGCGTAGCTTTCAAAAATAATTCGTTCTGTCTAATAAACGATAGCATTAAGCTGCGCAAAAATGGAGTGCGCAGTTGGCTTTTGTATTGCAAAACGGTTTGGTTTTTTTTGTCCACTTCTGTCGGGGATAAATTATACTTTTGCCAGACATCGTTTTCAGTATCAAACTTCGCCGGTGGTAGCAAATATAAATTTGGATTAAAAAGCTGCGGACGTGGGTACTTGGGATAATGGATAAGATATGTAAAAATATCGATCTTGGTGGTGATCTGATTATATGCTGAGAAGACTGATTGTCCGAGCGCACTATGATCTAAATGAATATCTTGTACATCGGTCACAAAAATAATGTTTGGCTTTATCTCGCCGATTGTTTTTGATAGCTTGCGACTGAGCTCATTTTGATGATCAATTAATTTTCCGTCGGGCAAATCATAAGAT
>CAZQEC010000043.1:4100-6260 GCA_964591565.1 uncultured Candidatus Saccharibacteria bacterium | reverse complement strand
AGCTTCGCGTGTCCGTACATTTTTTAATCCTAAATGATTGCCATTGGTAGCAAACACAATGTAGACTGTGGCACCGGCCGCCGCGGCGTTAGCAATATATCCTCCAGCGCCCAACACCTCATCATCTTGGTGCGGGGCGAATATAATAATGCGATCTGATGGTAACGGGTTGCTAATACTAGCTATATTGTCAAAATTTGATGACGGCGTAAGACCATAAATTGTAAAATAGAAAATGTAGCCAATCACTAATAGTAAAATTGAAAGCGTTGCCACCATTAGTGCGCGCCGATTGTGCCAAAAGTTTTTGAATAAATATCTCATTACGGCTTTAATATATTGTAGTAAATGCGTTCAAACTTATCAATTGAAAGACTAACCTCATGTTGCCCCACGAGCGCCAGACTTTGCTCCCCCATTTTTCGAGCGGCACTTGGATGATGCAAAATTAGCGACAATTTTGCGGCTAAATCGCCCACGTCATCTGGCTTAAATAAATAGCCGTTTTGCCCATCGTGCACCAATTCTGGCAAAGCCCCCGCATTTGGCGCCACAATGGGCAAACCCGATGCCATTGCCTCTAAAACTACCACGCCCTGTGTTTCGATCGTTGAGGCAGTCGTAAAAACTGTCGCCATTTGATAGAGCTGGGGTAGCTCGGTTTGATGGTTAATAAAGTTAATAAAAGTGATGTGTTTGGTTAAGTTTAGTCGGCGAGCTTTTTGCATCAATCTATTTTTTTTATTGCCCTCGCCACAAATAATTAAATGATGGCGGTCGTTTTGCTTCATTTTAGCGAACGCATCAATAATCAGACCAGTTTTTTTATCTTGATCTAGCCGGCCGACGTATAATATCAGTGGTTTATTGGGCAGATGAAAGCGCATTTTCATCGCCTCAAAGTTATAGCTCGGAAAAAATTGGTCTAAATCAACGCCATTAGAGATAGCTAAGGACGGTACCTTTAGTTTATGATGGCCAAATTTCTGGCGGATCGCGTTGGATGGAAACGTGACAAAGTCGCAACGATTGTACATTCTGATCAGATATTTTTCGAGCATTTGAGCGATCGGACGATGGTAAAACTTCAGCCAAGGTAAATAAGACAAAACGTATTCGAAGGCGAAATGATTGGTCATAACGCTTTTGGTTTGGGTTTTATTACACATTCGAATAATTTCACTGCATATAGAAGTTGGGTCTTGCAGATGCGCCACGTCTGGTTGAATGCGGTGAAACCACATCACCACGTCTCGGCGCGGAAAAAAACTAACTTTTAGGCGCGGGCGAAACGGATTTTTAATGGCGCGAATGCGATGAACCAAAATACCATTATCTGATTCAGAGTAACTTTTAAATCGCGTTGATGGGCATATAATGTGTACTTTATGGCCGCGCTTTATTAATTCAAGCGCTAGTTGGCGACTAAAAACCGCCACTCCCGAAATGGTGGGATAGTAGCTTTCGGTACCGATTAAAATGGTTAACGGCGGTCTTCTATTCATAAAAAATGGCCAAAATTTGGCGCAAAATGGTAGTTGTCCGAGCATTAGTATAGCATAATTCGTATCAGGTATTTGGTATCATGTATCAGGCATAAAGACATGGTTCATTGATGATAATCGTACACAATAAATTCCTGCTTCCCATGATACCTAATACATTATACCTGATACAATCTGCTTGCTATGCTTCCGAAAACGGGCAAAAAGTGTTAAACGGGCAGATGCCGCAAGTGTAAGGGCTGGGCGTTGGGTCAAAACGTCCTTGCTCAATATCGGCCGCAACCGCTAATATCTTTTGACGTGAATTAGTCAATTTTCGGGGAGTAATGTTAGCCCAACCAAATAAATCACTTTCCGGATAATACAGCCCAACCGCATCTGGCGCCTGTCCGGTCAAATTTTCAAAAGCCAGAGCGTATAGACGTAACTGTAAACTGCTTTCAGCGCGCTTGGTGGCCGTATCTTGATCTGTGACGCTGTCTGAAGATTTAAAGTCAATAATGCATGTTTTGGCGTTTTCTGGTGCACCCGGTAATGGCGAGGCAAATATGGCATCAATGCGTCCGCGTAAAGTGGCACTACCCACTAAAATCTTAAACTCACGCTCAACAAACTGTGGTTTGGCAATGTTGTCGAACCGTCGCATAAAATTTTG
>CAZQEC010000043.1:0-4090 GCA_964591565.1 uncultured Candidatus Saccharibacteria bacterium | reverse complement strand
CAGTAATCCCGAACACCCGCTTCTTAACCGGGTAATTTCAGGTTCCTACCCTCCCGGATCAATTTTTAAAATTGTTACTGCTTCAAGCGCGCTGGAGTCGGGTAAAATTAAAAAAGAGACTAAAATTGAAGATACCGGCTTTGTTCAGCTTGGGCCCATTCGCTTTAGCAACTGGTTTTTTAGCGCCGATTGACGAGCAATCTCATGGTTTTTGGAGATAAACCCACGACTTTCCCAACCTACTAAAGCAACCTTCATTAGCTCATCTACGGACGTTTTTAAGTTGTGTTCGCGCGTGTTAAAATAATGCTCAATGGCGGCGTGAACGCATTGCCCAACCATTAGGTTTTGATTTGGTTTAGTGGGCACGCGATCAACCTGCTGGTAGCGATATTTGAGTGGACAGGATATGTACGCTGAAAGCGCGTGCGCCGACAGCACAATTGCCTGGGTTTTGGTCTTAATTTGGATATCTTGAGACAATTTTGGCGGTGGTGCGTCTTCAATCAAATCCTCATTCTTTGCATCATTACTAATGGACGTGAGTCCAATTTCGGACCAGAATATTGAAGCACTGCGCGGCTTGGTTGATCCATAAACGGCGGCACGTGTTAAGATTAGGCGTTGTTTGGCTCGCGTTGCGGCAACGTAGAACAAGCGGCGCTCTTCTCTCAAATGCTCGCCGTCAAGGACGACTTCATGCAGTAAATCAGATGGAACACTAAAACCACTGACCCGATCGACTAGCGGAAAGTGCTCTTTAGTCAGATTAGTGACGTAAACGTGCGTGAACTCGAGCCCTTTGGCTTGATGCACGGTGTAGAGACGCACCATGCCGATTGTTTCAGTGACGCTAGCTTGATCAGAGTAATCAGCCAAAAGTGCATCAGCGTGATGCAAGAATGTGAAGAGATCGCTTTCGGTGGCGACTCGATCGAACTGATGCAGGATGTGTAAAAATTGATTTACCGCTTGACGTTCCGGTTCACTCTCGTTTTGGGCATAAACATTTTGCCACGCGGTGTGAGATTTGAGCCAATTTTCGATTAATTGCAAGGTCGATTGCGTTGGAACCAGGTCTCTCGCGGTCTTTATGTCCGATAGCAATTTTTGAGCTTGAGGTAAATCGGTCAGCAATAATTCCAGCGGCCGATTTGAGTCACGGCTTTCTGCAAACAGTGGGATTATATCCGATCCTTTGAGTTCGTATATTGGACTTACGGCCAAAAAAAATAGCGTTTGTGAATCTTCAGGGTTGGCCAGAGTTTTTAAGTAATTAAGCAACAGTCGAATTGTCGGATTATAGGCTAATCCCAAATTGCTTTCAGATGTAAATGGAATATCCATTTTTGTCAGTTGCTCGGCAAAAATGCGGGATTGGTGATTGGTGCGCACCAGAATGCAAAAGTCGTCCCAGCCGTTTTTATCATTCAGATGATATAAAATGTCATCGGCGATCCACGCGGCTTCTTGTTCATCAGTTTTGAATTGCTGTGCTACCACATCCCCGCTAAATGAGATGCGGCTGATCAATTTTTTAGATATTTGAAGTTTGGCTTCGAGTCGGTGCGGATTGTTGTGCTGAATTAACGTATAGGCGGTATCTAAAATTTTTTGACCTGAACGAAAATTGTCGGTCAACAGAATCGTTTCAGCTTTAAAATCGTGCGCAAATGCAGTCATTTGACCAGTCGTGGCACCCCGAAAACGATAAATGGCCTGATCGTCATCGCCAACTACTGTAATTGAAGTAGATTTGGAGTGTAAGAGTTTAATTATTTCAATTTGGGCGTGGTTAGTATCCTGGTATTCATCAACCAGAATATGCGTGTAGCAGTTTTGCTCTTTTTGGCGCACCGCTCGGTTTTCGCTCAATATCTGGTAAGCCCGCCAATGTAATTCGCCGAAATCGAGTAAATTGTGTTTTTGCAATAATTTTTGGTATACGTCGTATATTTTGGCTAGCTCCAAAACCTGGTTTTTGTGCTCGCCCTTGGTACGAATCGCCCATTGTTTTAAAGTATCTGGCGATATTAATTCGTCTTTACAGCGGCTAATAAATCGCAAAATTTCATTAGTGTTGGAAGTCGGGTTGGAGAGTGGAATGAGTGATGACGGCGTAAACTCCATAATGTGAGTGTTAAAGAATAGCTTTTGTGAAGCATCATCCAAACTATTACTAGATTCGGTCACTTGCGAATAAATAGGATATTGTTGTAGTATTTTGTGGCAAAAACTATGAAAAGTCGAAATTTGGACGCCAAAAACACCCATTGGCATCAGCATGTCAACTCGTGTTTCCATTTCAGCTACCGCTTTTTCGTTAAACGCTAAGGCCAATATTTTGCTCGGTTCTATCCCCTGCTCTATTAACCAAGCAATGCGTTTGGTGATAGTGGTAGTTTTGCCGGTACCGGCGCCCGCTACAATCATTAAAGCCGGACCATCAAAAGTAACGGCCTCTTTTTGCTGTTTGGTTAAGTCACTTAAGAATATCATTCATGCACCACAAGCTAGCTTAAATAACGAGATTCGTCTAATTATCCGAGCAGTTTTTCGAACGCTTCTTTTAAGGCGGGCTTTGGCAAAGCGCCGACGGTTTGATGGCTGACTGCCCCATCTTTAACATAAAGCACTGTCGGAATGCTCATAATGCGATATTTTTGGGAGACGACTGGATTTGTGTCAACGTCTAATTTAAATACGTTAATTTTACCGGCGTACTCTCCCGCCAGCTCATCCAATATCGGTGATAAGATGCGACAAGGTCCGCACCAGACCGCCCAGCAGTCAACCACCGCTGGTGTATCAGATTTCATCACCTTACTTTCAAAGTCTGCGTCGGTAATGTCTGTGACATGTTCTGTTTCTTCTGCCATACTCCTCCTTATTTAATGTTGTTCTCTAACTCTACCACAACTGATCGGCTTAATGAATCAACGGTCGTCCCGACTTCACTTGCGAATCTTGATTCTAGAAAACGACTAATCGTGTTAGCAAGGTCGAGGGGTGATTTTTTGAGCTGATTAATGACAACCTCTAAATCTACGCCTGCCTGCAATAACGACGAGGCCATATTTAAGCATAAATCACATAAATTTGTGGTCATTTGATCGGCATACGGTAAATGTAATAATAATTCAATTGGCACATTATTATCATCTAAACCGACGATCAAAAAAGCGTCGTGGTCGTTGTAATTAAATTGATATGTAATCGAACGACGTTCGAATGGCAAAGATCGTGGGACACTATCTGTTTTTGTATCATTAGTATACAACCGAACGTCTGGCTGATCAGCGTCACTTTGTAACACTTTAAGATTCGGATCTGTCAAAATAGCAATTGGATTTTGAGGAGTCGCTTTCATTATCTAAAATATTATTTCAGTTTGCGACGAATAAACGCTGGCACGTCAAGCTGGTCATCTTCGTCTTTGGGTGTTTCGGTAGATGTATCGTCTTCTGGGCGCTGACGTAGACCATAGCGCTCCATTGGGTCGGCAAATCCACCATCTCGAGCATTCGGAATTGGTTGATTTTGATTGATGTTACTACCTACTGGCTGACGATTAAATTGTGTAGCTTGTCCGATAGTGGTTTGACCAATGGTCCCACCAATACCCGGTTTGCGCGTGGGGCGCGCCACTTCGCCATCAAAACCAGTGGCGATCACAGTTATCTTGACTTCGCCCGACATGGCGTCATCAATAATAGCGCCGAAAATAATGTTGGCGTCTGGATCGGCCGCTTCAGTAATGGTTTTAGCGGCTTCGTCAATTTCGTACATTCCAAGGTCAGGTCCACCGGTAATGTTAAATAATATACCTTTGGCGCCATCGATTGAAAGCTCCAAAAGCGGGCTTTCAATGGCGGCGCGGGCGGCTTCGACGGCGCGATTGTCCCCTGCCCCACGTCCAATGCCCATTAACGCTGAGCCAGCGTCGGACATAATGGTGCGGACATCGGCAAAGTCAACGTTAATGATACCGTGCAAAGTAATCAAATCTGAAATGCCTTGCACACCCTGACGCAATACATCATCTACAATGCCGAATGCGTCAGATAGTGATGTTTTCTTATCAATTACC
>CAZQEC010000042.1:0-7988 GCA_964591565.1 uncultured Candidatus Saccharibacteria bacterium | reverse complement strand
ATTGTTAATGAGCTAACGATTACCCCAATAGTAAGATTATTGATGAGCTAAGTCGCTTCATTGACAAACTCGGATGAAGTAGTAATGTGGTATACGGACAACTAGAGCCTGTTTAGTATCTCACCGCACAAAACAGACTTTAATAGTGCTTGACTGTTAAAACATCCATATTTTGGCTGCAAATCATTCATCCTTCCTCACCGTATCTTGATATGGTTCGTCAGTCTTCATGGTTTTCGCTCAAAATATGAATGTTTTTCCAAGTCATTAGATACTAAACAGGCTCTAAGAGATAATGAATAAATACATTGCTCGACTTAATTCTCTATACATTTACATTAGCCGCCAAGCAATTCGATTTAAAGTGCTGCGGCAGATTCAACACCGCATTATGAGCTTTCCGCGATTAAACATTCGTACAATTTATGTTAATTGTCAAAAACATCTATCGATTTCTTTATTGGCAGTGATGTTTGCGGGGGGATCTGTAATAACTTCAAACCGCGAGACAAATGTATCTTTGGCTAGTATTTTTCCGGCCGCGCCCGATGAAATCGCCATCATCGTTGATGAACTAAAAATATATACACCGACAATTGATGAAAATGCGCACGACGTCGTTTTAGCATTATCTAAACAGGATGATAGTTATTTTCAACAACTATCAATTTTGCCTTTAGGGGTAGATAAAGAGAGTAACCAGTTTTCTGAAATCGGTGAAATTTATGTAGTGCAAGATGGTGATTCTTACGCCAAAATTGCCGCCAACGTTGGTTTGCGCACTGGGTCCTTGTTGGCGGCAAACAACATTGACGCAAAAAAGATAAAATCGGACCCAAAGGCGCTTTTGCTAAAAAAAGATCAAAAAATTATTATTCCTTATGAAAACCTAGACGATGGTGATGATTTATTTCAAATCGCGGTAGATGCCGCCGCGGCACGTAAAGATGCTCTAACGCAGATCGCCAATAGTAAAAAGGGCTCAAAAAACATTGCAATCATACCTAAAGGGAAAACTTTTATAGGTAAATCTGGTGGCAAGCGTGATTATAATAGTTATTTGGGTTTTACCGCGGGTTGGTGTACAGCCTGGATTGGAAAAACTAACCCGCGAGTAGCCAGTGCGATCCGAAGCGTCGGTGGTGGTAACGCCTCGGCGTGGCCGCGTCAAGCTCGAGCGGCTGGTTTAAGGGTTGATAATAAAATAGCGGTTGGAGCAGTTGCTTATACTAAAGAGTCGTGGGCTGGACACGTGTCAATAATTGAAGAAGATTTAGGTAATTCGGTAAAAATTAGTGAATACAACGGTCCGGCTGGTCGTGGCGTTTTGGGATACCGTGTTATACCAAAAAGCATGGTTTCAGCGGTAATTCACTAAAATGTTTATTGATTCAGCCAAGATATCGATTTCATCTGGACGCGGCGGTGACGGTGCCGTCTCTTTTAGACGTGAGCGATTCGTGCCTAGGGGCGGACCAGATGGGGGAGACGGTGGCAATGGGGGAGACGTCATTTTTATTGGTAAACACAACACGCACACTCTGTCAGATTTTCGCAGTCACAAAGAGTATAACGCTGAAAATGGACATAACGGCATGCACAAAAAAATGCATGGTAAGAGTGGCAATGATCTCGTAATTCCGGTACCACTCGGAACCGTGATTAAATTTAATCAAACTGAGCAAATTGTGGAGATACTATCTGATGACCAACAATATGTTGCCGCCAAGGGTGGACGCGGTGGCTGGGGCAATATACATTTTGCCACAAGCATAAAACAAGCGCCTGAATGGTCAAAAAAGGGCCTGGATGGTCAACATTATGATTTAGATCTTGAATTAAAATTGATCGCCGACGTTGGTTTAGTTGGACTACCAAACGCTGGCAAATCAACCTTACTTTCGGTTTTATCTAACGCTCGTCCGAAAATTGCCAACTATCCATTCACCACACTTCAGCCGGAGTTAGGCGTGATGAACGTCGGTGACACTTCTCTTGTTATTGCCGACATTCCCGGTTTAATTGAAGGTGCACACATCGGTAAAGGGTTAGGCACAGCGTTTTTGAAACACATCGCGCGCACCAAAGCGCTGCTGTTTTTGCTTGATGGTAGTGATGAAAACATTAAAACAACTTATCAATTATTACTGAATGAATTAAAACAATATGATCTAGATCTGCTGACCAAGCAAAACCTTGTTGTGATCACGAAAATTGATCTGATCTCATCTGCAATTATAAATAAAATCCGTCGCCAGTTCAAAAACGCTGTCCTCATCTCCGCCGCCACAGGGGCAGGTTTGGATGCGTTAAAGCAAAGCATCGTAAATTTATTGGGTAGCAAGTAGCCAATCCGCGTTAGATGTATTTAGTATCATGTATCAGGTATCATGCGGAGCAGAATCATCGTCGATTTTCACCATAACTACTCGACGCGTTGAGCAGTTTGATGACATCTCACAAATTAGACATAAATGACCGACCCTCTCAGCATCTAAAAGGGTCGGGAACATACTCAACTCTAGTATGTGGATCGCTACACAGATGCCCAGCGATCATAAAGCCGAATTGACGCGGAGCGGACGTCGCCCATGACCCTAACGTATCCTGACAACATCCTTACTTGACTTTCCGGCAGTGCTTCAGCGATTGCTGGAGTGATCTGTATGCCGGCGCGAGTGAGCGCCATACGATATAGATCCATCGGAGAAAGTTGCGTCGGATTTTCGAACCGATACAATCCTTTTCGAGCCACTAGCTCGTTATATACAAGACGAGCCAGTTCGGCCTCAAAGATTCCTAGCCACCCATCACCAAGAGGCATTCTGCGGATCTCTAGTCGCTTACCGAGTTCACATCGTACCCAATGTGATGCCGTGCGAGACTGCTCGCGCCACTCTTCGTATTGACGATGATAAATGAGTTCAGCGAGCCGTTGGCGCCAGACGACAAACAATGCCTTCAAATTAAACACCCCCTTTTAAGGCAGATTACTGACAATTATATTATACGCTTACTTGTCAAGCTGATATTACAGGAATATATTTGTAATGGAGGTGAAAACGAAAACAAAAATTGACAGATGATACTAATCTGATAGATTAATACTAGATTTACTTCAAATATTGCAAAAATGGTAAGGAGAAACTTTATGGAATTGTCTATTCTATTTTTTATTTTATTCATAGCAGTTGTTGTAATTATTGGTGTTGTTTCTTCTAGAAAAGAAACAGAAGACGATTTTATGATTGCGGAGCGTAATGTTCAGGGTGTTCAGGTGGCGGCCACAATGAGTGCCGCTTTTTTCGACGGAGCATTTTTAGCAATTTATATCGCGTATGTTTACCAGTATGGCTTTTCTGCCATCTGGCTTTTTATTGGTTTAGCATTAGGTCTTTTATTACTAAAAAAATACGCTGGGAAAATCAAGCGCAAAGCGGATGAATTGAAGGTTTATTCGATGCCAGAGTATTTTTTCAGAATTTTAGGAAAGAGAAATGGACTGATGTTTTCGTTTTTTCTAGTGCTTCAGTTTTTTCTATTACTTATTGTGAATTTGGTAATTAGTGGCAAAGTTTTATCATCTATTTTTCCTATCTCTTATCCACTAGCAGTAGTTATTGGCGGGTTGATAGTTTTGACTTATCTTTTGCTCGCTGGTTTTAAGGCTGTAGTGCGTACAGATTTTTTTCAAGTGATTATTGCGCTCATAATGACGTTTTCAGTCGGAATTTTTCTCCTTGGAAAAACCAACATACCCGTATCTGAATTTAATCTCGGAACTCTTGGTGCTGGAAATATAATCGGCTTTCTTATACTTGCTGGCTTTGGAATTATGGTTGCCCCAGATTTATGGCAACGAATTTTTGCAACAAAAGATGAAGTAAATTTGAAAAGAGGATTAAATTATTCTGTCTTCATAATTTTAATTTTTGCGGTCATCGTTAGCATTGTCGGTCTAGCAACAAAACAATTCTTCCCAGATATTCTTCCTGAAAACGCTTTAGTTACCGGCTTTTCGCATCTGCTCCCATTTGGACTAAAGGAGTTTGGCATGGTTTTACTGTATGCTGTTGCGTTATCATCTTCTGACACGGTTACTTTTATAGTCTCATCAATTTTTACACGTGATCTTAAAAACTATACTAAAAAATACAGCGGGGAGTCAATGAAAAAACTTACTCGTTTTTTCATGGTCTTATTCATTGCATTGGCAATACTAACTGGTATTTTTTATCAAAATATTTTAACTCTTGGTTTTTCACTCGCAAGTTTGAACCTTGCCCTATTTCCAATTGTTTTTGGGTCTCTCTACTGGAAGTTGAAACAACAAGCAGTTTTTTGGAGTCTCGTTTTGGGATTATTGAGTATCCTTGTTTTGTTTGTTGCAAACCAACTTAATCCGCAAAATGCGGTACTCTCATTGCCAGTGGTTTTATTTTCCCTGCTTATTTTTCAGAAAATATTTAAAACTGATTCTATTACTACTGCTTAAGTTCAATTACCTCTATGCAACGATTAATTTTAGTTCCCGCTTGTCAAGCAATTAAAAGCGGTATAGATTTAGTTTAGGAGTAACAATGGAAAATGAAAGCTGGTTTAAGTCTATACCATCTGCAAATGATCTTCCTCCATTTGACGTAGATGATAAGGATGACGAAGAATCAGAACGATTACTTGCAGAACAAGAAAAAATATTTGCACCCCACCGCAAGAATGCCATGAGGCTTTTAGGATTAAATAGAATATATGAAACATTTAATTCAGACGAGATAATTGAATTCTTAAAAAATTCTTATCGTATTAATGCTTTCAATCAAATAGACACATCTACACATCCTCAGCAACCAAATCGTGATAAGAAAAAAGGCATTGTCGCAGAACTATTAAAAAAGAATGTACTCCCAGAACAATTGTTAGAAACAACGCCTTTAGTTTATCTCGGATCGGGAACAGATATAGAATATCCTATCGCAATGGGTGCAAGAGATATTACATTAGTTGATTATATTTTTTCCGATGCGGAAGCAAGGCAAGAAGTGATCGATCGTATTAACAAAATTACCGCTCAAGAGATAATCATGGAAAATGGAACGATATCTTTGCACTTTGATCTTAGCGATGAACCGATAGATATAATAATCAGACTAGATCCTGCGGCGTATAATCCAGCTGAAGGTTTAAATAATATACCCACTTTTTATCCTCCCGAGAAAATCGGGGTAATTCTTATGTATGCTGCCCAAGGACCTTTCGGCAAGATCGAAATCGATGATAATATAATATCAAAACTTGTGGAAAATGGGGCTATTGTTGATGGCGACAAAGTAATACGAATTGTCGCTGGGAATAAAGAAGAGATTCAACTTGGGAAAGCTGACGTTTAAATGCCACAGTGGCTCTGTTTGCTCAAAGTTAGTCACTGGTTGCATATTTAAAAAAAGGAGGAATAATGGAAACTCAAATTGATGCGCATTTGGTTTGGTTGTTTGTACATATATTATCTGTAATTCTTGGGTTTGGTGCCGTCATCGTCGTAGATGTTTTTGGCGTGTTATGGATGCTCAAAAAGGTACATCTAGCGCAGGTAATAGCGGTCGCAAAAGTGACTCAAATGTTAATTTGGATCGGCTGGCTTGGGGCGGTTATTTCTGGATACATACTAATGCAAGAGTTTACACGCATTCCAAACTTAGTCTGGTTTAAGATATTTTTAGTCGTGCTTCTCGGAGTTAATGGTGTATTTTTGCATTATATTAAAGTGGCGCTGGAAAAAATTAGTGGCGATAATATATCCAATGAGTTAAAGTTTCGTATTGGTTTTGGCTCATTTATATCACAAATCGGTTGGTGGGGCGCCATTATCATTGGATTTATGGGACACGAACTACACAAAAACACCCCGAAGTTACCCTCAATTTGGCCATACATTGGTGGATCAATGATCATTTTGATTGCTGTATATATTGTTGGAACATTCGTAACACGAAAAAAGTAACATGAATAATGTATTAGGTATTAGGTATGGGGTATGGGGTATCAGGGACATAAGGTAGAGCCAGTAGCTTAAGAAAATTATCAATTTTCAGTTTTCCCATCCTTCTCCGCCAGCTGGCGGATACGGAGGGCAGGCAATTTTAAATGAATTATCAATTGTCAATTATCAATTTGAAATCTGAAAGATTGTTCTGTTCTCTGTTCTCCGTCATCTGTACTATTGACAACCCTCAAACCACTTGATAGACTATAAATTAAGTTAGTGAAAATAAGAGTATTTGGAGCTGGATGTTGTCATACAACTCCCTAGGTTAAATGTATTGTTTAACCGTTCCTTTTGGGATCGGTGTAGATTTGTGCACTTTTTAAGCATTGTGCGTCATTGAGCACGGTAAATTGTCAGAATAATTTATTTGGACTAAATAATAATAAGGAGCGATATGTTTTCGACTAAGCAAGCACAGTCCAATCCTTCGCGCATCTATCTTTCAGGTAATCCAAACCCCGCTCCGTTACCAAATCTAATTGAGATCCAAACCAACTCCTATAAATGGTTTTTTGAAGAAGGTATTCAAGAACTACTCGAAGAAGTCAGTCCGATTGATGACTTTACCAATAAGAGTTTAACTCTCACATTTGGTAAGCCGTTTTTAGACAAATCGCGCATCACAGAAGAAGTGGCGCGGTTTCGCAACCTCACCTACAAAGCCCCGTTAAGAGCTCGGGCTTCTTTGTTAAATAAAGAAACCGGCGAAATAAAAGAAAGTGATGTTTTTCTGGGCGATTTTCCGCTCATGACCAAGCGTGGTACCTTCATTATCAATGGTGTTGAAAGGGTAGTGGTAACGCAAATTGTACGGTCTTATGGCGTATTATTTACGGTTGATGAGGTGCCGGGACGTAATTTATTTGGGGCTAAAATTATTCCGAATCGTGGCGCTTGGTTAGAGATTGAAACGAGTAGCAAAGACATTATTAGCGTTAAAATTGATCGTAAGCGGCGTATTAGTATCACCACGTTTTTACGTGCTTTTGGTTACTCGACCGATGAAGAAATTCGCCAGTTATTTAAAGATGTGGACACTAATCCCGACCATCAATATATAAACTCCACACTTGAGCGTGATCCGGCCAAATCGGTTGACCAAGCGCTGGTTGATGTCTACAAAAAAATTCGCCCGGGAGACTTAGCCAACGCCGAAGCAGCCAAATCTTTTTTGCAGGCGATGTTTTTTAATCCAAAACGTTACGATTTAGGTCGTGTTGGTCGCTATAAAATGAATTCTCGCTTAAACTTAAAGGTTGAAAATGTCCTCGAAAATCGCGTTTTGCGTATAGAGGACTTTGTCGCCACCGTCCGCGAGTTAATTCGCCTAAATAATGATCCCGGTGCGCACAAAGACGACATTGATCATTTATCCAACCGTCGTGTGAGAGCCGTTGGTGAGTTAGTACAAGCGAAACTGCGTGTTGGTTTAATGCGCATGGAACGTATTGTTAAAGATCGGATGAGTGTTTCTGACATTGCCACCGTCACACCAGCCCAATTAGTTAATTCACGCCCGGTGATTGCAGTTCTGCAAGAATTTTTTGCCTCTTCTCAATTATCACAATTTATGAGTCAAACGAACCCATTGGCTGAACTTGAAAATAAACGCACCCTTGCCGCAACTGGGCCTGGTGGACTGTCGCGGGAACGCGCCGGATTTGAAGTACGCGACGTACATCCAACTCATTATGGTCGAATATGCCCAATTGAAACTCCTGAAGGTCCAAACATTGGTTTGGTTGGTTATATGGCTTGCTACGGACGGGTAAATGACTACGGATTTATTGAAACACCATATCGCAAAGTAGAGCATACGGCCGGTAAATTGCCTAAAGTGACAAATAAAATTGATTATCTCGATGCCGCTACCGAAGAGCGTATGATTGTGGCACCGGCTTCCACCGAAGTAGATAAAGACAACCACATCATCAACAAACGCACA
>CAZQEC010000041.1:0-8602 GCA_964591565.1 uncultured Candidatus Saccharibacteria bacterium | reverse complement strand
AAACTTGAGCTACTGAAAGCTACCCTAAAGTAAGATTTCTTAATGAGCTAATACGTGAAGCGGAGGACAGATGACGGAGGACGGATACTTATATATAGAATATGTAAGATATTCCTCTGTCCTCTGTTTTCTGTTTTACAGCGATCTTGCCCGAGTTTCACTACGAAAAGCCTGAATCTCATCGCCTATTTTGACATCGAGGTTGCCTGTAATAGACAATCCCGCTTGCGATCCAGACGAAGATTGTTTAACCTCATCCTTACCTCGTCTGACAGCTAAAATTTTGCCGTCCGCAACCAATTCTTTTTTTCGTGTCAAATGAAATTGATCGTCTTTAGAAATTAATCCTTCCTCAATCTGGGCTCCAACTACCAAGCTGCGCTTGTCGCCTTTGAACATAGCGATTATAGTCGCTTTACCAAGTAGAACCTCAACGATTTCGGGTGGCAATAATTTACTAAGCGCTTTCTTCACATCTTCAACCAAATCATAAATAACATCGTAAGTGTAGATAGAAACAGATTCCTTGTTGGCTAGATTGCGAATGTCGGCTCCAATTGGCACACGAAATGAGAGAATACGAGCCCGAGTTGCTTTAGCGTGCGTCACATCTGATTCTGAAACCGGTCCAACCCCTTCGAGTGTAATTTTAACTGACACTTCGGCAGTATTGAGCTCGTCTAAAACCTGGTGAATGGCTTCGAGGGAACCTTTTACGTCTGTTTTAATGACAAGAGGTAGCTCGTGCTGTTGAATAAGATCGTCTGAAACTGATTCGTCTAATCCTTTTGCGTGCATACTATGCACTTTTGTAAATGATGCTTCGCGTGCTGATGCATCGGCCTGTATTTTGGCCGACTTATCTGAATCAAACGCAATCATTCGGTCACCAAAGTTTGGTACCGATTTTAGCCCTGAAATTATGACCGGATCGCTTGGACCGGCAAAATCAATTTTTTGCTTTGTGAACGACTCTAGCGTCCGTATTTTGCCGAAAGTTCCGCCAATGGCAACGGCTTGCCCTGTCCGCAATTGTCCATTTTGGATTAATACGGTTGCAACCGGACCGCGACCTGCCTCAAGATGGGATTCAATGACCACTCCGACCGATGCGCCCTCGGCGGTGGCATTTAAATCGGCTAAATCCGCCACCAGTAAAATCATTTCCAATAAATCATTCAGCCCCAAGCCAGTTTTTGCCGACACTGGAACGATAATTGTTTTGCCACCCCATTCCTCAGGCACCATATCTACCTCTGCTAATTGTTGTTTAATCCGTTCCATATTGGCATCGGGCAAATCGGCTTTAGTGACAGCCACAATAATGGGCACGCGAGCTTGTTTGGCGTGATCAATGGCTTCGATCGTTTGTGCTTTAATACCATCGTTCGCCGCCACCACCAGCACCACAATGTCAGTAATGCTAGCACCGTGTTGACGCATCGCCGTAAAAGCGGCGTGTCCCGGCGTATCTAAAAATGTAATTTTATTGGCGCGATGACTAGTATTCGATTTTAATTGAACTTGATACGCGGCAATGTGTTGAGTAATGCCGCCAGATTCGCCTAAAGCCACATTGGCCTCGCGTATTGCATCTAACAAAGTTGTTTTACCATGATCAACGTGACCCATAATGGTGACCACTGGCGCGCGCGGCGTCAAGTTTGTGGATTCATCCAAAGTCGGCTTTGCGACAGATTCATTATCCAATACGGCCGATACATCGAACTCGGCGCAAATAATGGCGGCGGTTTCGAAATCTAGACTTTCATTAATAGTCGCGGCAACGCCATTTTTTAGTAAAATACCAATAATTTTGGCGACTGGAACTTTCAATTTATCGGCCAAATCCTTGACCGATACCACCGCAGACAATTTTAATGGTGCCGTTTCAGTCATTTTGTGACCTTAATTTTAGCGTCGGTTGGTTGTGACTCCGCAGTGCCCACAATTTCGTCCGCCGACAAAGTGTTTTCTGAATCCAAAATTGCCACCGATGCAACCTTATCGCCTGAAGGCAACCTCACTAAGGTTACACCTTGAGTGTCGCGACCTAATCTTTTAACCGAAGTCAATGATGTGCGCAATGTTTGTCCTTGCCCACTCATAATCAATACATCGGCGCTCAGATTGGCAACCACATACATACCAATAATGTTGCCGGTGCGACTGGTACAATGCGCCGCGCGCATACCAATGCCACCGCGTTGTTGCAGAGTGAAGTGATGCAAAGCAGTGCGTTTGCCAAAACCGTTTTCGAGCACAATCAGTAAATCGGGGTCTGGCGCTTTTGCACCGGTCACTTCAGGCCAGCGCACCACGTCGGCCGCCATCACATTGTCATTCGGGCGGAGCTTCATACCGCGCACTCCAGCCGCACTTCGTCCCATTTGACGCACATCGGCTTCATTATAATAAATTGCCTGACCTTGCGCCGAAACCATTATAATGCGATCACTTCCAGTGGTCATCATCACCCAGCGTAGCTCGTCTTTTGGCTGTAAATTAATGGCAATTAAGCCCGTTTTTCGTACATTAGAATAATCGTCAATTAGTGTCTTTTTGACTTGACCAAGCATGGTGGCGAAATAAAAGTATTTGAAATTCTCACGCTCTTTTTTACTTAATGTTATGAGCGATGTCACTTTTTCAGATGGACTTATTTGAATGATATTAACCAAAGCATGTCCTTTAGCTTGGCGCGAGCTCGAAGGTAGTTCGTACACTTTAGTTTGAAACACCCGACCTTTATTGGTAAAGAAAAGCACATCGTCGTGTGTCGAAGCCAACACCAGATGATCAACCAAATCTTCTTCTTTGGTGGTCATACCAATAACGCCTTTACCGCCACGCCCTTGACTATGGTAAGTGGATGTTGGCACGCGCTTAACGTAATTGTCGCGTGTAATCGAGATTAAAACCGTTTCGTCGGGAATGAGATCCTCGGCCGAAAACCGCCCCAGTGCTGAACTAATTATTTCGGTGCGACGCGGATCGGCGTATTTTTGCTTAATCTCGACGGTCTCATCTTTGATTAATGAGCGAATTTTTTCAGGATGAGCTAATAAATCTTCCAGATGTTTGATTATTTTTTGCATTTCATTATACTCATCCTCAACCTTTTGACGCTCGAGAGCGGCTAACTGAGACAAACGCATATCTAAAATAGCTTCAGTTTGCAAATCTGACAAATTAAACTTATTCATCAACTTTGACTTAGCGTCTGGGCGATCGTCTGATTTGCGAATGGTGTCTATCACATCGTCTAAATGGTGCAAAGCAATGCGCAAACCTTCCAATATGTGGGCACGAGCCCGTGCTTTTTTCAACTCAAATTGGGTGCGACGAGTAATTATATTGACTCGGTGTTCTATGAAATACGCTAATACCTCTTTTAGGGTCATAATGCGCGGTTCTAAAGTTGGTGTTAAAGCCAGCATATTGACGTGAAAAGCGGTTTGCATTTGCGTCAATTCGAATAGCTGATTTAATATCTTACTCGGGTAAGCGTTGGCTTTTAACTCAACCACAATACGCATACCGTCGCGATCAGACTCATCGCGTAAATCTGAAATACCTTCAACACGCTTTTCTTTAACTAAATCAGCAATTTTAGTCACAAGTGTCGCTTTATTAACTTGATATGGTATCTGGGTCACAATTATTCGGGCACCTTTTTTGTCGTCTTCGATTACCGCTCGAGCGCGCATAACAATGCGACCTTTGCCGGTGGTGTAAGCCGCACGAATGTCCTCAACGTTGTAAATAATGCCGGCGGTCGGAAAATCTGGTCCTTTAACAAACTGCATCAGCTCATCTGCTTCGGCTTCAGGATGATCAATTAAATGCACCACGCCGTCGCATAATTCACCCAAATTGTGCGGGGGAATATTTGTCGCCATACCAACGGCAATACCCACCGAACCATTGAGCAAAAGTTGCGGTATTTTGGAGGGCAAAACAGTCGGCTCTTTTAAGCGTCCATCGTAGTTGTCAACCCAATCAACCGTTTCTTTTTCAATATCTTGTAAAATTTCGGCACTAATTTTCGCCATACGACATTCGGTGTAGCGCATCGCCGCGGCAGAATCGCCATCAATTGAGCCGAAGTTGCCTTGTCCATCTACCAACATATAGCGCATACTAAAATCTTGCGCCATTCTGACGAGCGTATCGTAAATAGCACTGTCACCGTGAGGGTGATAATCTTTCATCACTTCACCAACAACGGCAGCCGATTTAGAGTATTTAGCGCTAGCGCTTAAATTGAGCTCATGCATAGCGTAAATGACCCGTCGGTGTACCGGTTTTAGCCCATCTCGCACATCTGGTAGCGCGCGCGCCACAATCACCGACATGGCGTAATCGAGGTAGCTTTTGCGCACCTCATCCTCAACTTGCTGAA
Organism: uncultured Candidatus Saccharibacteria bacterium; assembly: GCA_964591565.1. Classification (GTDB taxonomy): domain Bacteria; phylum Patescibacteriota; class UBA1384; order CAJBMM01; family CAJBMM01; genus CAZQEC01. The sequence goes on along the minus strand of CAZQEC010000041.1, from coordinate 4,197 downwards.
TGCGAATTCGCCCAATTAATGGATTGTCAATCGTAATATCTTGATCTTTGTGATGTTTATTTTCCATTATATGTCCAAGGTTGCACCTTTAGCGTGCGTTTGAATAAACTTTTTACGTGGTGCTACTTCATCGCCCATTAACATTGAAAATAACTCATCGGCTTTCATAGCGTCCTCAATATGTACTTGCAGTAAAACCCGTTTGGCTGGATCCATGGTGGTCTCCCAAAGCTGAATTGGATTCATTTCACCCAATCCTTTGTAGCGTTGAACGTTAACTTTAAGCACTCGTTTTTTCGGCGTATCAGACGCCAACTCTTGATCCGGCTCGTCTGCAGTATCACCAGACAACTCGCTTTCGCTGGCCAAGGCCGATTCGGTGGCGCCATCGTGAATGTTTAGCGTTTTAAATAAATCAGTTTTTTCCTCTTCGCTGAAAGCAAAAAACTTGGTTTTGCCCTGGGTAATGGCGTAAAGTGGCGGTTGGGCGATGTATAAATAACCAGCGTCAATGAGGGGGCGATAGTAACGAAAAAAGAACGTCAACAGCAGGGTGCGAATATGAGCCCCATCTACGTCCGCATCGGTCATAATTACAATGCGATGGTAGCGCACTTTATTCATATCAAACAGTTCACCAATTCCGGCGCCAGACGAAACAATTAACGCCTTAATTTCATCTGATTGTAACATGCGGTCAAGACGCGCTCGTTCAACGTTTAATATCTTGCCTTTGATCGGTAATATAGCCTGAAACCGCCGGTCCCGCGCCGATTTGGCTGAGCCGCCAGCCGAATCACCTTCAACGATAAATAACTCAGACTTTGCAGGATTTTTTTCACTGCAATCAGCCAATTTACCCGGCAAAGTCATGCCCTCAAGTGCGCCTTTACGAATGACTGTATCTCTGGCCGCTCGGGCGGCAATGCGCGCGCGAGCCGCAATTGAACCTTTTTCGACAATCCGTCGCGCTTCGTTCGGATGTTCTTCAAAATACGCTGAAAGAGTTTCTGAAGTAGCCGATTCTACAATCGAGCGAATGTCAGCGTTGCCTAATTTTGACTTGGTTTGACCTTCAAACTGCGGTTCGGGAAGCTTGACAGATACCACCGCCACCAATCCTTCGCGCACGTCTTCCCCGGTTAAACCACCTTCAGTCTCTTTGAGCCAGCCATTTTTCTTCGCGTAATCATTAATAACGCGCGTAATGCTGGATCTAAATCCGGTTAAATGAGTTCCGCCTTCGGTGGTGTAAATGTTGTTGGCAAAAGTATAAACATGTTCATTAAAATCATCAGAGTATGTGAGTGATAGTTCGACCAGAACGTCACCGATGTTTTTTTCGGCGTAAAATGGCGGAGTTAGTAAGGCATCGCGACCGTGATTTAGATGTCGCACAAAACTAGAAATGCCGCCTTCAAAATAAAAAGAGTATTTATCAATTACCTCCGAACGCTCGTCCTGAATATCAATACGCACGCCTTTGGTTAAATACGCTTGCTGTCTTAAATGATCTATGATCGTTTTCCAATCGTATGCAATTTCGGCAAAAATAGCTGGATCGGCTTTGAATATAATTGTAGTACCTGTGCCAGTGGCCTCACCGATCACTTTAACGTTCTCTTTTGGCACGCCCCGATCGTATTCTTGCACATATAAGTGACCGTCGCGGCGCACTTCGGCGCGCAAAGTTTCCGACAGCGCGTTGACTACCGAAACACCAACGCCGTGCAGACCGCCCGACACTTTGTATCCACCAGTGCCAAATTTACCGCCAGCGTGCAGGGTGGTTAAAACGGTTTCCAGCGCTGATTTTTTGGTTTGATGATGAATATCAACCGGAATACCGCGACCATTATCTGTCACCGCAATACTGCCGTCGGCATTTAAAACAATGTCAATTTGAGTACAATATCCCGCCATTGATTCATCAATTGAGTTATCTACCACTTCCCAAATTAAGTGATGTAAGCCCTCAATACCGGTGCCGCCAATATACATACCGGGGCGTTTGCGTACAGGGTCTAGCCCCTCAAGGACCGTAATGTTTTTAGCGTCGTAAGATGTCTCGGCAGATTTAGTCATAAGATACTTTCAATACGTTTAGTAGATTAATCTCGCACTATGTCATTTTATCCTAAAATATGACGCGAGGCAATAATACCTCATGCAAAAGTATGTAACAGTTCGCAATTCTGTAGCATAATTTATTTTTCACTTATGGTTTTAGTTACAGTTAAGATACGATAATTAGTGACCGTACGGATATTAATTATTGTCGCGAGAAATAAAATTCCGAACGACTAATGAGCTTAAGCGAATATCACTTCTTTAAATGTAGTGGATAATCACTAGGTAATATCGAAAAAATGAGAGCGATTTATAATTTGAATACAACGTTCGAAGATTCCTATAATTTCTTCAGCGGCATTTGCCAAAAGAGATCGGTGGCGGCTTTTTGCTTGAACTCAAGCTGACTTGATGCGAATGAATAATCTTGACCGTTCACAAAATTAACTTTTAAATTATCAAAAGTCCAACCGGGTTGTTTTAAGTAATGAAATTTGAGATTAGATTGCTTAAATAATACACTTTGAATCGGAGTTTCATATTCAAAACGAGCTGTTCTGACCATTCCAACTGGCGTTGTTAACCAATGTCCAAAAGTTTGGTAATTATCAAATTGTTCAATGTAAGCAATCGGTTCAATTAAACCATTATTTATACCCGTGCTGGAGCTTTCAATATAAATTGCATCTTTTGGCACGCTTAAGCGTATAAAGTTGCTGTTGTCGCCATCTGGCCAATTGTAAGAGCCGTTATGCTTGCGCGTAATATCAACCGTGTGAAGCAAGGTTTGACGATTGGTCGGCGTAATACTGATATCCACATCTTGTGTGATGCTTAAACTGCTTTTGAAACCGCCTATATTGCCGTTCGTCACCAATAAAAAATCATCATTGGTCGGAAATGGCGACGATAGCTTATCAATACTATCTACTCCAACAACTGGCTCGAACAATGGGGCAAAATTCAGATGCTTTTCTGCCACCCCGACATTTAAAATATCTGATAATGATGATGAACCAACATCGGCAAGATTAAACACTTTTGCTAAAACAAATGGAAACGCGTCCGCGATCGCTTTTTTGGGCTCATTTAAGGCTCTGACTGCCTCATTTTCAAGATACTCTTTTTCAGATTTATATTGCAAAATACTGACCACATTTTCACTGGTCAGAGTCATTTTTTGTATCGGCACGTCAACCGGACCAGTAAATTCTAATAACGACTTTATAAAACTAGTGTCAATTGCGATCACTCCATCAACATCTACGCCGGCCTCTTGCTTATAGAACCAGGCCACTTTTTGGGCGCTTGCCATGAACGAAGTATCCCAGTTTGCATCACGCAAAGCCCAATCTTTAGTCAGTTGGTTAATCGGATATGGCGGCTCAACGTGCGAAACCTTAGTAAAAGCGTTGTCTAACTTATAAATGTTCGTTTGCACCTCAAATGACTCAATTACTCCTTTTTTGACCAAAAATGTGGCGAAGCTACCAATAAAACCGCCGCCAGGCCTTAACTCCGTGTTATTCAAAAATAATAAAATATAACGACGGTTGCGATCCGTACCTAAAATTGGACCGAGATTATGCAGTAGTTCGGCGGTCGTTTTGGCACCGCGTTCGAGCAACGAAACTTTTTCGATCGCACGGCGACGTATTTGCTCTAGCCCGACGTCCGAAACGGGCTTATTGGCGTATACGGATAAAAGGCGACTCGCTGATTGTATTTTTAACTGCACTTGGTCGGCTAAAGTGGTCATGGCTTGATTTTGGATTAATAATATTTGCAAAACGGCGTTCGCTTTTACAAACGGATCATCGTTTGATTTAACGTCGTTATGTAAAGCAGTACTACCTAGCGTGCCCAAATCTGCCCCAATTTGCCCAGTCGCCGCCAAAATTGCGGCTGCCTCCAACAACGCTTGAGCGGTGGAATAATTGGCGTCATCAACTAAAAACGGCAAAACAACTGAGGCCTGTCCGGCCCCGCGCATCGAGGATAATGACAAATTAAACTGTTGTTCCGCTTTAGCAAAATGTGTTTTCGCCAAAGTAAATTTTTGCTGTTTAGCCAATTTTTCGGCTGTTTCAAGTTCCGCGTAACCACTTTTGGCGTTTGCAAAGGCGG
>CAZQEC010000040.1:957-8892 GCA_964591565.1 uncultured Candidatus Saccharibacteria bacterium | reverse complement strand
GATCGCGGTATTTCGAATAAGGGGTACATGCTGGTTGATGGAGTAAAATGCCCGGTGGTCGGGCGGGTGTGTATGTCACAGACGATTATAGACATCTCGGCGGTTAAATCTCGATTAACAATAGGTGAGGAAGTGGTGGCAATAGGCAAGCAAAAAAATCAAGAAATTACCGTATCCCAAGTTGCCCAGTGGGCAAACACAAACGCTCACGAAGTTCTGGCGCGAATTCCCGAAAATGTGACGAGAGTCTACGCATCTTAGGTGTTTTTATTGAATGAGTTGGCAAGTCTAAACTTACTTTGCCTCGAGTGCAATTTTAATAAGCGGAGTAATTTCTTTGCGCATAATAAGACCATCTCGTTTAGCCACATTGTTATGAAATTTTACATCAAAAATATGAGTTAATAGTTTCTGGCTTGGCTGGTGATCTGTTACAAACAAATTATATCCTTTTTCAAGATCAATCAATGACGCGAAAGCAAAATTAAGCTCGAATTCTTTGAGTGCGTGTTTCGAAGCCTCGATAATTTCAGATCTATGTTTTGATACCAAAGTCTCGGTACCAACAATCTCTAACTGAATGATACTCACTTTTTTATCGGCAATATTAAACCAAGCGAAGTCGCTTTGGATACGATCCTGTAATTTCTGACCCTCTAGATTAATGGATTTAGACATAAACATTTGATGTATATAATCGTCGGGGATATCAATCATATTATGTATCCACTGTGCCATTTTTCTGTCGCGCTCGGTCGTAACGGTTGCCTTAAAATTAAGCGTGTTTGAAACTATAGCGCTATACAACAACATCGCCGATTCTTTTGATGGTCTAGTGTTTTGTGTGGCAAATTTCTCTGCAATTAAAGTGGCAGCGGAACCAACTTTTTCGATTTGTATCATAGCGTTTGGAAACTGATCAGCGTCATTTTGCATCCGATGGTCAACTATTTCAATAACACCTTTTGGTTTAATGCTTTTATGTAATCCATTTAATTCGCTACAATCGACTAGAATAATTTGATTGAAATTGTCTGTGTTGTCGAGTGAGCTGGGAGGATCATATTGTAGATAATCACACACGAATTGTGCTTCGTCATGTGGGGTGCCAAAAATTCCCTCGTGTGCATCCTTGCCATTTTTTTGCAATAACTCTGTATAGGCTACTGAACAAGCAAAGCCGTCTAAGTCTGGAGATGGATATGTGGCAACGAGAATCTTAGATTTTTTCATGAGGCAATTATAGCACAATGGAAATATCCTAAGTGCTAAAGTAAATATTTTATGTCACATACTGCTTTACTCATTGTTGATAAAAGCAAGTTGTGGCTCCACGTGCATTTACATTCCCGCCAGTGCTAGAATGTGGTATAAATAAGATATGCCAGCCAAAAGTTTAGATCAAGTTGTTAATTTAGCCAAACGGCGGGGGTTTATTTTTCCATCGTCCGAAATCTATGGTGGATTAGCTTCGACGTGGGATTATGGGCCGTATGGAGTATTGCTCAAAAATAATATCAAAGCGGCTTGGTGGAAAGCCATGGTGCAGATGCGCGACGATATTGTCGGACTTGACGCGGCTATTTTAATGCATCCTAAAACGTGGGAGGCGAGCGGGCACGTGGAGAGTTTTTCCGATCCATTAGTAGAGTGCAAGCAGTGTCATAATCGGTTTAGACAAGACGAACTCGAAGAAAAGTATCAGGTATCAGGTATCAGGTATCAGGGCAATGATCAGGAAAATGATCACAGTGCTAGTTCGCTACCAGCTACCAGCTACCAGCTAGCATGTCCTGTTTGTGGCACTAAAGATCAATTTACCGAGCCGAAAAACTTTAATTTACTAATGAAAACGTTTCTCGGTACGACAGAAGATGCGAAGTCGGCCGTGTATTTGCGTGGCGAAACTTGCCAAGGCATTTACGTTAATTTTAAGAATGTCCTGCAAACTTCGCGGGTCAAAATGCCGTTTGGCATTGCTCAAATTGGCAAAGCATTTCGCAACGAAATTACCCCGGGCAACTTTATTTTTCGGATGCGCGAGTTTGAGCAAATGGAGATGCAGTTTTTTTGCAAACCAACTGATGCCCCCCAATTTTATGAAAGCTGGAAAAAAGCCCGACTAGAATGGTATCTTGGTCTCGGATTTGATAAAAAGCACCTGCGTTTCAAAGATCACGAAAAGTTGGCCCATTATGCGCGGGCGGCGGCCGATATTGAGTATTTAACGCCGTGGGGTTGGAAAGAGGTGGAAGGGGTGCACAACCGCGGCGACTGGGATCTCTCACGACACAGCCAGTTTTCGGGTAAAGATTTGAGCTATTTTGATGAAGCAACGAGCGAAAAATACACTCCTTATATTATTGAAACCTCGGGCGGAGCGGATCGCGTAACGCTGATGGCACTTTTGGATGCATTTTCTGACGAAAACTTGAAACTAGAGACCAGAAACTTGAAACATTCGGAGGGAAATAATCAATCCGAAGATACAAATCAGAATGATGAAGAAGGTGAAGGGAGAGTGGTGCTGAAGTTGCATAAAGACTTGGCGCCGATCAAAGTGGCTATTTTGCCTCTGCTCAAGAATAAACCGGAGTTGGTCAGGGTAGCATCTGAACTATTTCATGATCTCAAAAAAAGCGGAGTGATGGCGGAATACGACGAAACCGGTTCAATTGGGCGTCGCTACCGCCGTCAAGACGAAATTGGCACGCCAATGTGCGTGACGATCGATTTTGACACAATAGATGACAAGACTGTGACAATTCGCGATCGCGATACGATGAAACAAACGCGGGTGAAAATATCTGACGTCAGTGAAATGATCTAGCAGATTTGTAGTCTCATAACAGTCCTCACATGCGCCCTGCACGATATGGTGCGGGCATACGCTTGAACAGTAATCTATTTATTATTTGTATTACCGAACAGATGTCGAATGTATTGACCCATTCGACTACGCTCAGGGTCAACACAGATTTATCGTTCGACGTGGCCGAACAAAGATCGAATGTATTGACAGTGGGGTTTAAGGGGCATAAATTGGCAATAGACCCTTAAAAGTGGGGTGAAGTGGGGAAAAGTGGATAAACCTGTGGATAAGTTTCATTTCTGCAGGTGCGCTAAGGGGGAGCTTAATAGGATACGGTCGCGCTAGAAACGCGACAAAGCCCTGAAAGCTGGCGCAAATGCCATATTCCTCACCATATTGTTTGGCCCCGTACATATTTTTTAAGACGGGGCGAGTAATTCCTGAATAGCTGGCCGGTATGTTTGATAGTTTCGGTCAGTCAGGAATCGTTTGAGGGGCGCCAGAAGGCATCGGTACAAAACTTTCATTAGTTTCTTGGCCGATAGCACATTTAAAGAAGAGAGTGGAGCGTTTGGTACGTGGATTTTTAGCCAGACGTCGCTTTAGGTTCACGCATTAGGTCGGTTAGGCCAACTGGCTTAATGTTGTTATCAACCCTCCACCTCTTTTGCCCCACATCTTAGAGTCTGTTTAAAAACTCATCGCACAAAACAGGATTTAATAGTGCTTGACTGTTAAAACATCCATATTTTGGCTGCAAATCACTCATCCTTCCTCACCGTATCTCGATATGGTTCGTCAGTCTTTGTGGTTTTCGCTCAAAATATGAATGTTTTTCCAAGTCATTAGTTTTTAAACAGGCTCTAAAATATCACGCTTGAAATACGCAAATTTACTAAAGAAACGGCAACAATGTTTATCGGCGAACACGAGCACAATATAGATGATAAAGGTCGCTTGGCCATGCCGGCTCGTTTTCGAGTTGCATTTGCGGATGGTTTGGTGATGACACGGGGTTTGGACGGTTGTTTATTTATCTATACCAAAAACGATTGGGCCGAATTGGCAGAAAAGTTGGTCGAAATGCCTATTAGTCAAGCCGGGGCGCGCCAATTTGCCCGACACATGTTGGCGGGGGCGATGGACGCCGAATTGGACAAACAAGGGCGGGTGGTGGTACCCAGTTATTTACGCCAATTTGCCAAGTTGGAATCTACTGTGGTGATAGCTGGCTTATACAATCGGATTGAGGTGTGGAATAAGCAAAATTGGTCGGAGCAACAAAAACAAGCCGAGTCGAAAAGCGACGAGATAGCGCAAAGTCTGCTAGATTTTGGGATTTAGTGTTATGTCGTGGCCTGACGATGTCGAGCCAAAAAAAGGGGTGGTGGCGGATCTGTATCCGCACACGCCGGTTCTTTTCCAAAACGTGATGGAGTGGGCGAATCTAAAAAATGAATCAATTGTGATTGATGCTACGGTTGGTTTTGGCGGACACGCCGCGGGTTTATTGCCACTGGTTTTGCCGAAAGGGCAATATCTGGGTATTGATAAAGATGAGGCGGCCGTGGTCGAATCTGAAAGTAGATTAAAACAATTTGGCGATGTGGTGAAGATTGTCAATGGACGTTTTAGTCAAATGCAACGTTTAGCCAATCAAGCCAGTATAAAAACAGCTGATTTAGTCTTATTTGATCTGGGGTTATCATCACCCCAGCTCGATGATGCAAGCTATGGAATTAGTCTAAAATCGACTGGTGATCTGGATATGCGCATTGGAATGGGGAGCGGCACAATGCGCGCCAGTGATATTTTGAAATATTGGTCTAGACGTGATCTAAAAGCGTTGTTTACCGAACACGGTCAGCCAGCCACCGATCGCATCGTTGACCGTATCTTACGCGCCCGTGAAAGTGGAGGCGTCAAAACTGTGGAGCAGTTGCGTATGCTAATTGAGAATGTCGCGCCAAGGCAATCAGATATTCACCCTGCCACCCGAGTGTTTCAGGCGCTTCGGGTAACAGTTAACGATGAATACGGTGAATTGCAAGCGGGTCTAGATCAGGCGTGCGAATTATTGTCACCAGGCGGACGATTGATTGCAATTAGTTTTCATAGCGGCGAAGATCGCATCGTCAAGCAATTTTTTCAAGCAGGCGCGCGTGGCTGTATTTGCCCGCCTGAAGCGCCGCAATGCATTTGCGGTAAAAATCCTAGTTTGCGTGTTTTGACACGCCGACCAATTATACCATCACGTCAGGAAATGATTGATAATCCACGCAGTCGTAGTGCCAAAATGAGAGTGGCGGAAAAAATTAAATAATTTTAGAGTATCGAACGTCGAGTAAAAACGAATATTCCACATTCCATATTCTAAAATACCAAAACAAAGGGGCGTTATAAAATGGGTAGAGCGGTAGTTTACACAGGACAGAGACGGTTTGTGCGTGGTCGGCGCAAAAGTGTGCGACAGTCGTGGTACGTTGGGGCAAATGCGTTTAAATTTGTGACTGTAGCGGCGATCGCCGTTTTATTAGCACTGTACGTGACGACGAACGCCAAAAACTCCGAATCAAAGGCGTTGGTGCGCAAGCTAAATCAAAATCAAAGTGAACTACAAACCAAACTTGAGGCACTGGACGTTGAAGCGGCGCGTAAAGGTAACGCGGAAAACCTGAACAAGGAAGCCGAAGCGTTGGGGTTGGTGAAAGAGGGACAGAAATAAGAAATGGATAAGTGATAAGTCATAAATCATAATGATGGAAAATTGATTATATAAATTGCGGCAAAGCCGCTCCATAATTATGGTTGCGACCGTTAAGGAGCAATTACAAATCGTAGATCTGATGCATTATAATTTATCATTTATACATTTCTATTTTACCGAGTATCGGTGCAGGGTGTTCCCGATTGAAGGATATTAAATAATGAATTCATCTACATATTTTAGTTTGACTAAGCGCCTAGGATTGTTGACGTTGGTGTTTGCCATTGTCAGTTTTGCAATTATTCTTCGTTTACTGGACCGTGCCGTGCTAGGCAATGGATTGGCAGAAGCAAAGTCGCAGTCGCAAGCCACCGTTGCAGTTAAATTAAACCCGTTTCGCGGGCATATTTTGGTGCATGGGTCGGCCAAAAACACTGTCGCATTGGCCTTAAATGAGCCAAGGGTTAGGTTGGATATTGTGCCAAAAAACGTTAAAGATAAAGCCAAAGTGGCACGAATTTTAGCCCCGCTGATTGGAATGTCGGAGCCAGAGCTATTTAGTACGATAAATAATGATAAGCCATATATTCCGCCCATCAAACGCGATTTGTCACTTGAAGTCGAACAAAAAATAAATGATTTGCGATTTGTCGGGGTAGCAACATCTCATGAGGCATGGCGTGCGTATCCTGAGGGCAGTTTGGCGTCACAGGTGCTCGGGTTTGTGAATGGTGAAGGCAACGGCCAGTACGGAGCCGAAGGATTTTTTGATAGCCAGCTTCAAGGAATTTCGTCGAGCGTTGTTGGTGAGCGCGACGGCTGGGGTAATACATTTGTGGACAAAACAAAATCAAACGGCAATAAAGGTGCCGACGTGGTAATGTCTATTGATCGCGATGTCCAAGTGATCGTGGAGCAAGCACTTAAGCGTGCGATCGAAAAGTTTAGCGCCAAAAGTGGCTCCGTCACTATTATAGAACCCTCGACTGGTAAAGTGGTGGCGATGGCGGGCGCACCCAGTTTTGATCCAAATATGTACAACGAAGTTAAGGACGAAGAGCAGGGTAATTTTAAGAATCCGGTCATTAGCCGTACCTTTGAAGCTGGTAGTGTGATGAAAGCGATTAGTATTGCGTCCGCATTGGATTCTGGACGGATTAAAAAAGATGATATTGGGGTTTATGGGTCGAGTGTTCAAGTTGATAATTATGAAATTAATACGGCCCAAAATAAGGCTTTTGGACGGGAGTCGGTCGCGGATATATTGGTGAATTCAGACAACGTGGCTATGGTTGATATATCGAAAAAGTTGGGACGAGAGCTAATGTTTGACTATATGAATCGTTTTAATTTTGCTCGTAAAACTGGCATAGATTTAGACACCGAAGTTGAGGGATCAATTCCTCCGCTCAAAAGTTGGCGCGATATTCACGCCGCCACCATTGCGTTTGGTCAGGGAATTACGGTTACTCCTTTACAGATGGCTATGGCTTACGCGGCGATCGCCAATAAAGGCGTATATATGCAACCTTATGTTGTTGACGAAATTCATTATCCAGACGGGCGAAAAGATATTATCGAACCAAAACCGGGTAAACGCGTAGTTGGAGAACAAGCCGCAAGTGACGTTAAAGATATGTTGATTGAGGTGGTGACACGTGGGCATGGTAAAAAAGCTGGAGTAGCAGGATACGACGTGGCCGGTAAAACTGGCACGGCGCAAATTGCTAAAACCGATGGTTCGGGGTACGAAGAGGGTAAAAATAACGGTTCATTTGCTGGGTTTGCGCCGGCAAATGACCCTAAGTTTGCCATGTTTGTAACGCTAGAAGAGCCACAGGGCGTGGAATTTGCTGAAAGTTCGGCGGCGCCATTGTGGGGAGAAATTGCGGAGTATTTACTCAAAACGCACTATCGGGTGAAAGCAAAGTAGGCAAAAAAATCCGAAATCCCCCGCTTCGCTCTCCGAGCTACGAGGGGCAGGCGAATATCATAATTCAAAAAAAAGTATAAATCCGAAACACGGAGATAAAATTCACTACACTTATTGTGTCATTGCGAGCGAATGAAAATGAGTGTGGCAATCTACCTAATTTCAAATTCCAGAATCATCGGTAAATGGTCAGAGATTGGTGCATCGGGTACGCTGAAGTGAAGCGGGATAATTTCAGGCGAAATAAACGCATAATCGGCAAATTCTTGCCAGCCATATTCTTGTTTCTCATACTCTGGATGTATTTTTTTATTCAAACTGCCTCTGGTTGTTGGTATTGAAAATTGTTTTATCAAATTGCTAAAGCCACTTTGTTCGATCATCGAAATACTTTTAGTGTCGGGAAACAGATTAAAATCACCGGCGATAATGGTTGGGCCGGGATTTTTTTGGACAAAATCGAGTATTCTTTGTGATTGAGCT
>CAZQEC010000040.1:0-947 GCA_964591565.1 uncultured Candidatus Saccharibacteria bacterium | reverse complement strand
GTCTAATTTATCAAACGTCCATGCTGTGCCATGAACATTCAGCACATTTAACATTTTCGCACCAATTATTATTTGTGCGAAAGAGGCGTTCATTGGCATAGTACTATAATTATGACCGTCAAATGTGTTCAAACTTTGATAGATAAAAAAATCGCCTTGATTGATAATTTGGTGTTTATTGTGAACAAATAGCGCCATACCGCTATCAACGTTCTCGTTTAGCATACTAATGTGATCATATTTTTGTTGGGCTAGAGCGAAATATGGATGAAAATTGGGTAAAGCATTAGTTAATTCCTGCATCAAATTGGCTCTCATACCATGATTTACAGTTATGTTAGATTGAGTATCTAACACTTCTTGAAAACAAAAAAAATCAGTATCACTGGCCTGACTTTTGATGAATTCGATCAAAGGATCAAAAACATATCCTGCATACGTGTTTAGACTGATTAGTTTCATGTTGCCCTTGATGGTATCAAATTGATAAAGGTGGCGCAAGGCTGAAATGAAGTGTATAATTTTGGAGATGGAAACTTTTTCAATAAATGTTCCGGCGTTACAAAAAATGTTTTGGCTGGCGTTCGCGGCGTTCGCCGTGGCGATGATTATGACGCCTATTTTAACCGATACTTTATATCGTTTTAAGCTCGGCAAAAAAATCCGCGAAGGCAAAACGCCGGTTTTCAGTTTACTGCACAAAGGCAAAGAAGATGTGCCGACGATGGGCGGGGTTTTGATTTGGGGTACCGTTATACTGCTGACATTAATTTTTAATTTCACCCGCTCGCAGACGTGGTTGCCACTTTTCACTTTGCTAGCGGCGGCTATTTTGGGCTTGATTGATGATTTATTTAATATCAACCGAGTTGGACCAAATGGTGGTGGCATGCGCGGGCGACATAAACTAATTTGGCAGTTGGCCATTGAGCTTGTTGGTGCGTGGT
>CAZQEC010000039.1:5873-9000 GCA_964591565.1 uncultured Candidatus Saccharibacteria bacterium | reverse complement strand
TCTTTTTCAAAAAAGCTTGTTTATTATAGCACGGAACCAAAAGTAGTATTTTAATTTATGTTACGATTTTATGTCGTGGATTAACAATGCTCATAGAATTAGACTGATAAGTCAAGAGCAAACAAAGTGAGTCGAATGGTTTGTTACCAGTAGCACGCGAAGCAAAGGATGGTGGGCAATAGTGGACTTGAACCACTGACCTTCGCAATGTGAATGCGACGCTCTAACCAGCTGAGCTAATTGCCCGTGAAACTGCTTTTGATTTTAGCATAACTGCTAATCAATTTCATCTGCGAGGTGTAAGAGAGTATTAGCTCACAAATTTGAAGCAGTTATTGTGCCGAGCGCCAGCGAGAACTAAAGAGCCATTAGGGGATTATATTTAATGTCGCAAAGAACCTTTCAAGGATCATTTTTGTATTTTTGACTTAGGTGTCTGCCCTTCCGTAGCTATTTTGATTTGCGAAGGAGGGTGAAGCTGTATCACCTCCGATGAAGCTGTATACTCGCTAGCGCTCATTAGACGGTCGGAGCTAAAGCTCCTCTTATCAATCACCTCGGGGGTGATACACAAAGTAAAAGGGTGTGATATCAAATAAAGGTGATATCAAATTATAAACAAAGTGCCTCCGTAGCGTGATTACTTCGGAGGCCAGAGTGCGTAGTTTGACCTACGCGGGTTTTTGGATGCCTGCATCTTGACCACGTCGTTGCAGACCACACGGGCGTCACTGATAGTGATTCGCGATACTTCCATGTGTGGTAGTGCGGCGCGGTTTTGGACGGTTCCGAAGATAGTTTTTGAGTCGTTTGATCGCTTGAGAGCGAAGTTGCCACACCCGCGACTCAGAAATCTTCATCAGCAGGCCGATTTCCTCGCAGCTCATCTCTTCGTAGAAGTGAAACAGGATAACAAGCTGTTCCCGACTCGGCAAATTGTTGATTGCCTGACCAAGAATCCTCTTGATCCGATTCCTCTCAGCAATTTCCGAAGGAGTTGCCTGATCGTCGTGGACAACATCAGCAAGGGAACTCCCCTGGTCACCGGATTGAGTAACAACGTTTGTGCTTTGAAGTTGAGTGCGATTGATGAGGAGTAAAAGCGAATAATATTCCTCCAAAATCATACCCATGGCACGCGCGATCTCATGCGCCACTGGAGGGTGACCGAGCTGTGCCGTAAGCTCAGCAATCTCGATCTCATGCCACTTAACCGCTGCTCGAACTGACCGAGGAGCCCAACCCTCATCGCGGCAGAAATCTAAAATTGCGCCTCTAATCAGCTTATCGGCAAACGTCTCAAACTTCACCCTCCGACCAGTGTCAAACTGGTCAACTGCCTTTATCAGTCCCACCACTCCCGCGCTTTCCAGATCTTCACGTTCTAGATTAGGTGGTAGGTAACGTAATATTTGCTGGGTGATGATCTTTACCAGATAGACATACTGCTTGATGAGCGTATTACGTGCTTCTTGATCGCCCGTCTGCTCGAACCGCATCCAAATGTCACTGGTTTGATGCACCTCATTCGGTGTTGTGTGCACGGTGGTCATTCGCTTTCTGCAGGTTCATCTGCAAATAGATTGGCAAAGTGCCCATTCTCTTTGTTCTGACATATCAGTGAACTATTAGAGCGGATGAAACGTGGTTACCTTACCAAAATTGGCTAACTTCGTCAATTATTTTGTTCGTATCTACTCACAACCTTGAAGTAATTATAGTGTCGAGAGAAAGCGAGCACTAATGAGCATTAACGCGATTATTGTTCGAGGAGCGCAGGAGCGAGCCTACTTCGCCGTAGTGGCTTCGAAGGCCGAACGAGAACTATTTAGGATTTAGTTCTCGCTTACGCTCGAACAATAACTTCTACTTCAGACTTGTGAGTAGATACGCATCCGATTTGTTGACTTGCGCCCGCTAATCTGTTATTTTTAAGTTGTCTTCAATTAAAAAAGACGGAGAGTTAGCATAGCCAGAACTGTTCGCATTAACGACGAAATTCGTGCACCTCAATTGTTGCTGATAGATGAGCGTGGGCAAAAAGTTGGTCAAATTGCCTTAGCCGACGCCTTAGCTCTGGCAGAGGAGCGTGGGATGGATTTGGTCGAAGTTTCGCCAGATGTCACCCCGCCAGTGTGCAAACTGCTCGATTACGACAAGTTGCGCTACGAAGAAACACGCGCCGCTAGACGAGCGCGCGCCAATCAAAAAACAATAGATGTCAAAGAAATTCGCATCGGGCTTAAAATATCTGAACATGATATGGCCCTAAAGGTTAGTCAAGCGAAAAAGTTTTTAATTTCTGGCAACAAGGTGCATTTGGTCATTCGAATGCGCGGACGTGAACAAGCGTTTGCCGATCGAGCTTTTAACTTAATGCAAACATTAATCTCATCCATCGGTGGTCTGGTTGAACAAGCGCCAAACAAACTGGGTAATCAAGTAACGGCCACTTTGGCTAAAGAATAGATTTATTATGAAAGCAAAAACCCAAAAATCATTATCGAAACGCGTGCGCATTACCGTTGGCGGTAAAATTATGCGTAAAGCCGCCGCCGTGAGCCATCTGCGTGCCAATAAATCACCGCGCACTACGGTTGCTAAATCGGTGCATGCTTCTGACGCGGCCCGAGTGCGTCGCATGTTGCCAAACGGTTAAGGAAGGAATTATATGTCTCGTGTCAAACGGGGACTACAGTCCCGCAAAACTCATCGAAATTTGCTCAAATTAACTCGCGGTTATCGTGGTACGCGAAATAATTTAGTGCGCATGGCGCGTCAAGCGGTGTTAAACGCTGGTATTTTTGCCTATCGCGATCGCCGCAACAAAAAACGTGACTTTCGAGCTCAATGGATCACCACCATTAACATTGCGCTTAAATCTCGTGACATTAAGTATAGTCGCTTCATTCATCAATTAATTCTGCAAGGCGTGACATTAAATCGCAAAACTTTGGCCGAAATGGCCGAAAATCACCCTGAAAATTTTTATGCTCTCGTAGATCAGGTGATGGGGGAGAAGAGAAGCTGATTAGCTTATTATATGATTAGGTTATTAGGTATCACGTACCAGGCAGGATGAATTATCAATTAACAATTATCAGTTATCAATGAATTCGCAATGTTC
>CAZQEC010000039.1:0-5863 GCA_964591565.1 uncultured Candidatus Saccharibacteria bacterium | reverse complement strand
TTTAAACTGTAAACCAAAACTGAAAATTGGCAACTGTTAATTTATTGAAAATTGCCTGCCCTCCGTAGCTTTTAGCGAAGGATGGGATACTTGTAAATTGAAAATTGAGTCATCTGTCCTCCGTTCTCCGTTTACTCCTCATCACCAATATCACACTAAACAACACAATAAACCCAGCGTCGGCTATTTTTAAAGCCGAGATATTGTGCCACGTCACCTCGCTTGGTCGCCAATAATCAGTTAACAATCGAATAGTAAAAAGTGCTAGACCGCCGTAGATAAAGATCAATCCACCCTTGCGCCAGCTACTAAAGCGTAAATAATGCAGTAAGCCAAACGTCAAGACAATGGCTAAGGCACCAGCTTCAAATAACTGAATTGGCACGCGCCCATTTAGGGCAAATCTATTGCTAGATAATATACCGTTGGCACAACCGCCGAATAAACAGCCAATTTGGCCAAAAATTAGTCCAACGAACAATCCAAAGGTCATTAAATCAAACATTCGCCACAGCGTGCTATCGCGCCTAAAGCTAAACCAGGTGGCAAATAATCCGCCAAGAATTGCACCATAAAAAATTAAACCACCGTTCCATAGCGCAAACGCATTGGTCCAGCTACCCCCGGGTGGGCTAAAAAACTGTGGGTAAATGACAATGTAGGCGAGGCGGGCTCCAATGACGCCGCACAAAAGTAAAAATAAAATCGCATCAAATAACCCATGCGAACTTAAATGCGCTCTCTGTAGTAATAAAGCCACTGTAATACCGCCCGAAATTAATCCCAGAGCCAAAAGTGCGCCGAATGAATAAATTGTCACATTGCCGAAATTAATTAATATCGGGTGCATTAACTTCTCCGTAATAATCGATCAAGCTGATGTGAGGTACCCATGAGAATTAATTGATCACCCAGCTCAATTTGCGTCGTGCCGGTTGGACGCAAGAAACCAGTTTGCCCTTTTCGTCTCATGGCTAGTAGCGCCACTGTGCCGCGATGCGATCCAAAATGATCGAATACTTTTTGCCCGATGAACGTATTATCTTTTTCAATAAACAACTCCTCAATTTGCAGTTCCTCGCGTTTGCTGTCAGTTAATAAATCCAAAAAATCAACCACCGATGGGCGCAAAGCCATTGTTGCCATGTGATAGCCGCCAATGTACGCTGGTAGGGCGACGCGATTCACTCCAATGCGAAATAAGCGATTTTCGGCTTGTTTACTGGTAGCTCGCGACACAATAAAAATATCTGGATCCAAAGCTCTCGCAGTCACAGATGCTGATAAACTTTCGCTATCGGCTCCGATCGCAATCACGACCACTTTGGCATCATTTAGACCAGCACTAATGTACGAATCATCACTAATACACACGTCGCCCTGAATAAACTCAAGTCCTAATTCAGCACACTCGGCGGATTTATCGTTCTTATCAATCACTACCACTGTTTGATCTTCGGCCTTAAGCTCTTCCGCCACCTGTCTCCCCACACGACCAAAGCCAACCACAATTGCATGATCGGTTAATTTAGCCAATTTATGTTTTTGCACCACATGCCTCCATGAACCACTTATTTCGCCTTCAATAACCGCTCGTACAAAAGTAGATGTGGCGTAAACAATTACTCCAACACCAACCGCTACTAGCCCTATGGTAAACCATTTACCAACAAATCCTTGTGTTGTTGCCTCTCCATAACCTAGTGTAGAGAACGTCAGTAGGGTACGCAAGAGTGCATCGGTAAACGTCAGTTTTTCCAGATACATATATCCCAAACTACCACCAATAATAAATACGCAAACCAACGAGATTAACATTTTTATCTGATCAATATGGCGTTTAGGCATATAATAATTGTATCAGGTATTATGGGAAAAAGTTCCTAATCACCTAATCACCTAATCAGCTCCTTAGTGGTTCCTTGCACTCGCCACAATAGCGCAGGAATACTTCCGTAGCGCTTAGTGGCTCCTTGCACTCGCCACAATCATCCGTATCGCTTGTGGCACGATTGCCAGACTAATCGGAGTTTTGGCGATGACCATATCGCCATATATCGCTTCAGCTTCAATATCGGCCTGTATAACCGCTTGTTCGCCGCGAAGTAAGGTGCTAAAAGCGGTAGTTGACTGCTTGTTGAAACCAAAGAAAGACGAGCGTACCAATTCGGGCACCGCAAAGTTTAAGACGCCGGGCACATCGAAAGGTGGGTTATCGTTCGACAGCTTAATAAATATATTTTTTGTTTCAATAGCGGCGGTAAAGCGATTCAGGTGCACATGAAAATGCGTTGTTTTTGGCGCCCGAATTTCAATTTCGGTAATAAAACAAAGCTCGCCGTTAATTGTGCCCAAATCGCGCAGGGCAATTTTACGAGCGCGCAGAGCTAATACAGCCGCTTTCCAATCGGAGTAGCCGATAATATTATGCAGAGCTGGAGTGGCATTAATTGGCACAATTCCAAGCGCCGATGGCTGGTCGTAAAGCGCCGCGGCGAGTTCTCCAGCCAGCGCATCACTGCCGACACTGACAATCGTCGAAAATCCTTGTGCCAACGCCTTATCTGCCAATACACCCGCAGATTGCCCGGGAGTACGAAACACAAACTCTCCCGCCAACCCTTCGGGAATAAGGCGGTTGCGCAAAGCGGACACAATTTGCTGGTCGGCTTTAGTTTGAGGTGGGTCAACGATGTAGTAGTACATGGCAATAAATCTTTAGCATTATTAGATCAAATCAAGCAAGTGTTCGGCTTAATCTTTGATTTCACTTTCTACTTGATCGGCATGATTTTTGTCGGCTTTATGATCTTTGAGCACCGCACTTTTGCCTTCAAATGTGGCCCCGAGTTTAACGACAAAGTTGCGAGTGTTCACGTCGCCAATCACCTTGGCTTTGGGATTGAGCTCAACGCGATCCTCGGCGGTAATAGAGCCGTGAACTTCACCAGAAACCTCGACCACCTTAGCTTTAATCGGACCTTTAACAAGAGCACTTTGTCCAACAATGACGGTTGCGTCAGATTCCACCTGTCCTTCTACGGTGCCATTAATTTGAATAGCACCTTGATTCGCCACATTGCCTTGCAGTTTCACGTTTTGACCAATAATTGTGTCGAATGATTCCATATATTATCCTTTTAGTTTTATTTTAGATCACCGTATCGCATTTTTGCGGCTAAAGCAAGTTTTTGTAACTCAAAATAATTGTGACCCCTCGGCATTTTTAGGTGCTAAAGGGTCAGTAGCTTCAAGTAAAATGAGGCGATTTGTGCCGGAATTTTGCTGTGGCGACGAAATCGCATTGAGGCGGCGCGAGCATCAATGGATGAAGTGTAACAACGAAGCCCATTCAGCTCTAACGCCAAACAGTTTGTGGCAAAACTGCTGGATGGGGTGTTTGGACCATATAATCTTGTACCCGTATCGGTATGAGCAATAACGATCAGGTTGTGAGCATGACACAAACGCATCATTTCAGTTTCGTTTTCGGCAATGTTGATTCGAATTCTGGCAACGCCTCGGACCGAAATGTCAGAACCTTTGTAAAACTGCCTCATAGCTACTTCCGCATCTTTTATTCGGCTAAATGGTTTGAGGTTATTCAGTACTAGGTTACAACATCGATCCACCTCATCAGGTGAATACCCGTACAGTATAGTTGCTCTGGCGGATGTTGCCACAACGACATAACCCCTGACGAGCTGCATGTGTCACACCCCTCCTTTTATTGAGAATCGGGCGGGAGCGGGCGGATGCGATAACGGATTATGCACGCAATCACCCCCGCACACAAGGCAGCGACGCTGAACACAAATAGCAGCGTTTTGGCAACTTGACTGCTGAATACAACCGGATCGGCGCCGAGTAAACGGGCTAGCCAGTTTTCACTTTGAGCCAACAGTGATAGTGACGCGATTACCGCTACCAATAGCACGTAGAGGCAGTATTTTGTCAGCTTCATCAGACATCTCTCCTTTGCCTGTTTTGTTCAACTACTAGCCAGTACTATGCCCACATTATAGCGAAAAATGGGCAAAAATGAAGGGGGGATAAAGAAGCTGATTAGCTGATTAGGTTATTAGCTGATTAGGCATTAAGAATTTCTCCTCATGATACCTGATACCTTATACCCGGCGGGCAGAGTCCTCTGGGCGGCGCCTGATACGATTATGACAATTGATAATTGCAACTTGAAAATTCATTGATAATTGAAAATTGGTAATTGAAACTTGCCTTCGGCCCGACTCTTGAATAAGTTGGGGTATATCGGGTATACTTAAAAGCCCACTGGCATAATCTCAAGGATAATAATGGCTAAAGTTTTACGCATCGTCGGGGCGCGGGAACACAACCTGAAAAACATCTCGCTCGATATTCCACGAGACAAATTAGTGGTTATTACCGGTCTTTCTGGATCGGGTAAATCATCTCTCGCTTTTGACACTATTTACGCTGAAGGTCAGCGCCGCTACGTGGAATCGCTTTCATCTTACGCACGACAGTTCTTGGGCATTATGGAAAAGCCGGACGTTGATCGGATTGACGGACTTTCGCCAGCCATATCCATTGACCAAAAAAGCGCTAGTCGCAACCCGCGCTCAACTGTCGGCACCGTGACCGAAATTTACGACTATTTGCGTCTGCTTTTTGCTCGGGTTGGCCGCCCGCATTGTCCAAATTGTGGTTTGGAAATTAGTCGCCAAAGCGCCAGTCAAATTGTCGAACAAGTATTAAATCTGGGACAAAAAGCCAAAGAACCATTGAAACTGTTCATTTTGGCGCCGATTGTGAGCGATCGGAAAGGTGAGCACCGGGGCGTGTTTGAACGCATTCGCTCCGCCGGATTTGCCCGCTTGAGGGTAGATGGTGAGGTGATGGAGATAGATGAAGCCGAAGATAAAAATCTCGATAAACAAAAGAAACATTCAGTCGAAGTGGTAGTGGATCGATTGGTGTTGGGGGCAGAGTTAAATAGCGGCGCCGAAGACCGCCAGCGTATCGCCGATTCGGTGGAAAAAGCGCTCGAGTTAGGATCTGGCCACATTGTGCTATTCGAAGCTGATACGGGAGTGGAACACCATTTTAGCGAACAGTTCGCTTGTCCAAATTGCCATATATCAATACCAGAAATTGAGCCCAGATCTTTTTCTTTCAACAGCCCGCACGGCGCTTGCCCGGCTTGTCACGGACTAGGTTATGTAATGGAGATTGATGCCGATATGGTAATAGCTAATAAATCACTAACCATTTCCGAAGGGGCAATTCGCCCGCTTGTGCGCACCACTAGCGCCAGTGGTTGGTATCTGCACGTTTTACAGACGGTTGGTGAAAAATACGGCTTTAGTGTCAATATGCCGGTTGGTCAAATGTCTGCAGAAACGCTCAAAATTGTGCTTTATGGCGCTGGGGATGATAATTTTGTGGTGCGCGGACATCACACGAATTACGAAGGTATTATTCCATATCTGACGCGACGCCACAAAGAAACCGATTCGGAGTTTATGCGTTCCGAAATTGAGAGATATATGGTAGACAAGCAATGTTCGGTTTGCCAGGGCCGTCGGCTTAAGCCCGAAATTTTGGCCGTCACGGTTAATGATAAATCAATCGCCGAAGTGACATCTTTATCAATTGACCAAACAGCGCAGTTTTTTGACCGCATACAATTATCTGATCGCGACATGCAGGTGGCGCGTTTAATCGTTAAAGAAATATCAAGCCGACTGGAGTTTTTACGCGGGGTCGGCTTATCATATTTGACGTTGGATCGAAGTGCGGTGTCGCTGTCTGGCGGTGAAGCGCAACGCATTCGTTTGGCGACCCAAATTGGCTCTTCGTTGACTGGTGTACTTTACATTTT
>CAZQEC010000038.1:0-9402 GCA_964591565.1 uncultured Candidatus Saccharibacteria bacterium | reverse complement strand
TGTTAATGAGCTAACGATTACCCCAATAGTAAGATTATTGATGAGCTAAGTCGTATCCGAGACAGATCAGTCAAATTCAGCTATACTCTCTTGGTAGAAACGAGGCAAATATGAAGCTATTTGTGACTGGTGGGGCGGGGTTTATTGGCAGTAATTTTATTCTGTTTTGGTTGAAACACCATCCAGATGATTACATCGTCAACTATGATATTTTGACCTACGCCGGCAATCTAGAAAACTTATCATCCATCGAAAAAAATCCGCATTATTCATTCGTCAAAGGCGATATCTGTAACGTCGGCGCGGTTAAAATTGCTATGACGGGTTGTGATACGGTAGTGCACTTCGCCGCCGAGTCGCACGTGGATCGCTCAATTTTAGAGCCAGCCACGTTTGTTAAAACCAACGTCATGGGCACACAAGTTTTGCTCGACGCGGCGCTGGAAGTCGGCATCAAGCGATTTCACCACATTTCAACCGACGAAGTGTTTGGTAGTTTAGATTTAGATGAGGATAAAAAGTTTAATGAGGACTCGCCGTACAATCCCCACAGCCCCTATTCGGCTTCAAAAGCCAGCGCCGATATGCTGGTGCGGGCGTACGGCGACACCTTCGGTTTGCCATTTACCATTAGCAACTGCTCTAACAACTATGGTGCGTATCAATTCCCGGAAAAATTAATCCCGTTAATGATCTTAAACGCGCTGCAAAATAAGCCACTGCCAGTTTATGGTGATGGGCTCAACGTGCGCGACTGGATTCACGTTGATGATCACGCGCGCGCCATTGAGCTGATATTATTAAAAGGCATTGTTGGTCGTACATACTGCGTTGGCGGTGAGGCCGAAATGAGTAATATAGATGTGGTCAAAATGATTTTGGATATACTGCACAAACCGCACGATTTGATTCAATTCGTTAAAGATCGGGCTGGCCACGACCGCCGGTACGCCATTGATCAGACCAAGATCAAACATGAGCTTAAATATGCGCCTTCGCGTGATTTTGCCACGGGATTAAAACAAACTATCGAATGGTATCAGCAAAATCAACCTTGGTGTGATAGGGTATTAAATCATCAATATGAGCAGTATTATGCCAAGCAGTATCATGAACGATAAAATTTTAGTAATCGGTCAAGGTTTTTTAGGCGTGCAAATTGCCTCGTATTTTGAGTCACGGGCTAAAATGGTCATCGTTGATTATCCTGAAGTGGATATTACCAATGACGTTTTGTTGCGAGACGTCATCAAAAAATATCAGCCATCAATCGTCATTAACGCCGCCGCTTTTGCCGACACTCACGCCGCCGAAAAACCGGAAAATCACGCCAAAGTGTTTGATGTCAATGTGCGCGGAGCGGTTAATTTGTTAATGCTGGCACGCCAATTCAAGTTTCGCCTGGTGCACATTGGCACTGGCATGATATTCGATGGCGCCGGTACCACATTTAGAGAAACCGACACGCCCAACCCGACCTCCTATTATGCTTGGACCAAAGCGTGCGCTGACGCTTGCCTAACGCCGTTTTGTGCGTCTGACAACGTTTTGATCACTCGTATTCACCTGCCGATTTCTGATATTAGCAGCCCGAAAAACTTATTAAGTAAAATGGTGGCTTTTAATTCGTTCGCCACCGACTTAAGCTCATTTACGGTTGTAGATGATTACCTAAGTGTTTTAGAGCAACTGCTGTCGCAAGGTAGTTCCGGGGTGTTCCATATCACAAACGCCAGCGCCATCAGTTTTTTCGATATCGCGCAAATGTTACAAAAGCATGGGCTCATATCTCAACAAAAATTGTTAAATAAAACCACGATAGATCAGATTAACAAAACAATTGACACAAAAGGCGGGGCTCGGCAAACCAAAACCATCCTCAATATTGATAAACTGACCCAAAATGGTATTGTAATGTCTGACGTCAAACCATCAGTCGAGCGATGTATTATTAAACTTAAGAGCAATATCAGCCATGACCATTGAACCGACCGCCTTTGACGGGCTTTTATTAATTCATTTAAATGTGTTCAGCGACGAGCGTGGCAATTTCCGCGAGGCCTGGCAGAGTGAAAAATTAACACAACTCGGCCTACCCCAATTTAAGCCAGTGCAACACAACGTCGCTTATTCTAAAAAAGGAGTCATTCGCGGCATCCACGCTGAACCATGGGACAAATACGCACATCCGTGTTTCGGGCGCATTTTCGCTTGTATCGTTGATTTGCGGGAAACTAGCCAGACGTTTGGACAGCATCAGTCCTTCGAATTAGACGAAACCCGCGCCCTCTATGTGCCCAAAGGCTTCGGCAACGCTTATCAAACTTTGACTGATTTTGCGGTATATTCATATTTAGTGACCGACCACTGGCGCGCCGACGTTCAATATCCAAGTATTATCTACAACGACCCTGATTTAGACATTAAATGGCCGCTTCAGAGAGCGATTGTATCTGATAAAGACAAGCAAAACGCCACTTTTCGTCAAACATATCCATCGAATCAATTGAGGCAAATATGACTAAAGGACTAATTGCCGCTGGGGGCAACGGCACGCGGCTTCGCCCACTGACTTATGTAACAAACAAACACTTATTACCAATCTACGACAAACCGATGATTTATTATCCGCTGGTGACCTTGATCGAGGCGGGGGTGAAAGATATTTTGATCGTCTCGGGCAAAGAACACGCCGGGCATTTTTTGAATCTTTTGGGATCGGGACGGGCGTTTGGTGTCAATCTGTCCTACGAAGTGCAAGATGAGGCCGGTGGCATTGCTCAAGTGGTTGGTTTAGCCCGCCAATTTACGGGCGCGAACAGTTTGGCGGTTATATTAGGCGACAACATCTTTGAAAAGAACAATGTGATCAAACACGCCTTAACCGATTACAAAAAACAAAATGACGGCGCTATGATATTCTTAAAAACTGTGGACGATCCAGAGCGATTCGGGGTGGCGGAGATAAAAGGTGACAAAATTATTGAGATTATGGAAAAGCCCAAAAAACCAAAATCTAACTTAGCTGTGACCGGGCTTTATTTCTACGATCGTCATGTATTTGATATTATTGACACCCTCAAACCGTCTGGCAGGGGGGAGCTGGAAATCACCGACGTCAACAACGCCTATATTGAAAAAAATGCGATGAGTTATCAGATTTTAGAAGGTGAATGGACCGACGCTGGCACCTTTGATACCCTGCTTAAAGCCGGCAATTTGATGGCGGGGCAAATTAGTCAGTGAATTCGCCAGTCTGAAGCGAGAACTAATGTGTTCATTTAGGTGACGGCATCGACCAGTTTTAACGTTGTGATATAATGTTTATTATTGGTTTCGAAGGAGGGAAGTATGAACCTAATCAAATATCTGCGGACGTATTTTGCCGTAATAATGACGGCGGGACTATTATTTTCTGTAACACCATTAGCCACTTCCCAACCAGCTCAAGCCGCCACCGATAACAATAATCTCATTAGTGACGCTGGTTTCACCAACGTTGATGTGATGACCGCTGCAGATATTCAAACTTTCTTGACCTTGCGGGGTGGTTTTTTGAAGGATTTTAGCGAAGGTGGTCGCAGTGCCGCCCAAATTATTTATGACGCGGCACATGGATACGGGCAAGCATCTGGGTCATCGAGCGGTGTTACTATCGACACTAGTACGGGCACTGTGAGCCCGCGCGTTTTGTTGGTCACCTTACAAAAAGAGCAAGGATTATTGACCATGATCAATCGCAACGACGACAGCTTGCGTAAGGCGATGGGCTATGGTTGTCCTGATGGAGAGGGTTGTAACGCCAAATACGCTGGATTTACTAATCAAGTAGAATGGGCCGCCTGGCAGTTACGCTATAACTATGAAGCCGGGTTCAAAAATGACGCTTGGCGCACTCAATATTACGGCTCATCGGGTTTTGCCGCTAAACCGGGCTATCCCGGTCAAACGGTCACCATTGATTCAACGAGCGTTACGTTTGCCAACTCCGCGACCGCCGCTTTATATCGTTACACCCCGCACATTCAAAGTTTCACTCGGCTGTACTTACTTTATTTCCCCAGTTATAGTCATCAATTTATCAGCCAGAACAGCTATCCAAACTTAGGGCCCGGCGACGCTTATAACTTCACTGTCACGGTCAAAAATAGCGGCACTGCTACCTGGACAAAAGGCGTGGTCAATTTGGCCACCAGTCGTTCTCGCGATCGAGTGCCAAGATTTGTGCGCGAAGGTACGGCTGGCGAGAGCGTGATCTCCGGCTGGATATCACCCAATCGCATCCAATTTCGTGAAACAAGTGTTAGCCCAGGTCAAACAGCTACTTATTCGTTTTGGATGCGTAATGACAATGTGTCTCCCGGCACATACTCCGAATACTTTCAGTTAGTGGCGGATGGGGTGGAGTGGATGGAAGACTACGGCATTTACTGGGACGTTCACGTTATCAGCTTGCTTGACGCGACTTCCTTGCGCTATAATTACGATTTCGTATCACAAAACGCTTATCCAACGCTCATCAGAGGTCAAGCATATAATTTTGTGGTGACCATTAAAAACAGCGGCACTAAAACTTGGCAAAAAGGCACGGTTAATTTAGCCACCGATCGTGACCCTGATCGCATCACATCATTCTTACGTGAATCGGGCGATGGCTCACCTCGTGTTTCCGGTTGGGTATCGCAAAATCGCATCACTATGAATGAGAATACGGTGGCGCCAAATGAGAACGCCACCTATTCGTTTTGGATGCAGGCACAGCAAAATATGACTCCGGGCACAATTCGCGAATATTTTCGGCCGGTGGTTGATGGGGTGACTTGGATGCGCGATTTAGGTATATATTGGGAAGTCAGTGTTAGATAAAACCATGATGAAAAAAATATGATTAACTTACGCTCACCCAAAATTAAACTATGGAGCGGTGCTGTTTCATTATCAATTTTCATAATCTTGACCGCTATAACGTTGCTGGCGCGCGCCACCGCACCAATCAAGACCAGTGACATTGATCAGCGCCTCTACACTGCAGAAAGATATGGTACAAAGCAGACTAATCGAAGTGGACCGACCGGTTTTGTCAATATCAAAGCGAAAAAGCTAAATGAATTAAAGCGACTGTTAACCGATCGTCAAATTCACTTTGACGACATTACAAACCTCCAATTAATTCGCATTCATACAACTGACTTGGCCAACTTTAGTGAAGCTGAAAAATCCGATCTAATTGAGCAAGCAAATCCAGAAATTACTTACTCAATCGCCAAAACCCCTAATGATCCACGCTATTCTAGCCAGAGTTATTTTGCGACCATGAACTTTCCACGAGCGTGGGACAGCCAAACAGGTGCCAGTACAATCAAGGTAGCGGTGCTGGACACTGGCGTAATGGGTGGCCATGAAGACTTAAGTAGCAAAATGGTGGCAGGATACAATTTTACGACTAATAGCGCACTTAATGCGTCTGATAACTCGGATGACGAGGGTCACGGTACCATTGTGGCGGGCATTATTGGCGCTGGCACCAATAACAACATTGGTGTTGCCGGTAGCGATTGGGCGGTCAAAATAATCCCAGTCAAAGTAATTCGAAGCAACGGCGTCGGCACCGATACCGATGTAGCCAGTGGCATACGCTGGGCGGTTGATCAAGGCGCTAGCGTTATTAACATGAGTTTTGGTGGCGACTTTAGCCAAACAGTTAAGGATCAGGTTGATTACGCCTGGTCGCGTTCGGTGTTAATGGTGGCCGCCTCGGGCAACAGTGGTACCGAGACTAAACTTTACCCGGCTGGATTTGATGAGGTGTTGGCGGTCGGGTCAGTGTCAACCGCTTTAAGCAGATCGAGTTTTTCAAACTACGGCAGTTATTTGGACGTGGTGGCGGTGGGTGAGTCTATTGTGTCAACCAACAACAGCGGTGGCTATAGTAGCGCATCAGGCACCTCCATCTCGACGCCGTTTGTGACCGGGTTAGTTTCATTAATTAAGGCGCAAAAATCAACTGTGAGCAAAGACGATGTGTACAAAGTGGTGCGTGATACCGCCAAAGACGTTGATTCGAGCGGAGTAGATAAATATACTGGATCGGGTATTATTCAAGCCGATTCTGCCGTGCAACAATTTCTTTCATATCACTTTCAACACGTCGGTCAAAGCCCATATCCTGAAATTGCACCTGGCGCGGCGGCGCAACTGACCCTGATCATCAAAAACACTGGCGACACCACCTGGCAAAAAGGTGTAGTCAACTTGGGCACCGATCGCGACCAAGATCGCATTTCGCCGTTCTTACGCGAATCTGGATCGAGCGCGACCTCCGGCTGGATTTCGCCAAATCGCGTCACTTTGCAAGAGGACACCGTGGCGCCGGGCGGGTTAGGCAATTACGTTTTTTGGCTACAGGCACCGAGCAACATGGCGCCGGGTACTTATCGCGAGTATTTTCGGCCGATCGCCGACGGTATAGGCAAGATGGAAGATTTTGGTATCTATTGGGACGTTAAGGTACTTTCGTTGGCGGAACAATATAAACACCAGCATCTGTCGCAAAATGCCTATCCAACGTCGTTGGCTAATGGATCAGCGTATCAATTTACAGTGACAGTCAAAAACACTGGTGTTGCCACTTGGACGAAAAACAGTGTACATTTAGCCACATCACGCGACCAAGATCGCATTTCTGGATTCACGCGCGAAAGCGCTAATGGGCAAATTTCGGGGTGGATATCGTCAAATCGCATTCAGATGCAGGAATCAACCGTCGCGCCAGGATCAACGGCGACATTTTCGTTTTGGATGCGCAATGACGGCCGCGCCCCGGGCACTTATCGTGAATACTTCCAGCTAGTGGCAGACAGCATAACCTGGATGGAGGATTTAGGCATTTATTGGGACGTTAAGGTGCCGTAGTGATGTGGATATTGCCAAGCACCTGATCTTAGAGCCTGATTAGAATATCAACGCACAAATCAGATTTAAATAGCGCTTGACTGTTAAAACATTCATATTTTGGCTGCAAATCACTCATTTTTCCTCACCGTATCTCGATATGGTTCGTCAGTCTTCGTGCTTTTCGCTCAAAATATGAATGTTTTTTCAAGTCATGATATTCTAAACAGGCTCTCACTTCATCCGATAAATGGCGCTGCCATTGGCAAATTGCTCCACTAATTCTAATTTAGGAATGGCGCGCAGGGCTTGGCTGATTTCGTCATAATTTTGATAATACGGATAAATCTCGGTCAAAGCCGGGCGAGCGCCAATGTACACAATATCAATGGGTTGTCGCAAAATATCAACCAAATCCCCCGCCACTGGTGGCACGATGATGTTGGCATCGACTAGCAATGGTAAAAACGGATTGCTATTGGCGGATAAAATAATGGTGCTAGGATTTGATATGGTGCGTAGTTTTTTGATCGCCGTTTCCTCGGTGTGATCAACTCGCATCAGGGCACTGAATGGATTAGGCAAAGTAAACGGGCGGGAAAAACTGGCCAGGAGGTCGATACTAAAAACAAGTACAATGATGAAGACTGCGCCAGCGGTCGCTTTATGCCGAGTCGCCAGACGGACGAAAGCTGCTCCCAAAAATCCGACTAATAACGCGCAGGGTACCGCTAACTCCCGCGCAAATCGCCCCTGCAGAGCCAAATACGGCGCCGTCGAAATAGCGATTAAAATAAGTACCCAACTAGCCATAATTAATTTGAGATGACGATTGGAGCGAGACAACATCAAAGCAATTAAACCGACTAAGCCCAAAACAATCAGCGCGGCATTATTGATCTCTAAAATTTTAATTAGATCGAGCGATTTGTTATCGGTCCCAAACGCCTGCGCCAAGCTTTGGCCCTGCCATAGATTAGATAAATATGGGCCAAGCATGGTGCGATAAAACACATACAGCAAAGTCAGAATGGCGAAAGCAATGCCGACAATCGCGAAAACGGTGCGCCACGATTGACGAGAGTGGCGAGTGCTCCATATCTTTTCGAATAAAATCAATGTCAGCGACGGCATTATGATCACCAGTAGATAAACGAGAGTTAAATGATGTGTAATGGCAATTAACCCCACCATTAAAACAGCTAATAGATATCGCTTCAGTTTTGGTGCTTGCACGGCGTTGTAAATAGATAAGACAGCTAGGGGCAATAAAATGCTTGAGGCAAGCAAATTAACATAGTTGCCATCGCCTAGCGCCCGCACTGGCCCAAGCGCTAAAAATGCCCAAGATGCGGACGCAATCGCGCCAGCGGCATCGCTTTTGAACAAGCGTGATCCGACGAAATAGATCACCAATATCGGAATAACCAATAGTGCTGGGGTCAGCCAAATTACTGCTTGCAAAGCAGATATGCCAAGTAACGTTGCCAATATCGCAATAATATAATGGAATCCCAGTGGATAAGTTCCGGAAAATAAGGTCAGATGTCCTTGCATTAGGTTGTTAATTGCGGTGATATGAAAAACTGCATCATCACCCGGGGGCACGATGTATTGCTCCAATATTGGCGTCCAATATGCGTAAACTACGCGCCACAACAGTGCCACAACGACTAAAATAATCCAAGGCGACGCAGGGTGTTTAAGTAAACGCATATTATTATTGTAACAGGGCTTCCAATTAGTTCGTAGTAGGTAGTGAGTAGTTAGTAGCGGGGTTCATCGTATAACGTATAACGTATAAGGTATCATGCAAGAGAAAATGTCCAAGCGACAATTTTTTTATCTTATACCCCTGATACCTGATACATAATACCTGATACAATCTCATTGCTAATTGTTTCTCATTCGCCATTCGTCTTTTAAGTCTATCATACGATTCGTAAGCTTGACTTTATTCTTCAGAAATGATTAACTGTATATATGCAAATAAAAA
Source organism: uncultured Candidatus Saccharibacteria bacterium (assembly GCA_964591565.1). Taxonomy (GTDB): domain Bacteria; phylum Patescibacteriota; class UBA1384; order CAJBMM01; family CAJBMM01; genus CAZQEC01. The sequence goes on along the minus strand of CAZQEC010000038.1, from coordinate 515 downwards.
GTGCCCAAAATATGATGGCAATGATGATGAACACCCAAATAATTCGGGATTGCTTATTGCGTTGCATAAAATAACTTTTAGAAAATGAAACTCAAAAAACAGCCCCGAATGCGGGCTGTTTTTTGTTCTTTGATAAATCCTACTTTATCCAACCTCTCTTATTTTTGAGGCGAACATATTGGACGCAAAATTTATTTGTACCTAATATGTTCGCCTCACTCACTAGGCAAATCGCTCGCCCGAGCGATTCGGGCATCACAACAAAAGAGGAAAAAATGAAAAAGTACGCACATGTAATCTTGGTCACAGACTGTGGAGGATCAGACAAGGGTCGCTACGAAATCGCTGCCCAAAGATGTTTTTTTCCGCACGACCTACGCACGACATTCTTTGAAACCCACAGCATGAACACATTGCACGCGGGTTTCACTACAGCGGCACACGCCCTTTCGACAGTGGATCACTTCGGTTCACTGAAAGAAGGCGAACGGATTGGTATTCTCGACAACGCTGCT
>CAZQEC010000037.1:0-9600 GCA_964591565.1 uncultured Candidatus Saccharibacteria bacterium | reverse complement strand
AGTCGAAATGACTGATTAATTGGGTTTTGAAAGAGATCTAATGAAGGGTGTCTCCCTGCTTCTATGCAGGGTGACTCCCTTTAAGATCCTGCTTTTGTTTATTCTCATCTCCACAAATTACTAAGAGATCTTAATAAGTTCTGGGATGAGGGTGAGGGTCGTGAGGGACCCTCGCCCTGTCAGGTTGCCCGGTCTGCCAGTGCTCAATCTAGGTGAGCTGGTGCGTAGGGCGTGCAATAATCACGCGTTGGCATAACGAACTCGCGCCAGACAGTCGTGTCTGCACGCGAAAGCAGGAGTAAATCCGCTAGCGGTACAGTGTATTTACCTATACAGCCACTGTTTGGTTTGCCGTAATTGATGTGTATTTCGTGATCATAGTCAGTAAGTAACAGGCCACTGACTCTAAAGATGCCTGACTGGTCTGCGCCGATTCTGATTTCGTCACCGACTTGCAAGTCCTTCGCGCCGTTAGCGAGCGCGATTTGCATCATTTTATTTGGCATCTCGTCCTGCTTTCTGCCGGGAAGCTCCCGGCGGGTGTTACGTATTCGAGCTGTTTTTGTCCGCAATCACAAGTTGCGCCATTTTGATCTGTGTAGCATCGAGGTTTGTTGTAGCGATACTAACAGGGTGGATTTTGGCGCGGTCGCTGGCAGGTTGCATACAGATCATAAACTGCTCAACGCCATCTTTTTGTATTGATAACAGAAAGTACCGATTTCCCGACGGCGTTTCAATCGCTTCCTGTGGGAACAATGGGTAATCTACGCCGTAATTCTCCAGATCGGCGAGCCAATTTCGGCCTGCTCCATCTGTGAATACACGACTCATAGGTACGCTTTTTAGCGTTTTTTTGCGCGTGAAGAAGTGAAGTAGCCATTTGAGCATCACAGCCTCCTTTGGGAAGTGCTCCCGGCGGGTGAGGGATCAGTGTGCTGACCCCGTGATTCTTAAAGGTCGATCAGGCAGTGTTTTACATTGTCTGATGATATCTCGTACATAATATCACACTTCGCATAACTCGTCAAGTGGTTTGGTGTATTCCAATGTGCTAATCTATGACTATGAATAAGCACAAAGCCCAAATGAGATTAGAAAAACTACGCGAAAGCATTAATCGCTATCGCTTTGATTATCATGTTTTGAACAAATCTACCATTTCCGAAGCGGCATTAGATTCGCTTAAGCATGAACTGTCGCAGTTAGAATCTCAATATCCCGATTTAATTACACCAGATTCGCCGTCACAGAGAGTGGCAGGTGAGCCCTTAAAAGAGTTTAAAAAAGTAACCCATAAAGTGCCGATGCTTTCGCTGAACGACGTTTTTTCGAGCGATGAATTAAACGAATGGATTGGACGAATATCCAAACTGGCACCGAATGAGCACTTCCAATATCTGGTTGAACCAAAACTAGACGGCTTGGCGGTGTCGCTTTTGTATCAAAACGGCGAGCTCAAAATTGGAGCGACGCGCGGAGACGGTAAAGTCGGTGAAGATGTGACACAAAACTTGCGCACCATTGAGTCAATTCCGCTAAAATTGAATGATGTTTTGAATAGTTCTGTAGGGGCGATGTCCTCGGAGAATGCTCCGCATACTACGCGGGATGGCCGACACGGCCAACAAGAATCGCCCGATGCGAAAAGGCGGCTCGTGAGCCGCCCCTACGAAGACATTCAGATGAAAATAAAAAAATTATTGTCTGGTCAATGCGAAATTCGCGGCGAAGTAGTAATCAGCCGACGAAATTTTACACGTCTGAATAATAATCAAGTCAAAAATGGGCAAGCCCCGTTTGCTAATCCGCGAAACTTGGCGGCTGGCAGTATTCGTCAGCTCGATGCAAAATTGGTGGCCAAGCGCCACTTGGATTTTGTAGCGTATCAAATTATTTCAGACGTCCCGTTATCAACGCACCAAACCGAACATCATCTATTGAGCGTGCTAGGATTTAAGAGTTTATCGGTACAAAAATGCGATAATTCCAAAGAGATCACACAACACTTGGCGACAATTCTGAAATCTCGTGATAATAACGATTTTCAAACCGATGGGGCGGTTATTACCGTCAATGAACATCGCCACTGGCCGCTTCTGGGAGTGGTGGGCAAAGCGCCGCGCTATGCGGTTGCCTACAAGTTTGCCGCCGAGGAAGCAACCACCAAAATTTTAGATATTCAGGTACAAGTGGGGCGAACGGGCGCCATTACCCCGATCGCTATTATGGAACCGGTTTCGGTGGCGGGTTCGACTGTTAGTCGGGCGACTTTGCATAATGAAGATGAAATTAAGCGCAAAGACGTGCGTGTCGGCGACACCGTCATTATTCGTAAAGCAGGCGATATTATTCCAGAGGTTATTCGACCTTTGCCAGAACTGCGTAGCGGACATGAAAAAAAGTTTGTTATGCCCACAACGTGTCCACTGTGTGGTTCAAAAATCATGCGGCCAGTTGGCGAGGCGGTGGCGCGGTGTATTAATGCGTCATGTTTTGGGCAAGAAAAAGAGCGGATTATTCACTTTGTCAGCCGGGCGGCGTTTGATATAGATGGGGCGGGCGAGGCGGTCATTGAGCAATTATTACAAAGTAATTTAATCAGCGACCCAGCCGATTTATTTTTACTAAAGCAAGGCGATTTAGAGGCCCTGCCGCGATTTGCCGAAAAATCGGCTGAAAATCTGATTAATGCTATCAATATCAGTAAAAAAATCTCACTCCCACGGTTTTTGTACGCTCTCGGTATTCGCCACGTTGGCGAACAAACGGCGTTCGCATTGGCTGAAGCGTTGGCAGGGGATTTCAAAAAAAATCAGGCAAATGTTCGTGAGGTTCAATCTGCGCTCGATAAGTTAGGTGTAGTCGAATTGGAAAATATTGATGATGTTGGAACGGTGGTGGCTGAGTCAATATTAGCATTTGCTAAAAGTGATACGGCGCGGGCGTTGATGCGCAAACTAAATAACGCCGATATTTTTATCGAAATACCGCGTATTGATCGAGCGACACAACCGTTGTACGGTCAGTCGTTTGTTTTCACCGGCACGCTCGAGACTATGACGCGGGGTGAGGCGGAAGCAAAGGTGCGGCAGTTGGGCGGCAAAACTTCTTCATCTGTTAGTGTCAACACCGATTACGTTGTAGCTGGCACTGACGCGGGGTCAAAATTAACCAAAGCCCGTGCCCTGGGGGTCAAAATTATTGATGAAACTGAAGCGCGCAAGTTGCTGAAATTGACCTAGCCAAGATTCCCTGAATCTAATAAACCCATCATTGTAGTCATCTAAGATCCTGCACCGTAGGGTGCGGGAGAATAATCTGTTGGTTGGAATTAGGTTCATATCGAGTCAAAATTAGATTCACGGAAGATATATATATATAGCTTTCGGTAAATGTATGGTATAATTGTATTAGTAAATTAGGTAAAAAATGGCGTTTATTTTTTTAGATGAAAGTGGTGATTTAGGATTTAACTTAAAGAAAAAAGGGACTTCCAGATACTTTATTGTTACTTTTCTATTTGCCGAGAATAAAGCTCCACTTGAATCGATCTTAAAGAAGATATTTCATGGTTTTAGCAAGAAAGAAGTGAAGCGTCATGCTGGCTCACTTCATGCCTACAAGGAACACCCCGATACTCGTATTAAGATCCTGAAAGCTCTGTGTGGTAAGGATATTTCGATTGTCGCAATATACTTAGATAAAAATCATGTCTTCACTAAATTGAGAGAAGAAAAACACGTACTCTACAATTACGTTACCAATATCCTTTTAGGTCGTATTTTTGCCAAAAATCTTATTTCAACCGATAAACCAATTTATCTGATTGCTTCAAGGCGGGAAACCAATCATTTTTTAAACAAAAATTTTACGAACTACTTAAAGGAACAAACAAAAACGAACCAACGTCTGCATTTGCGTATCGAAGTGAAAGTGCCTCATGAAGAAAAATCACTCCAGTTAGCAGATATGGTCTCATGGTCAATTTTTCGTAAGTATGAGTTTGGTGATGAAACGTACTATAAGCTGATAAAACAAAAAATACAAGATGAAAGCCCTGTATTTCCTTAAACTATCTTTAGTATACGACAAGCCCTCCGCGCTATTTAGGGATTACTCCCAGAGGAACCTACGGAACCCCACGCAGAGGGACTTAATTGTCTCTATTGCAAATGTAGCATAGTCAAACCATAAATGTCAATGGCTGTCAGATGATGGAGGATAGAACATGGATGATGGAAAGAAATGACACTAAAGTTTATTGTTCGAGTGTAAGCGAGAACATTAATTACTACTTCAGACTGGTGAGCAGACACCCCTGTTCATTGAGATCATCGCCCCATTGTGCTAATGTAGGGCTTAAGATGTCTAAGATTAATGATCAAGCGGTCAATGATGCGGCGCGTATGGTACGGGTTGCCATTGAACCTGCCAAATTACACCAATATAGCCAACATTTAGAGTCAATTCTCGACTACGTCGAGCAATTGAGCAAAATTGACACGCGAGAGGTGCCACCGAACTTTCAAGTGTCCGGGTTAATCAACGTGTTTAGAGACGATGTGGTGACCAATCACAATATGCGAGATCAGCTTTTGGCTAACACACCGAGCCATGAAAATGGGTTAATTAAAGTTCGGGCGGTGCGAGAATGAGTTCGTCATTTTTGACTATATCTACGGCGCGCCAAATGCTTCAATCAAAGCAAATTTCGGCTGTCGAGTTGACCCAATTCTGTTTGGATCGCATTAAAAAAACTGACACGGAGTTAAACGCTTTTGTGACGATCACCGACGATTTGGCGTTGAAACAAGCGCAATTAAGCGATGAGCGACGAGCCAAAGGGCAGATGAAAAGCGGGCTAGATGGCATACCCGGAGGTCTAAAAGACGTCATTTGCGTCAAAGGGGTAAAGGCAACTGCTTCATCCAAGATGTTGGAACATTTTGTACCGCCTTATACGGCACACGTGGCACAAATGTTGGACGACGCTGGTATGATTTTGCTTGGCAAAACCAACTTAGACGAGTTCGCTATGGGCACAACCACTGAATATTCAGCGTTTGGGGTAACCAAAAACCCGTGGGATTTGGAAAAAGTAGCTGGGGGATCTTCGGGTGGATCAGCCGCATCAGTTTCTGCGGATCAGACCATATTTGCGCTTGGTAGCGACACCGGTGGTAGCATTCGCTTGCCCGCCGCCTGGACTGGCGTGGTAGGGTTAAAGCCAACCTACGGGCGCGTGTCACGTAACGGGGTAATTGCTATGGCGTCGTCGCTCGATCAAGTAGGGACTTTTACAAGATCGGTAGCAGACGCGGCGGAAGTTTTATCAATTATTGCCGTACCTGATCCATTAGACAGTACTTCAGTGAAAAATCCCGTGCCAAATTATTTATCGGATTTGTCATCTAATCTAAAAGGCATGCGAGTTGGAGTAGTGAAAGAGTTTATGGGACCTATGGTTGATGACGGTATTCGAGATGCGGTGCAAAAAGCAATTGATCAATTAAAAACACTCGGCGCCGATGTTGTGGAAGTATCAATTCCATTATCCGAACTAGCACTAGCAGTTTATTGTGTGATTGTGCCAGCTGAAGTTTCAACCAATTTGGAGCGCTACGACGGCATGCGTTACGGCTTATCGGCGATGAATGACAAAAGCGAGCAAACACTGGCAGAAGTATATAGTGAATCTCGCGGTCTTGGGTTAGGTGCTGAAGCCAAACGGCGTAGTATGCTGGGGGCGTATGTGTTATCTGCTGGTCACATTGATCAATATTACGCTAAAGCCCAAGCGGTGCGGGGGCTCATTACACGACGATTCAGTGAAGCATTTCAAGGGGTTGATTGTTTGGTTGGACCGGTTTCGTCTACAGGGCCGTTTAAGATTGGCGAAAATGCCAATGATCCGCTCAAAACCTGGATGGCAGATTTGTTAGTCGTGCCAGCGAACATCGCTGGCCTGCCCGGTATGTCTGTACCTTGCGGTTTAGTGGACAAAATGCCAGTGGGCATGCAGATTATTGCTAATCGCTTTCGTGAAGATAACATTTTTAAGGTTGCCTCGTCCTTCGAGGCGTCAACCAATTGGCACAGTCAACATCCAAATTTGTAAAGGAGTAAAATGGGAAAACGGGCGCAGGAAAAACGGGCTAGCAAAGAAGGAATCGAGCCGAAATCTCGATCATATATTGCACGGGTTCAATCATGGTCGCAACTAAAACATCCTCACTTGTGGATCGCGGTTTTAGCGTTTGTACTGGTGGCAAGCTACCCGTTCGCCATTCAATCGAAGTGGTATAAAAAAAATATATCAAATTTAACCGGGGAGGCACTAATGGTAGAAACTGCAAATGAGGCCGAAATCACGACCGATAAGGGCAATATTATATTCCAATTCGAGCGCAACGATGCGCCCAAAACGACCGAAAACTTTATTCGCCTGGCCAGTCGTAAATATTATGACAATTTGACGTTTCATCGTGTCGAAGAGGATTTTGTGATTCAAGGTGGCGATCCAAAGGGTGACGGCACCGGCGGTGAGAGCGCCTGGGGCGGACAATTTGAAGATGAAATTAATCCCCTTTCGCCTTTGTATCAAGACGCATATAAAGAGGGCACGGTAGCCATGGCCAATTCAGGTCCAAACACTAACGGCAGTCAGTTTTTCATTATGTTGGCCGACCGAGGTGATTTACCAAAAAACTATACCATTTTTGGCAAAGTAACGAATGGGATTGATGTAGTTAAAAAAATTAGTAAAGGCGATAAAATGATTAAGGTTGAGGTACGTTAATGAATCGGCGATCCCCATATCATCCCGAGCAAGATTTAGTTTGGTCAGTGATGCAAGCATTTGGCAAATTATTGCTGTGGCCGTTTCGCGGGTTGAAAGCCGATATGTCCCGAAACAAACGACTTCAATTATCAAACACAGATCGGGCTACCATTGCCTCCAAATGGCGCGAGGTGCGGGAGTTAATGCAAACACCAGGTCCTAGTCATTTTCGCTTGGCCATTTTACACGCCGACACCGCGCTGGACGGTGCCTTAAAAGCGTTTGGACTGACTGGTTTAACCATGGGCGAGCGGTTGAAAAACGGTCAGACATTATTCAAACCAGAAACGTATAATATGATTTGGCAGGCGCATAAGGTGCGGAATCGCTTGGCGCACGAGATGGAGAGCGAGGTCATGAGTTGGGAGGCACGCGAAGCAGTTGCCAGTTTTGAACTGGCTCTGCGCGAGATTGGGGTAATAACAGATGATTTTAGCGCAAAGGGCTAGCATATGAATCAATATGAACCAATTATTGGGCTTGAAGTGCATATTCAACTAAACACCGTGTCCAAAATGTTTTGCGGTTGTAGCAATATGGCGGTAGACGCTGAACCAAACACTCTTGTTTGCCCGGTTTGTTTTGGTATGCCCGGTACTTTGCCAGTGGCCAATAAAGCGGCGGTTGAAAAAACGCTTTTACTCGGTCGGGCGTTAAAGGGAAATTTAGCTGAGATGTGGAACTTTGAACGCAAAAATTACTTTTATCCTGATTTACCCAAAGGTTACCAGATTACATCCTCAACCAATCCGCCGATCGTTGGAGGCACAATTGAGGTTCCCAGCGAAAATGAAGACGGAGACGTTAATATTCGAATACATCACATTCATCTGGAAGAAGACGCCGGAAAATTATCGCACGGGCAAGACGGCTATTCTTATGTTGATTTAAATCGAGCAGGTACTCCATTAATCGAGCTAGTAACTGAGCCCGATTTTCGCGAGGGCGAGACTGTCAAACAGTTTTTGCAAGATTTACGTTTGTTGGTGCGCTCTTTGGGTATATCTGATGGAGATATGGAAAACGGACATTTGCGTTGTGATGCCAACGTCTCGCTACGTTTAATAAATGCCCAAGCTTATGGTGTAAAAGTGGAAATAAAAAACTTAAACTCATTCGCGCATGTGGAAAAAGCGATTAAATATGAGATCGAAAGACAATCCGGCTTGTTAAATCAAGATAAATTAGTGAACCAAGAAACGCGCAGTTGGAATGAAAATAAGGCAATGACAGAAGCGCTACGCACCAAAGAGGGGGTGGAGGATTATCGCTATATGCCCGAACCAGACATTCCGCCGATTGTGCGAAAGTTGGTACCACAGTTTAGTGATGTGGCTCTAGATGAACATTTGGCTCATATTGAATTACCGGCAGGGCAGCTGAAAAAGCTGATTGACAATGGGATTAATCTAAAATTGGCCCAAGTTGTTATTCAAGACGAGGCGCTGTATCGATTAGTATCAGACGTTTGCATCAAGGTTTTGGATCATCAAAAACGACAAGCCCTTGTAACATTTATCTATGATCCAATAGCGCGTTTTGCGACCGAGCATAATATATTATTGTCCAAAATCGCTTTGCCAGCCGCAGACATAGTGGATATTTATGAAGATATTTTAAGTGGCAAAATTACACATCAATTACTGAAAATGCGGTTAGCTGATTTATTAAAAGGATCAATGACCGTATCTCAATTGTATATTGAGGCAAAGAGTAACGCAGGTCTGGACGTTGAGGCATTAATCAAAACAGTGATTGATGAACATCCAACTCAAGTAGCCGAGTTTAAAGCGGGCAATCAAAAAATCTATGGGTTTTTAGTTGGGCAAATAATGGCTCGCTCGCGCGGCCAAGCCGATCCGAAAAAAGTGAATGAGCTGTTAAAAAAACGTTTAGGTAGCAGGTAGTTGGCAAAATTATTAATTATCAATTACTAATTTTCAATGAATTTTCAATTATCAGTTTTCAAATTGATAATTGGGCATTGATAATTTAATGAAAATTGTTAATTGGAAATTGAAAATCATTCTTACTATCCACTACCCACTACAAACTACTCACTACAAACTACCATGACGATAGTGCCGCGTCCATGAAAATTATGTGATACAATATATTTATGTTAGACGGTTTTGCAAAATTAATTGAAGACACACAAAACTTTTTGCCGCGCTTGCCGGAGGTATTACTTTCTCTGCTTGTCGGTTTATTAATTGTTCAATTATTGGTTTGGTTTTTGGGTCGGGCTTTAAGGGTAATTCGGCTGTCTACGGCCTTAATTCAAATTTTGTGTTCTATCGCCTCCGTCATCCTTTGGGTCATACTGATTTCGCACTTACTCCGTTTGCTCGGTTTGTCGCAAGTGGCTATTACACTTTCCGGCTCGCTTTTGGTACTTGGTTTAGCCATTGCTAATGGCGCACATTCACTGGTGAGCGATGTCATTGCCGGGCTATTTTTGGCCAGAGACCGAGATTTTGGTGTCGGTCGTCACATTAAGTTTGGAAGCGTTGATGGGGTGGTGGAAGCGGTTGATTTGCGTAAAACGCGTGTGCGAACGGCAAAAGGCACCAGATTAGTGATACCAAACGCCGTCTTAGATAAAGAAGTTTACGAAGTGATAAAAAGCTAATTATACAAGCCGAAAATATCTGCTAAAATAAGATTTAAGGAAAATTAATGATGACTGAAAACTTGGGCATTTTTTACACTGTAGTTTTGCTTGGGTTTGTAGTGCTGGTAGTTTTTGCTTGCGT
>CAZQEC010000036.1:0-9961 GCA_964591565.1 uncultured Candidatus Saccharibacteria bacterium | reverse complement strand
CGGTGCTTATTCTGCGGGTACTTTCATGATTACTCCCCGCCAAAAGAAGTTTACAACCCTAAGGCCTTCATCCTTCACGCAGTGTCGCTGCATCAGACTTTCGTCCATTGTGCAATATTCCCAACTGCTGCCACCCGTAGGTGTATGGGCCTTGTCTCAGTCCCATTGTGGCTGGTCGTCCTCTCAGACCAGCTACCCGTCGGAGCCTTGGTAGGCCATTACCCCACCAACAAGCTGATAGGCGTTGGGCCACTCCAGAAGCGCATAAATGCTTTAATTGAATCAGAGATGAGATCCGAATCATCGTCGAAAGACTTGATTCGGAGGTAAGTAAGGAGAGGGACTGCTTTCCTAAGTCTAGTACTTCTGGAAAAGCAGTCGCCGCATACCGAGCAGGTTGTGTTTGTGGGTAGATTCTATCTAGCCACGCGCTCACCTCTCCTAATTGGGAACTTTCGTCCCCAATATGGAAACCGGGATCAGATAAATAGATCTAGTGTGGGGACGGACGCAGAATGTAATGTTGCAAACTACATCGCTCGCCGCCTGTGTGCATTACCTATCGCGCCTTTTTATGAGGCGTTTTAAGCCGTTAATCCCACAGCCACCCCGTACGATTGGGTACGTAACACGGGCTTTCAATCTATTCATCTGACCCTGATTGCACGCCCAAAAAACTGGGCGCACAAGTCTTTAAAATCTCATCTCTGATTCAATCACATGCGGGATTACTCCGCCTTTCGGCGGACTATCCCCCACTTCTGGGCATGTTCCCAACTATTACTCACCCGTCTGCCGCTGGTCGGAAGACGGAAAATGGATAACAGAAGACGGAAATTATTTCCAATTCTTCTTGAGAACTTGAAGTTGTTTAGCGATTATTCGATATTCATTTATAAGTCTAGCAATTGATTTCATGTTAACATCTCTTATGAGCAATGGAACTTGTTCTAAATGAGCTGTCATTTCATCACTTGAGCCAATTGCCATCGTGATAAATCGTTTAAATTCATTTATTGATGACTTCTTTGCATGTCCCTCAGCAATTTCAGGACCAATTTGACATGCTGTTTTCATTAGGTTTCTAGCTAAATCTCTTTGTTCATTTTCAATGTGCAGACATAGCCTTTTCACGACCGGAAGTAAATTTCGGCTACGCTGATAAACCTCAAGATCTCTAAAATCTGCAATGCTCATTAATAAATAGTTTACAACTTCTGTTCTCTGTCATCTATCCTCTGTCCTCCGGCCCGCTCGACTTGCATGTGTTAGGCACACTGCCAGCGTTCATTCTGAGCCAGGATCAAACTCTCCAAATAAATGTCATTGCTGACATCAATTTTTAGAAGCTTGTAGCTCTAAAAAATACAAAAAAACTCGAATTGACTGTTTCTCTAAAATTGAAGCCAAAGCTCCAATTAAAGAGCATTTGACCACAAACATTTTGTAAAACGATAATTCAATTGTTTAGGTACAAAACACTTCGGCAACAAAAAGATTGCCGCTCACAAAGCGCTTATTTCTCGGTAATTTTTCAAAAACCATATTCAATATAGCGTAGTGGATGATAAATGTCAACAAAAAAATAGCTGGTAGCTAGTAGTGGGTAGCAGGTAGTGAGTAGAAAAATAGAATTATCAGTTATCAATTCACAATTTTCATTGAATTAACAATTGCCAATTATCAAACGATAAGAATATTTGAAAATTAGAAAAATGAAAATTTATTGAAAATTGTCTGTCCTTCGTCCTCCGTCTTCGGTCATCCGATATTTCTATTTCTTTCATCGTTAAACTGTCTTACAGTGATTAATAATGAAGCAAACCTCAAAAACACCAGTGGTGGTCATGGGTGGTGGCACCGGACCATTTACCGTACTTTCGGGCTTAAAAGAATATCAAGATTTGGATATCTCAGCCATTATTACGGTAGCAGATAATGGCGGCAGTTCGGGAGTGTTACGCGACCAATACGGCATTATTCCCCCGGGCGACCTAGGTCAAGCTTTGGCGGCCCTTTCGAGCAAACAAAATATATTACGCAAGTTGTTGAGCCATCGCTTTGTCGAAGGTGATCTAAAAGGGCACAGTTTTGCCAACATTCTATTGCTATCACTCACTCAAGTTTATGGTGATGTGAACCAAGCAATTAAGATTGCTGAAAAGATGCTCGATGTTACCGGGCACATTATTCCCGTCACCACCGATTCGGTGCATTTGCACGCTAAAACCACCATTGGTCGCGCCATTACCGGCGAGCGCAATATAGAAGAGCATCTGCGGCTCAATTTGGAACCGCTTGACCATCTGTGGCTTGAACCAGCAGAAAATACGATTAACCCACTGGCGCGCTCTGCAATCGAAAACGCTAAATTGATCGTCATTGGCCCAGGCAGTGTTTTTACCAGCATTATTCCACTTTTGCTGGTTAATGGAGTGACAGATGCGCTCAAGCAATCAGCGGCCAAAATTGTCTATGTCACCAATTTGATGACCGAAATCGGTCAAAATAATCTCAATTGTGTTCAAGACTTTGCCGGTATGATAGAAAAATATCTGGGCTCACGCCATCTTGATTATGTTTTATACAACACCGCCACCCCTAGCACCGATACTTTAGAACGATACCGCCAACAAACCGAACGCGAACCGGTGCAGCTAGATCAATCTCAAAAAATGGGCTCATATAAGTTGATTGCAGAAGACTTATTGGATACTACCCCAGCTACGATTACCAAAGGCGACGCGCTAGCGGCAACTAGATCTTTAATCCGCCACGACAGTGCCAAATTGGCTAAGCTCATTTATACGTTGCGATGAGATCACGGCTTATTTTCGCTTGATGACATCGTCAATGATGCCGTATTTTTTAGACTCTTCGGCAGTCATATAGTAGTCACGTTCGGTGTCATTGGCAATTTTTTCTAAGGGCTGACCAGTATTTTCGGCTAGAATTTTATTCATTTGATCGCGAGTGCGCAAAATTTCACGCGCCGCAATATCTATTTCAGTCGCTTGCCCTTCCGCTCCACCCATCACTTGGTGGATCAGTACCTTACTATTTTCGAGCGAATAACGTTTACCCTTTTTGCCACCCGCCAGTAAAAACGCACCCATTGAGGCCGCCAAACCAACGCAGATAGTCGAAACGTCGGGCTTAATAAAGTTCATCGTGTCGTAAATGGCCATGCCCGCCGAAACCGAGCCGCCCGGACTGTTGATGTATAGTTGGACGTCTTTGCTGGGGTCTTGCGAATCTAAAAATAGCAGTTGAGCAATGACCAAATTGGCAATCACGTCGTCTATTGGACCACCCAAAAAGATGATGCGTTCTTTCAATAATCTTGAGTAGATATCGTAGGCGCGTTCACCACCCTGTGTTTTTTCAATCACCGTCGGCACTAAATAAGACATAAGTCTCCTTTGATTAGATTATACATCATGATATTAAAATGAGTGAATAATGTCAAGTACACTTTACATGGAAGGAAATGGAAAAATGATAGTGGATAATGGATAATCTTGGAATATTCTAATATATTGTCAGATTATGATCACATGCCTGCTTTCATTTCCTCACCACCAGCTACTTGCTTGCTCCCTCAACCAACAAATCAATCACCTTTTTGGCCGAGTCTTTTTCATGAGGATCAATATCTAACTCTTCCATTATTGACCCGAGTGCCAAGCCGACTAAAGCATTTTTGGTTGCTTGTGCTTCGGCTTCTTTTTGTAACTGAGCTAAATCTTTACCCTGTTTTTCTAAATAGATACGGAATTGCTCGTCGTTTAGCTTCAGCCGATCTTGCATTGACTTAATCAATCGATCAATTTCCTCGTCAATCACAATTTGGGGCAAATCGGCATTGGTGCGTTCCACTAATTTAGCTAACACTTCGTCCTGCAACTTGGCTATAGATTCTACCTCGACCTCCTGCTCCAATTGTTCTTTTATAGCCGACTTTAATTCATCAACTGAACTCTTGCCAAAATCTTTGGCAAACACCTCATTAAGCGTCGGCAGTTCCAGCTCCTTCATTGAATCTAGAGTTACTGTGAATTCGGCTCTTTTGCCCGATGCCGCTTTATCGGCGTAATCTTTGGGAAAACTGATCTGAAAGGTTTTTGTCTCACTTGCTTTCATGCCAATTAACTCATCTTCAAATCCGGGAATTAACGTCCCTTCGCCCACAACCAATGGATGATGTTTGCTGGTCATATTTTCCTGTGCCACCCCACCTAATTTGCCTGAATATGAAATGTTTGCAAAATCACCTTTTTTTAACGGTCGCTCAACATCCAGCAATTTGGCTCGCTCCTTTTGCAAATGTAACAGCACTTTTTCAATATCGGAGTCGGATATTTCCCGTGTCACGGTATGTTTAACCCGAATACCTTTCCAATCTTTAATTTTCACTTCCGGCAAACAATCCACCTCGGCCACAAACGATAAGCCATCCGTATCTTTAACCTCCGAAACGCTTGGACCCTGCAGAGGGTGTAAATTATGCTGTTTGACCGCCTCAAAATAAGCATCAGTAATGGAATGACTACGCACTTCGGCGTCAATTGTCTCTGTTCCAATATGAGATTCAATCAAAGCTCGTGGCGCTTTACCCTGCCGAAACCCGGGTAATTTAGTTGATTGAGCGTATTCGTCTAAAACATGCCCGCGGTGTTCGTCTACTTCATCGTCGGTCAATTTGATGTTGATCCTAACTCGTGAACGGGGTAATCTCTTTATTTCTGATTTCATGTATTCCTTCCAATCAATAACAGCTGTTTAACAGAATGATTTTACCCGATTCTATCAATAATAGCTAGAACCATATATCCTTTTATTTTTCAAGATAGCTTACAACCTGCCCGGATAAAAATGTTTTGACAGCTTCGACCGTTGGCACAACAATATCATCGGTCGGTGATTCTATTCCGTATTCAGTAATATCGCCAAAATATACAAGTTGTTGTAAAAATAATTTAGTGCTAAAAAGATTACCGTAAGCTTTTTCGGCGCCACTAATTATTTCTTCTAAAGTCATATAATGATTGACCAATACGGAATAAAGATCAAAATAGTCTCGATATGCTCCTCTTCGACCAATGGTGTAACATTTTTGGATTGCGATGTCTTCTATACTAAAAATATGATATTTATCAACAAGAATGTCACGATCAAAAAAACTTGGGAAAGGATAGTAGATAAAACTAATCTTTATTTTTTGGTCAGTTAAAACGGTTAATTCGTTTTCGTTATCAACTTCAACATTTTGAACAGCCAAACAATTTTTTAATTTCGTAAGCAAACCTTTATCAATAGGTTCGCGATTAAAGAAATCAAAATCGTATGATTTACGATGATAAATCTGAAGTGCCAGAGCAGTGCCGCCTCCGAGAATACAACCAGGAAAATTAGACGCTAGCTGATCAAAAATAATTTGACGATGGCTATCTAATAGTTCTAGGTGAAATTTTGAAATATTGTTGCTCATCCAAATTCTCGGTTATCTTTAGAATATAGTTTTTGATAAAAAAATAAGTGGCGGGATAATAAACTTTTGCTGGGAATTCAATAAAAAGTTTTTGAGATTGATCAAGTCCCAAATCAGCGATAACGGCGTGAATTTCATCTATTTTCCCCAAAGCCATAACTTGATGAAAACCGTCCGCAGATTGAGTTGATTTATTCGGTGTATACCATTGATAATCGTTGGTCATACTTATATTGTACCAAGTTTCTACACTTATTTACAGACTGACGAGTGTGGTTTTTTGTAAATACGCTTTTACTTGTAATAATCAACTAAAACCCATCTTCTAGTTTCTTCAATACCGGCATCTCTTGACCCGCCAAAAAGTCGAGTGTTGCCCCGCCACCAGTGGACACAAAAGTCATTTGGTCGGCTAAATTGTGCTTACGTACAAACGATGCCGTGTCTCCGCCAGCAATAACGCGCGTTTTCTCAGTCAATCGAGACAAAAAATCAGTGATTAATAAAGATCCCCGACTGAATTGACGATCTTCAGTTTTACCTAAATTGCCGTTCCATAACACTGTTGCCGCGTCGGTTAAACGATCTTCAAACAACATAGTGGTTTTTGGACCAATATCCACAATAGAATCATTGTCCCAAATATGATCCACCGGCAACACCAGCCGATCGCCCAATTTTTCAATTATTTCACGCGCGGTTTCAACATTTTGAGCATCAATTATCGATTGTTTTACATCCTCTCCACTCGCCTTCAAAAAAGTATTAGCCACCGCGCCTCCGACCAGAAAAGTATCAACTTTTGTCATTAACGAATCAATAATCGGCAGTTTATCCACAATTTTAGCCCCACCGATAATTGTCACAAATGGATGTTTAGCACCGTCACGAATCGAAGAGAGATATTTAACCTCTTTGGCGATCAATAGCCCGGCAAAACTAGGCAAAATATCCAATACCCCGACCGTCGAGGCGTGGTTTCGATGAGCGCTTGCAAATGCGTCAAATATAAAAACATCGCCCAGTGTTGCATACCGCTTGGCTAACGTCGGATCAGAGTTTTCTTCACCTTTATTAAATCGAACGTTCTCAAGCAAATACAAATTCTCAGCAACCTTAAAAGCTTCAAAATCGCCTTTGGTCAGTTTCTTCGCACCGAACTGATGCGACTGATTCAACTTTAACGCCAAGTAATCTGCCACCGGACCTAGTGATAAATTTGGATCAACACCGGTCGGCTGACCTAAATGCGACATCATTACAATTTCACTAGCACCAGCGTTAACTATTAGCTGAATAGTTTCTAGCGACTGATCGATTTTGTGAGCGTCTAAAATAGCCCGCGCGCCACCCTGATCTGTTTCGCTTAAGGGTACGTTAAAATCAAATCGACACAAAACCCGTTTGCCCGTCACATCGCTTGGTTTAACTACGCGTAAATTCATCGCTTATCCACTTTTTGGGCTATTTCTACAAACTGTTTGGCTTTCAAACTAGCCCCCCCAACCAACACGCCGTCGATTGTATCGTGCTTAATGAAGTCTGCGATATTTTCCTCATTAACACTGCCACCGTACAACGCCATAGTATCAGGCGGTAAATGTTGTTTCAGGCGACCAATCACTTCAGTCGCATATTCACCAGTTGCCAATTCACCGCTCGTGTTAGTACTAATTGACCACACCGGCTCATAAGCAATGACGACATTCACTTGTTCATCGCGCGAAACACCTTCGAGACTTTTTTTCAGCTGATCAATCACCAAATCAATACTGTGAGATGATTTTGAAAGTTCCCCGACGCACAAAATTGGCGTCATACCATTTTGCAACACGCTTTGCACTTTGTCGCTCACTTCATCGCTCGATTCTTTAAAATGTGCTCGGCGCTCGGAGTGCCCGACGATCACGTACGAACACAAATCTTTCAACATCGCCGTTGATACTTCACCAGTCATGGCGCCAAAATGCCCGGGGTGACAATTTTGCGCTCCTAAACGCAGATGCGGCGCGGCAATTTCTAACACCGCCGCCACCTCTTGCAACCATACGTACGGCGGACACAACACCACTTCGGCGCTAGATAAATCTTGCAGTTGATTTCTCACAAGCGTCGCCAGCACCACGGCATCAGCTAGACTTGTATTCATTTTCCAATTTGCTACCACTAATGACTTCATTTTGCTACCCCACAAATGTGGCTAAATTACGATAATAATCGGCCTCTGCAGATAACCCCAGTTTCGTCGCCGCCAGAGCCGCTAGGGCAAAATCGGCTTTGCTCTCCGACAACTCCATAGCGCGCCTATATAACGATTGGGCTTCTGGCATTTTGGCCTCGTTAGCCAAATTGGCCGCCGCCATAAATTCCTCATCTTTTTTCAAAAACTCAACTTCATTACGCACTGCGGTCTTAACCGCACCCACCGTGCCATGTTCAGTTAAAAACGCTAAATATCGCTGGAAAATTGGCGCTCGTTCGTGGGCATATTTTGAATCAAGATATTGTTGATAATACTTGGGCACAGCGTCAATACGATTATTTTTGAGCGCTAAATCAATCGCCTTGTCGTACAACTCTCCGCGCGTCGCTAAATCAAGCGCCAATTCAATATCGCCTATATTAATCGCCCGCTCAACTAAATCCTGATACATTAGTTTAGAATCCACATATCCAACGTGCTCTATTTGATCTGATTGGAGCAATAGGGACTCTTTCATCATACCGGCCTTTTCGGCCGCCAGTGCCGCCTGACGAAAATCCTTTTGCTCCACAAAATAACTAATGGCCTTCACAAACATATTCCGAGATTTTTCTTGATCGCCTAAACCAAGCGACACTTCGGCGGCGTGCAGGAGCATATTGGCTTTCAAATAAAGTTGCTCGGCCGCCTTTAAATCGCCCGACAGTTCGGCACACCGCGCCGCGTCACCAAAGGCGTCTTCCTTCAAATAATCGCCCAGGGCTTGTTCATAATACGCACTCTCTTCAAATAATCTACCGGCATCCAACCAACGTTTTTGACTTTCATAAAATGGGGCTAAAAGGGTAGTAATTTGTTGAAAAATCATTTTACAACGCATATCCGATGGCTTACATTTCTCCATTCGTTTATACACATTTTCTAAAAACGCGATGCGATCCGCCTCGCCGGGCATTCGCGACATTAAACGATAAAGATCGGGTGATGTTGCCGAACCACTTGGATCAAACGATAGTGCATCGGCCATAATATGTCCCAGTTAATAATCAGTTTACAATAATAATTGTATCACGATTCAATATATTTTATATCACTCTGTTTTAGCGTGCATATGCGATTTAATTTCTGAAACAAGAACTATTCCTAATAGTTCTTTCCTACAGCGTGTAGGGGTGGGGATTGTTAAGGGGAAGGGGGTGACATCGCAACGAACCCCCTACCCCTTAACTAAAAAATCCATAATTATTTTTTCAATCTATAAAATATGAGTGAACTGTTCGGGCTTGCTTTCGATTAACGACCGCAGATAATGACTCGGGGCTTTGCTTTTTAATTTGATCAACCGAGCCAAATGTTTTTATCAACGCTTTTTTCGCCACCGGTCCAATTCCCGCTATATTATCCAGCTCAGATTTGATCAATGCTTTTGATCTTAAAATACGGTGGTGCGCGCCAGCAAAGCGATGGGCCTCGTCGCGCACCGCGCGGATGATATTAATATCAGCAAATTCTATTTTTTGACTAAAATATAAATCTTCGCCTTTACGGGTCGGACCTTTGGCAATGCCGACAAGAGGGATGTTAACCTGAGCTTGGCGCAAAACCCGTTGAACCGCCGCAATTTGACCCGCTCCACCATCAATTATCATCAAATCGGGCAATTGCCACAGATTATCTTCAGATATATCCCAAGTTTTTGGATTGATTAAATCTCGAGCACCATTCATCACACTAGCGTGCGCTAATCGCCGTGAAATCGCCTCTTGCAACATGGCGTAATCGTTTGGTCCAATGACCGTTTTGATCGTAAAGCGACGGTAGTGTCGCTTGTCGGGCTGACCATAAGCAAAAACGACCATGGCCACGCTGGCTTCACGACCATTTAGATTGGATACATCATAACCTTCAATGCGCGCTGGAATGTTTTGCCGAATGGCCGAGTTGATTTTATCCCGATCTAGCTCAATATCGCTGTCAGATATGCGCGCCGCTTCTTTCAAATGTGTCAGACCTAAGTATTGATTGCGCAAAATGGTCGCTTGCTCAAACATTTTCTGGTTTGATGCCGTGAGCATTTGCCGCTTTAATTGGTTAATCACGTATGCTTTTTTACCTTCAAGTAGCGCGACAATGTGTTTAATAGTACGGCGATATTCTGGTTGTGAAATGAGATCGACACACGGCGCATTACAGCGTTTAATATGATATTGCAAACACGGTTTGTGGGGCATGGTCGTACATGAACGATACGGAAATAATTTGCGCAT
>CAZQEC010000035.1:0-10194 GCA_964591565.1 uncultured Candidatus Saccharibacteria bacterium | reverse complement strand
GTTTCCATAAGACATATCCTTTCATGATTAGAGATGTTTTTAATAAATCCATTTTCCGTCATCTGTCTTCTGTAACCAGATACATCACCATATTAGCAACAAAAGCATGTGTTAAATCAAAGTATTCCATGGTTCAGTTAGTTTTTAGATATTGCTTCAACATATTTTTGATGGCTCTAATACCCCACCCGCTTTTTAGATATTTTTCTCTTGACTTAGCGTCTGTCTGGTTAAGAAATGCTTCATAAAATATTAACTCATAAGGTATATGTGGTTTTGTGGCTGTGCTTTTTCCAGCATTGTGATCTTTCAATCTCTTTTTTAGATCGGCACTATACCCTGTGTAAAATTTTTTGTTTTTTCGGCTTCGCAACACATAAACATAATACATAATCTAATACTAATGGCGAGACGTAATAAATTACAAATTTAAACGTCTCAGCCACGTTTAAATTGCGTAGCAATTTATTACGTGGCGGAGAGGGTGGGATGGTTCGACGGGCTCACCATTTTATCACCCTCTAATCCTTCAGCGCGCTCAAGATTTTGACTTGCTTATCTCTTTAAGAAGTTTGATATTACCGATAATCAAAGCATTTTTCTTTGCTCTAGACCAACCTTTAAGCTGTTTCTCACGTTGTTCAGCATCTGATCTTTTGATGAACTTTTCAGAATACGCCAGTTCTACCTCAGTATATCTTTTGGTGTGTGGCGATTGATGTTTCTGATGCTGAACCAAACGCGTCTCTATGTCTGTCGTTAGACCAACATAGAAAAATGCTTTATCGCATACTAAAATATATATGTAATACATCGCAAATCCTGAGCCTGCCGAAGGATGGCGGAGAGGGTGGGATTTGAACCCACGGTCCCCTTGCGAGGACAGCGGTTTTCGAAACCGCCGCACTAGGCCACTATGCGACCTCTCCGAGTTTACGAGGAGGGGTCGGACAGGTGCTCGTGTCACACACGAGTGCCTGATGCGACCTCTCCATTATCTATTAGATTTCTACCCCCGCTTTTTGACCGTTACCACCACACCGCTTTTTTTACGCTCCGATTTGGTAGTATCTAGCGCAGATTTATCAGCCGAAGCAGTGGCTGATGCTGGCAGGGTCGTCGGCACCAAACCCTGACGTTTCAACACGTACTCCTGCTGACCGATGCTAAACAAGTTGGTGATCGCCCAGTAAAGCGGAAGGGCGGCCGGAAAACTACGCGCAAACACCAACGTCATAATTGGGGCGATGTAAATCATCTGCTTCGTTAATGTAGCCATCGGATCATTGGGGTTCGATGAAGGCACAATGGTCATTTTCCCTTGAAAATATTGGGTAATGCCGGCAATAATCGGCAGAATCCAGGGGTCTGGTTTAGCTAAATCGAGTCCAAAAAAGAGCGTATTAAGCGTGTCTGGACGGGGCGTAAACGAATACAGGGCGTTAAAATGTGCGGTACTTAATCCGTCTCTGAAAACGTAATATAGAACCAGCAAAACTACCATTTGGATAATTAATGGCAGACAGCTAGAAAATGGACTAACTCCCTCCTCTTTGTAAAGTTGCATCATCGCTTGCGATTGTAAAGTGCGGTCGCCTTGATGTTTTTTGCGTAATTCATCAATCTTGGGTTGAAGCGTGCGCATCCGCACCTGCACTCGGGCGGTGTGAATGGTGATCGGTAAAAGCAACGTCCGAATGAGGATGGTTAAAGCAATAATAGCCCAACCAACTTGATGACCGGGAATAATAGCCACAAAAAAAATGAGCAGATTAAACAGTGGTTGATACGAAACGGCTTTAAGTAATGCCATAATATCCTTGATGTAATTTTACAATAGCGGATCTGGTCCCGGCGCGACGTAAGGGTTGCAGCGTGCCACCCGCTTCATTCCTAGCCAGACGCCCCTAACAATACCATATTTGGCGATAGCTTGATACGTATATTCACTGCACGATGGAGTAAAGCGACAATATCCGAGAGGATAAAATACTTTTAAGAGACCGTGATCAAAGGATGACGTACGCTGATAAAACCGAATTAGTGTTAAAGCAATGTATTTCATTATTTAGGTGTTATTTTTTGCAGAATTTGATCAATCGCCAGCGCTAGGTCAACACGCGTATTAATTTGATTAATGACCACAACTGCATCTATTGAATAGTCTGGATGTTCACTAGCAAACACCCGCAAAACCGCCCTCACCTGGCGCTTGGCGCGGTTGCGAATAGTGGCGAGCTTATTAGTTTTAGCACTGATGACTACTGTAAAACGCGGACGTTGAAATGTGGTGCGCAGGTAAGTAATTTTTAGACCTTCAGCGCTAACGCGAGTGCCTTTTTGTAACACACGCTTAACGTCTCGATTTTTAGTCAGGCGCATGTTTCGTGAAAGCATAGTAGCTCTATACGGTTAGGCGATGACGCCCTTTGGCGCGGCGCGCTTTAATAATGTTGCGCCCGGCCTTGGTGCTCATACGCGCCAAAAATCCGTGCACTTTTTTGGTGATGTGTTTTTTACGAGTTCCGTCGAGATACATGGAGGATCCTTTTTAATTACGTGACTAGATATTACCACGAAAATCGGTAGATGACAAATGTCTTAAGCTAGCAAGTAGCAAGTAGCTAAAAGCTAAAAGCGAAGAGCGAAGAGCGTAAGAAAATAATTTGAAATTTTTAATTTTTAATTTGAAAACAACAGAGCTCTTTCAAAGAGGCAATTCGATACTCAATTCCCAGCTACAAACCACACACTACCCACTACGAATTGTCCTTCCATCATCCATCTTCCATCTTCCATCCTCCACTATCTGTCAGCGTGTTTGATTAAGCGAATATTGTTCCTAAAACTAATTGCTCCGATCAGTTGAATGACAAATAACAAAAAGGCCTCGCTAAAATGAAAATATATTAATAATCCCAACCATCCGATGAGCAACGCGAAGTTGACCACCATATATGCCCGCCTGGTGGCACGCATTGTTTCTAGTTGTTCTCTTTCGTCTGTTTCAACGAAATTCACCGATCGCGACATCTCGGATTCGCGAAAGCCTGGCTTAAAACTAAGCATCCCAAGATAAAGTAGGAAAGCAATTAACGTAAATGTTGTGAAAAATATTACAAGCACTGTATGAAACAGCATTAGCGTTGTGACTACGCTACTCAACTGATCCGCATAGTAAAAGAATTGAGTTTCATTACCAAGCCAAATAATATTGACTTTACTGTTTGCCCCTTCGGCGATCGGGCGCAAAAACCAGTAAGGTGATATCACAGCAAGGTATAATATTGCTAACTTGAATATCATTTCTTGTAGTTTAGAAATTGTTATGCCCCACTTTTGTAAAAATTTCGCAATCATTATTTTTTCCTTTCTAATTATTTATTAATCTTTAACGATAAATATTGCTTCAATTGGTTTGTAAAAATAGCGAGCGATGCGTGTCGCAAGTGCCAGCGAAGGCATATATTCGTTATTTTCGATATAATTAATAGTCGAGCGTGTCACCTTCATTTTTTCTGCTAAATCGGCTTGGGTGATGTCTTTTCCCGCTCTCAAGACTTTTAATTTATTGGTCATTGTAGCCATGTGAACGCCTTTGTATTACTTGTTTTACTAAATGTAGCATAAGTGCTACATACCTGTCAATAGTACATAGCGTTCTCCATCCTCTATCATCCATCATCTATCTTCCGATTTGCTTGACTTATGCCCCAGCCTGTGGATAACTATTCAGTAGACGGTCTTTGAATATATTGGCGATAATTTATCAATTTGTGCTGGCGACGTGGAGGCAATATTGGATCTAGACACATTGTGGCAAACCGCCTTAGGCGAATTAGAAATATCCTTAAGTAAAGCCAATTACACTACCTGGCTTAAGGGCTCGTTTTTGGCGAGCGTTGAGAATAACAAGGTGGTGGTAGGCGTCGGGAATAACTTTTCCAAAGAATGGCTACGTAAAAAATTCAGTCCCCAGATATTGGAAACGTTAAGTAAGCTAACATCAAGCTCGCTAGATACGATTGAATATATTGTGGCAGTCAAAAGCGGGGTTGTTCTCAACGCCGAAAGTTCTCCACTTATCCCCAGCCCTGTGGATAAATCTAACACCCCTGTTAAAGCGCCACTGCATACCAGACAAGTGCCGAAATTAAACCCTGACTACACTTTCGAGCATTTTGTGGTCGGCTCGAGCAACCGCTTAGCACACGCCGCTGCCAGTGCCATAGCCGAGAATCCGGGACGGGTTTACAATCCATTTTTTGTTTACGGCGGAGTTGGTTTGGGTAAAACTCATTTGATTCAGGCGATTGCCCAAAAAGTGTTGGAGCATGACCCGAGTAAGCGCGTGGTTTACATTACCTGCGAACAATTTACCAACGAGTTTGTCGATGCGTTGCGCTCAGGCAAAGCGAGCGAGTTTAAGCATTTTTACCGTGAAGCCGACTTACTATTAATTGATGATATTCAATTTGTGGCTGGCAAGGAGGCAACGCAGGAGGAATTATTTCACACCTTTAACACGCTATATCAACAAAATCGTCAAATTATTATTACCTCGGACCGCGTTCCCAAAGCCATTCCCACACTCGAGGCGCGCCTATCTTCCAGGTTCGAGGGGGGATTGATTGTTGATATTAACCTGCCAGACGTGGAAACACGCATCGCTATTATTCAGGCAAAATGCGAGGAGCGCCATTTTGAACTTGATGATAAATTAATTACCTTTATCGCCCATGGTCTATCCACTAACATTCGCGAGATTGAAGGAGCCCTCAACCGGTTGATTGCGTACTGCGAACTAGAGCACCATCTTGCCACTGAAAGTGTTATTCAAAAGATTTTAGCGGAGTTTTTAACCTCGAGTCCCCAAAAATCGGTCAGCCCAAGCAAAATAATCAAAGCAGTCGCATCTTATTACAGCATCAGCACCGACGAAATAATCGGACAAAAACGGACCAAAGAAATTGTTTATCCGCGTCACATTGCTATGCACCTACTACATACCGAACTTAACTTATCTTTTCCGATTATTGGACGTGAG
Organism: uncultured Candidatus Saccharibacteria bacterium; assembly: GCA_964591565.1. Classification (GTDB taxonomy): domain Bacteria; phylum Patescibacteriota; class UBA1384; order CAJBMM01; family CAJBMM01; genus CAZQEC01. The sequence goes on along the minus strand of CAZQEC010000035.1, from coordinate 5,147 downwards.
TTTGGTGGCAAAGATCACACTACGATTATTCACGCTTGTGAAAAAATTGAGAACGAACTTAAAAAGAACGAGTCTTTGCAAAGTGATATTACCACCATTAAAAGCCGGTTATACAATTTACCACCTGCTAATTAATTACTGAAGTAATTAAGATAAGTAGTAATAGTAATAATGTTGTGGATACCGTGGAAAAACCTTACTTTAACACTAACGCCTTAAGTGGATAAGTTGATTGATTTAATGGAGAAGTAGGGGATAAGTGGCCTTTGTTATCCACAGGTAAAGCGGGCTGGGGATAAGTACTGTTGTTTTTACCTGGTCGTGGTACTATTTATCCACAGGAACGCCTAGTATTGAATAAATTAGATTAAAGAAAGGAAAGTATGCATATTACTATCACGCAAGAAAACTTGCACAAGGCCTTGCAGTTGGTCGGTCGGATCGTCGGTACGCGGGCAAACCTGCCGGTATTAGCCAATGTATTATTGCAATCAGAAAACGGTCGTCTAAAATTGGCCGCGACTGATCTAGAGATTGGATTGATTACTCGAATAGGGGCCAAGGTAGACAAAGAGGGAGCAATTACGGTACCGTGTCGCGCATTCGCCGAGTTTATTGCCACCATAGTGGATGATAAAGTGACACTGGAGTCCGACGGGGCGGTGCTTAAAGTCAGCTCGGCCCACGCCAAGGCGTCGTTTAGAGGCATTGATGCCGAAGAGTTTCCGGTTATTCCAACGGTGGACGCGTCAGCGATTGATTTGCCCGCGATGGCGTTTATTGCTGGCGTGAAACAGGTAGTGGTGGCGGTGGCGCCTGATGATACGCGTCCAGTGCTTTCGGGCGTCTTAATTAGGGTGCGGGCAAACGAAATGCGTCTAGTGGCCACAGATAGCTATCGGCTAGCGGAAAAGACGATTAAGTTAGACGTTAAAGCCGATGATCAAGAAGCGATCATACCAGCCAAGAGTATTAACGAACTAGCTCGCATTACTGCGTCGCTATCCGCCGAATCAATGACCTGTGCCATTAAAGACAGTCAAATTTTGTTTTCACTTGACGATACGGTTTTGGTGTCTCGGATTATTGACGGGAAGTATCCTGATTATGAGAAGATTATTCCGCAGTCACTCTCCACAAAGGCGATTATTGACAACGACCAATTTAAAAATACGGTACGGGCGGCCACTATTTTTGCGCGTGAATCAGCCAACACCGTTAAAGTGCAATTTGGTCCTGAGGCGATTATTACCATGTCCGCCACGGCGGAAAGTTTGGGTTCAACCAGCGTGACGGTTGATTGCGAGATTTCGGGGCCGGAAGCCGCGAGCGCTTTTAACATTCGCTACCTAAGTGATGCAGCTAGCGTGATTGGGGATGAAAAGATTGAGTTTGGTCTGTCGGGCGAACTCGCTCCGGGTTTGATTAAAGGTACCGTGTCAAAAGATTTTTTGTACGTTATTATGCCGTTGAAAAACAGTTAACAATGTTAAGGAGGATGTATGCCTGGCGCAGAACATAGTTTTGAAGACATTAAGAAAGTTGATGATCAGGGGAATGATTACTGGAAAGCGCGCGAATTGCGACACGTGATGCACTTTGCAACGTGGCAAGCATTCGAAGTAGCTATTGAGCGCGCCAAGAAAGCATGTGAAGTGAGTAACCAACCAATGGAAAACCATTTTAGTGCGTTGACTAATATGGTTGTAATTGGTTCTAATAGTCAAAGATCTACTAAGGATTACAAATTATCTCGCTACGCGTGCTATTTGATTGCTCAGAATGGAGATCCTAGGATGAATGAATGGGTTGCAAAAGCGCAAACTTACTTTGCCTTACAGACCCGCAATCAAGAATTAAGTCTCGAAAAACAAAAAGCTCTAGAGAGAGTTGGGGCGCGGGAAAAGCTTAAGGCAACTGAAGTTCGGTTTGCTGGTGTCGTTATGGATCGAGGAGTAGATCAAAAAGGTATTGCTACTATTAGAGGAGCCGGAGACCAAGCTCTTTTTGGTGGATATAACACCGAAGCTATGAAAAGGCAACTTGGTATCAAGGAGCGCAAGCCACTAGCGGACCATTTACCAACTGTAACTCTGAAAGCCAAAGACTTAGCGACCGAGATGACAACGGTTAAAACGCTTGAAAAAGATTTGCGCCTTAGTGATCCAATCAAACAAGAACACATTGATAACAACAGGGCTGTTCGCAAGGCACTAGCCGACCGAGGCATCCGACCCGAAGCATTGCCACCCGAAGAAGACATCCTTAAAGTACAAAGAAGAATTAAAAGTGAAAACAAAAAACTTCTTATCCCTGCCCCATCTGAAAAGAAATTGTAAGCTGTTTTCAAGCTGATATTTTGATGACTAACTCACTGCGACTGGTTAATTTTCGCAACTACGTTGACACCAAGCTCGAATTGGCGCCGAAGACGGTGATTGTCGGGCCAAATGGCATCGGCAAATCAAACATTATTGAAGCGTTGTTTTTGTTGTCGACCGGACGGTCGTGGCGCACCAATCGCGAAAATGAACTGATTCGTTTTGGCGCAACTTTTGCGCGCGTAGTGGCCGAGCCGATTGAGTTAATGATTTTAGGTGGCGAGCGCACCAAAAAACAAGCTAAAGTGCACGGCAAATCATCTCGTCTTTTGTCTTTACTCGGGGTTAGTCCTTCGGTGCTCTTTTCGCCAAACAGCTTGTCGCTGGTTGACGGATCGCCAGCGCTGAGGCGGCAGTTTATCGATATCTTATTGTCGCAAGTTAGCTCCATTTATGCGCACAATCTACTGGAGTATCAACGGGTGGTTAGGCAAAGAAATGAGCTTTTACATCAAATCAATGCCGGCAATGAGTCCGATTCGTCGCTGACGATGTGGGATGAAATGCTGGTGACATCATCTTTGCCTGTTTTGCAAGCACGCCAAGCGATGGCTGAACAAATGCGACCGGCTTTGCAAAAATGGTACAGCAAAATTACTCCAGACGGGAGCGATCGTCTCGGCGTCGAGTATCTATCTTCTGTGGAAAAACATCATACTGGCGATATTGGTAGCATCGAAACTCTGTTTCATGACCGCTTGCGTGATCGAAAAGTAGCCGAAATCCAAGCTAAACGAACTTTAATTGGCCCACACCGCGACGATTTTTGCGTATTATTAAATAAGCACCCGATTGGACAATATGGGTCGCGTGGTCAGGCGCGTGGCGCAGTGGTGGCGCTGAAGATGTTTGAGTTCGAATACATTAGTCAACAGTCTGGCACGGTGCCAACGTTGTTGTTTGACGATGTTTTTTCGGAGTTTGATCCGTATCGCCGGGCGGCGGTGGCTGATCTGGCAGATGGGGCGCAGATTATTTTTACCGCCACCGACGCTGGACAAGTTGTTAATATGCCAAAAGGGGTCGAGGTGATTGATTTGGTCAAAGTGACAAAAGGCGAGCATGGATAAAATTGGCGATCTGGTGATGAAAAGATTGGACGATCATCGCTTGGGCGAAGAAGCACTGGCGGCTAGCGTCGTTCGCGGGGCTAACTCGGTGTCTGAGGGCATATTTGACGCCATTCGTTATAAAAACGGCGTCTTAACTGTTACAGTGCCTTCTAGTAGCCATGCCAGCGAGGCACAACTACGCTTGGCGGGATTAAAACCACGCATTCGAGAACGCATCTCGCCACATCCATTAACCCGAGTGATAATCAGAGTCGTTTAGGATATGACAGTTCGTAGTGGGTTTCATCGTATAACGTATAAGGTATTAGGTATCACGCAACAGAAAATACGCCGAGCGACAAACCTATATCTTATGCCCCTGATACCTGATACCTGATACCTGATATATAATACCCGATACCTGATTTTGATAATTGTAGTGTTGCTTCGCCACAGCTATTTAATGGCGAATACGACCGTGATCGAGTAGGTGATTTCGTTTACCCCGGTTTCGAGGGTTGGGGATATCGCATCTTGAGACGATGATGCCGATACCCCTTCCCGCATATAAGGTAATGGGGTAATAGCATTTGGCTCTGATATTGATACCACTTTACCTAGTTTAGCACCGAGTCCGGTAGTGGTATCTATCGCTTTTTGTTTGGCATCAGCTAATCCCTCTTGGCGCGCCTCGGACTCTAGCTTTTTAGTGGTTGCCGTTTTGAATGTGCTTTGTGGGGTGATGGCCGATGTTAATTCGGTGGTGGATAAATAATCAAGCACTTTTTGGGCGATGTCTTTGTTGTGCACGGTGGCAGTGATCGAATAAGTAGCGGTGTGTTGTTTAATCTTAAATTGTACTGCCTCTGGATAAGTGCCTGTAATATCACTAATAACTGGTTCGTAAACGGACGGATCATATTCAGGAGTGCTATAAACGTCTGTTTTTAACTCGTCGGACGTTAATCCTAGCTCTTTTAATTTGGCTACGGTGGTATTACCAACGGTGGATACTTTAGATATTGCCTCTTTTGATGTGGATGCCGATTTTTGATAGACGGGACTAAATATGAACTCATCGGGTGCCGCTTTAACTTTAGCTTGCCCAGTGATGCTAATAGTGCGCTTGGGAGTGGCGTCTTGCCACGGTTGCCATAGCCACAACATAAAAGCGATGACGATCAGCAACAATACGATGACGAAGCGTAGATCAAACCGTAGAGACATTGTATTCATCAAATCCTTTAATATCCTAAGTGTACGCGATCGGTCAGGGTTTCGTAAGTACCGGGTCCGCGCAGGGGTTTGCTTTGGCGGCTGTTTAAGGGTCCATACAGTGCTACCGACAGCGGTTCGAAAATGGCTAAATCATCGTTATTATACGCTGCCAGTTGCAGTGGCTTCAGGTTTAAGTCGCTTGTGCGGGTTGGCATTAATAATAATGATCCGACTAGACGGCGCACTTCATACTGCGCCCCAGCTTTAATGCCCTTACGGTAGGCCTCGTTACTTTGTCCGTTAAACGGTTTGGGTGGCGTGAGCGCTTTCGTAATCGGGTTGACTGATGATGTGTTGGCAACATTAATCGTGTTATTATCCACAGGCTGACTTGATATCACTGCCGATTGGAGCGCCAGCACCGCCGCACTAGCGGTGGTGCCACCACGCGGGTACTGATCAATACCACATGATGTGGATGATTTGCCCCAGAGGA
>CAZQEC010000034.1:0-10337 GCA_964591565.1 uncultured Candidatus Saccharibacteria bacterium | reverse complement strand
CATAAACATCACCCCGCACATCACCCCCTCAGTGTACAACATCAGCGCATCACAAACTTTATTGAGATACGATATATTATCGATTAAAGGTTACATGATTATTGATTGATAGTTGTAGACCTTAAAACCCCACGAATGAAGGATTAAGGAGCAGATTATTATATCCGCATTACCTTGAGTTGTCCACATCAACCACATGCAACTCGGCGGTGGTGCGACCATTCCAGTAATTTAGTTCCATGCGCCCGACCACATCAAAACTGTTGTTAGATAACTCCCCTTTGCGTTCAGCCAAGCCGAACGCCACAAATGGCACTGTGATATTTGACTGAGTCAGTAGCCCGCGCAGATGTTTTTGATCACTGCCGATCGTTTTTAAGTCACGTGATTTAAGCCCGCGTGCCACAAATAATGGTCGAGGATTGCCTACCCCGAAAGGCTCAAATTCACTAATTTTTTGTGCTATATGGCTTGTCACATCGCCCAGATTGATCTCGGCATCAATCAATAAATGAAGTGAGATTGGCTCATCGCCCAGTATCAATTTAGCGTGATCATTGATCGCTCTCTTGAACTGCAAAAATGCATCTTTTTTTAAACTCATGCCGCCCGCTAGGGCGTGTCCACCATACGATGCGAGATGATTTGAGGTATGTTCTAAAGCCACTGGCAAAGCATAATTTTTAACCGACCGAGCACTCCCTTTACCGGTTTTGGCGTCAAAAATAAAAGTTGGTTTATGATATCGCTCTAGTAATTTTGAGGCGATTAAACCAACAATACCCGGACTCCAATCTGGATTTTGCAAAACAATGGCGGGGGCAATGCTTTCATCGTTTAATTGCACCTCGGCTTGACGCAGTGCCGTAAATAAGACATCTTGTCGCTCGGTATTTAGCTGATGTAGGATGCGCGCGATACTCAACGCCTCATCATAATCATCTGTCGTGAGCAGTCGAAATCCGAGCAAGGGATCTTCGCCCATCCGTCCCGCGGCGTTTATACGCGGTCCAACTCCAAACCCAACCGTACTCGCATTCAGCGAGTTTTGATCAATACCCGCCACTTCGTAGAGCGCTTGCAGACCGAGATTTCGACTCTGCCGCAATACACTTAAGCCAAACGTCGCCAAAACGCGATTTTCGCCAGTTAATTCAACCATGTCACAAATAGTCGCCAGCGCCACCAAATCGAGCCGCCATTTTAACCAACGCTCATTTATTTGATTGGGGTAATGCTGACTTAATCCTTCAATTAACTTAAACACCACGCCAGTGCCACATAAATCGCGGTTTGGATATTGGCTACCAGCCAATTTTGGATTGACGATAATAGCATTCGGCAATTCGTTGTGGGGCTCATGATGATCAGTTACAATGATGTCAATTGATAACGCCCGTGCGTAATCAATTTCGGCAATAGCAGTGGTGCCATTGTCAATCGTAATTAACAGTTTAATACCTTCAGCTTTGAGCACATCAATGCCACTTTTAGACAATCCGTACCCTAGCTCCCGATACGGTATATAAACTTTGAATTTTACTCCAAGCGCAGATAACGCGCGTGCCAAAAGAGCGGTGCCCGGAATGCCGTCGCAGTCGTAATCACCATATAAACCGATAGTTTGATGATTTAAAATGGCATAGTGTAATCGCTCTACTGCTGAAGTTAGATTCGGCAGTAGCTCTGGATCATGCCGATTGCCAAACTGCGGATTAAGAAAATCCGAAAGTTCGCCGGGCGCGCGTGTCATGAGTAGATGTTGAATTAAATCTGGGTGTTGACGTTGGGCCACCACCCATTTTCGCTTTGGAAATAGCTTATTTATAATAACCCTTCCCAGCCACCCGCAAATCAACGTATTCTTTGATATTGGCTTGATATTGATCCAACATAATTTTGGCGGCTTTTAGCTGTGCTTCAGCCGGGCGGTTTGTATCGAGGATTATCCGCGGTCCGCTTTTTGGTATCACTGTCACATCAAACGTCGTTTCCCCTATTTCCATACGATCAAATTCGGTCGCAAAAACTAGCGGGTATTGGCGACTCAACTCCTGCACAAAGTGGACAAACCCGGCAGTAACCACCGCTTTGCCGACTGTTGGAGTCACATTAGCCATATCAAATAAGTGCGGTAATGCCAGCACAGATTCAGTCTGTAAAATAACCGTGCCATCTAAACCAACAATATAGTGCTGACCGCTCGACACCCAATCAATTGCTTGCACTTTTTCAGCGATCACTAAGCGCACTGTACTTGGTGCCTGGCGATATATCGCAATATCTGCCACAAGTGGCGAAGTCGCGCGGACTTTTTTGATAGTTAAGCGAATTGGATAAAGCCATATATTTGATTGTTTTGGCAGAACCGCGCGCACTGACTCCTCCGGAATTGATTTTAATCCTTGAATAACGGTGTTACGGGTCAAGAAGATCGGTGAGTTGAGAGCCCAAACAACACCAGATACTAACATTGACAATAAAATTATTCTGACAATTGGTCGCCACGGAAACTTCGTCTGCTCATAAATGCGCGCAGTGCTGGCCGCAATTTTAGGCTGACGACCAATTAAACCACTTTTACCACTGCTTGAGCCATATTTTCTGGTTGATGTCGAAATAATTCTTCTCATAATCTACTGTCAAATTGAAATAATAAGTTCTTATCCATCCTCCATCCTCAATTCTCTATCCTCCATCTTCCGCCTCCCCCCATACCCCTAAATATTCAACTTCCTCATCTAAATCAATGTCAAATTGATGCTTCACTTTTTCTTTGAGAAGCTTGGCCAATTGCCTAACCTCGCTGGCTGAGGCGTTACCAGTATTGGTTAAAAAATTAGCGTGATGCGGCGAAGCGATTGCACCTCCCACCGATATTTTCTTGGCTCCCACCTGATCCAGCAACCATCCGGCGGAATCTTCGGGGCGTCGCGCGCCTAATTCAATATGAGTTGGCCCGCCAGGGTTTTTGAAATAACTACCGGCACTAGCTACTCCTTTTGGTTGATTTAAGTCCCATCGTCCTTGTTTTAACTCTTTCATCTTGCGTAAAATTTCTTCCTTCGGTTGACGGCGCAACTGCAAAGTGATTGTGAGAATGATCGGTTTACCTTCACCTTTCCAGCTTTTTAAGCGACTAGTGCGATATTGATATTGCATCCAATCAACGTCTACTTGCTCAATTTTGGCTTCATGTTCGTCGGTTGGTGGAAAAAGAAGCGTCATTTGCTTCACAATTTCTCCCATATTATGCCCCCAAGTTTCAGCGTTATTGTGCAAGGCACCCCCAATCGTTCCCGGCAAGCCAAACCACCATTCCATCCCGCCCAACCCCCGCCCGGCCGCCTCGGTAATCAGTCGGGCAAAAACACACCCCGCATCTACAATGACCTGACTTTTTTCGGGCACAAACGCCATATTTGAGCTTCGGTTAATAATAACGAGTCCCGGAAAACCGGCGTCCGAAGCAATAATGTTTGATCCTGAGCCGAATATGAGATATGGGATGCGATGCACAAAGCACAATCGCAAAGCTTTAATTAGATCATCAATTTTTTCAGCAACGTACACAAAATCAGCCACCCCACCAACGCGCATAGTGGTGTAGTTCATTAATGGCTCGTTTTCGAGCACGCCATCTAACTCTTTGATTATTATCGCCCGTGTTTGATCTGAAATCATAGAGTTATTATAGCACATAGTGCTAAGTGCTACGGACTACATCTACTACGCTGAATGAGGTGTAACCTTTTGACTTTAGAAGGTTACATCTTGTGAAGAAGTAACCTTCCCACTTGCCAAACGTCGGTGGCGCCCATGGTCATTATTAAGCATTTTTCAGTTAATAATTCAGTCACCTGATGGCGTGCCACATCATAATCTTGAGCTACGCGCACACTTCCACCTTGAGCTTTAATTACATTTGCCAATTTAGCACTGGTTGCCTCTGTAACATCGCGATCATCTTCACGTCCCGCCACCACATAAACTGGCAAAAGAATAATTTCATCGGCCAATTTCAGCGCGGCGGCGGTTTTGGACATTAGATGATTAAGGCGACCAGCTTGGTGAGGTTGATGTACTAAAATAAGCTTATAATGCGGAAATTGATCACGAGCTGCTAAAATTGTCGCTTCAATTTCAGCCGGGTGATGACCATAATCGTCGTAAATTAATTGATTTTTACCCAAATGACCAATGAATTCAAAGCGTCGATCAACCCCCGGAAACATCGCCAGTGCCAATGCACCAGATTGATAAGACACGCCCATGCGCGCACACACCGCCATAGCCGCCAACGCATTCATTAAATTATGATTTCCGGGAATGAGTAATTTTATCGAAATATTTTGAGGCATAATATAAAATTGACCTTCACCTCGCGCTTCGATCCACACGTCTAAATCATTTCCAGATCCAAACCCAAAGTAAATTATTTTTCCCCGATATTCGGATACCACTTGCCTCACCCGCGCACTTTTCCCATTCACCACCACCATGTTTTCACTAAATTCGACAAATTGTTGAAATCCAGCTAGCAAATTGGCTTCCGTCGGATAAGTGTCGAAATGATCAAGGTCAATTGAAGTCACAACAGAGTGCGTTGGTCTAAGCTCTAAAAAACGCTTGGCATATTCATCGGCTTCCATGACAAATATCTGATCAGACCCGAGGCGCGCGCTTCCCCCCCAAGGGTGAAACCTTGCGCCTAGCGCTACCGTTGGATCTAATCCAGCGTGTTCCAAAATCCATCCCACCATGGCCGTTGTAGTAGATTTTCCGTGTGTCCCAGCAACAGCTACCCGCGTTTGGGCACGATTAAAAAAACGCGCGGCGGCCTCTGCAAACGTTAAGTGAGGAATACCCAACGTCCGTGCGCGCTTAAGCTCAGCATACCCGTCTGAACTCGGCGCAATAGCGGCGCTGTACCACACCTCGTCAATTGAGTCGTCAATTAGTTCTGGACGATGTGGTACATTAATTGATATTTTTAGCGTCCGTAAGTGTTTAATGTTTTCACTCACTACCGCATCTGATCCGCTCACTGTATATCCATTATGCCTAGCTAAATCGACCAAATACGCGGCGGCCGCGCCACCAATTCCGATCAAATGAACTTTCATGTTTCTCCTCTAGCCACTTTCAATATCTCCGTCGCCACCTGCTCTGCCGCGTTTTTGGGATTTATTTTGGCAATGGCACGCGACATTGACTCAAGGCCCGACTGACGCGATAATAAATGTTCAATTAATTCAAATAATCGGTCAGGCGAAACATCGGCTTGGTTTAGCATAACCGCTCCTCCCCGCTCAACCACGTACTGGGCGTTGATTAATTGGTGATTTGCCGAAGCAGTGGGAAGCGGAATCAAGACGGCTGGAACAGAGTAGTACGATAGGTCGGCGATGGCGTTTGCTCCAGCGCGACTAATCACTAATTTAGCTTTGGTTAATATATAAGCTAAATCAGGACGATCAAAATAAGCCCGCCATAAGTACCCAGTTTGATCAGATTTCGACAATTTTTCAAATCTCATTTTTGCTTCACCAACATTTTGTGCTCCGACTTGATGCACTAAATTATATTTTTTGAGTAGGCGAGGAAGAAGTTCCCACACCACTGTATTCAGCACTTTTGACCCTTGAGATCCGCCCAGTATCACTAAAATTGGCTTTTCATCCGCAAATTTCAAATCTGATTTAGCGTTTGATTCCGACCGCACCGGATTACCCGTAAATACCATTTTATTGTTATATTTTTCACCATAAAACGGCATAGCGAATCCGGTGCAAAATCGCGTCGCCACAATTTGGGCAATGTGATTGGCTAAACCAATGACCGTATCAGACTCATGCGCCACTACCGGGATGCGCAAAGTGGCCGCCGCTAGAATGGCTGGCACTGACACATAGCCCGCTTTTGAAAACAAAACGTCCGGGCGATGGCGCAAAAGTGTGATCAAACACTGTAAGTAACCAATTATCACATTAAATATGTCAATCACGTTGGCTAATGCAAAATACCGTCTTAATTTACCCACTCGCACACGCACAAATTTGATGCCCAAATCCTCTGCCGCACGCTCTTCAAGACTATTTGCGCCACCAATCCAATATATATGAACGTGGTCAAGATTTAGTACTCCAATGACGGCGCGCAGTGGCTCAACGTGCCCACCGGTACCGCCGCCCGTTACAGCTATTAATAACTGTTTGTGCTTAGTGTTCAATCCACCCCTTTTCCATCATGATTTGTTTCGGATTTCGGATTTCGCCTGCCCCTCGTAGCCATGAGCTTGCTTGCCAACCATAATCTTGATGAAGGATGGTCGAATGGCGTAGTGGGGAGTTTTCCTAAAATTACCTTTCTTCAACGTAACGCGAGATATTCAGAATAATTCCAGTCGCCATGAACAAGGCAATCATAGCGGTGCGTCCATAACTAATAAACGGCAGGGGTACACCAGTTAAAGGAATGATTGACACCATCGCCGCAATATTAATCAGTGCCTGTGCCACAAACCAGGTAGTTATTCCAACCGCTAGTAAAGAGCCAAATGTATCTGGCGCGTAGCGTGCAATACGCAGTCCCCTGACACCAATAAACAGAAAAGCCAAAATAATGATTGAGGAACGCAAAAAACCCAGCTCCTCCACAATCACGGCAAAAATTGAGTCGGTGTGCGCTTCTGGTAAAAAGCCCTTTTTTTGCGAACCCTGCAACAGTCCTTTGCCCCAAACGCCGCCTAAACCAATCGCAATTTTGGCTTGATTAACGTGATACCCAGCGCCTTGTGGTGACGCATCAGCATTCAAAAAAGATAGAAAGCGTTGCAAGCGATATGGCGCGGCAATAATGGCAACCCATCCAATTGCGCACAAACTACCAATGGTCGCCCCAATGTGAGCCAATCTAGCACCAGACATAACGTACATCGCCAGCGCAATTGTGACCATAACGCCCAGCGTGCCTAAATCTCGCTGTTTCAACATCAGCACGCTCAAAACACCAATTACAGCCAAAAATGGCACCAGTCCTTTTTGCCAACTGTGTGAGTCGCGATCTTTTTGACTAAACCAGCCAGCCAAAAACAATATGAAGGACAATTTAGCCAATTCGGATGGTTGAAACGTTTGTCCTAAAATAGACACCCAACGTTCCGCCCCATTCACCTCGCCTTTCGAAAAAAACGAGACCGATATGAGCAAAATAAACGTTGCCGCCAACCACCATTTAGTCAGCGGTTTATAGCGGCGATAGTCAACCTGCTGCAAAACTAACCATAAAACGAGCCCGATGATAAATGAGATTATTTGTAAAATCAAAAAATGCGTCGAGTTCGTAGTGTCCGCGGTGCGCACTCGCGACAGTTCGGCGGAAGCCGAATACAACATTAACAATCCAAACAGTGACAAACCAAAAATGGTGATGGCTAACTGCGAATCAATTTTGTGATAATCACGCAGTCTCATTTGACCCCTTTTGTAACTGTTTGACTCCACCTACAAACTGATCGGCGCGATCGCGGGCGTTCGCAAACAATCCAAAACTGGCACTGGCTGGCGAAAATAGAATGGTGTCGTTAGAGTGGGATGATTTCAGAGCATTTTGGATAATTTCATGCATTGAATCGCCTCCATCCACAAACTGGGGCGGGGCAATATTTTGTTTAGACGCCATACTTTCAACCGTTAATTTAATCTCTCGCCCAGTTTGGCCAATGTAAATTATGGCTCGCGGAGGACGGTGCAAAATTGCTTCAGCCAAATCTAAAAAACCATATCCTTTACTGGACCCTCCAGTGATTAACATATAAGTTTGATCGAATAACGACTCAATTGCAGCAATGGTGGCAGATGGGGCAGTGGCGTAAGCATCATCAATCCAAAGTCGTCCGCTAAATTGCCCCAAATTATGTAAGCGATGCGGCAAACCGGCAAAAGTGGCCACCGCCTCGGCGATAATTTCTTCAGATATCTCCAGTGCTAGTGCCACGGCACTCGCCGCCGCTACATTGCCAAGGGCGTGTTCGCCAACAAGTTTAACATCAGATATTGGCATAATTAGTTTTTCGGTAATGTGATTGCGCCCTTCAAACCAGCGCTCGCCGGCAATATCTTTAATATAAACTCCAGGGTCAACAAACATTTTACGGCTAAACCACCATACTTTGGCTAAAGTCGAAGCGGCATATTCAACCGCTGTGAGCGAATCGGCGTCTATGACCGCAATGTCGTGCGATTTTTGGTGCTCAACGATTGTCCGTTTTGCCATTACATACTCGTCTCGAGATAAATGATGATTCAAGTGCTCGGTGCCGATGTCTAAAACAACCGCCACCTGCGGACTGACACTTAAACCCTGAAGTTGAAAGCTGGATAACTCCAAAATCACTATTTCATCATTATTTAGATCATCTAGCCAATCAATGATCGGCTCGCCAATGTTGCCGCCCAATCGCACTTTCCTTGACCCGCGTAGCTTTAGCGAAGTGGGTTGGCCAGATGTGGATAATATATGCGCAATTAGTGAAGCGGTGGTGCTTTTGCCCTTAGTGCCAGTGACACCAATAATTTTAGCGGGGCAATTAGCCAAAAAAACTTCGGTTTGGCTGGTCACCGGTGTACCTCGATCTCGCGCGGATATTAATTCAGGCGTCAACCACGGCACCCCGGGACTGCGGACAATAATATCAAACTGATCCAAATTATCTAAATATCCTTCCCCACTTTTAATCTGATATTTTCCACCCTTCGCCCGTTCGACTTCGCTCATGGCTTCGGGTGGCAGGCTGTTCTCTATTTTCTGACTTCTGTCTTCCGTCCTCTGTCCCCCGTCCTCGGATGAGATCTCGTCCGCGCTTTTTTTATCACAGATCGTCACAAAAGCACCCAGTTTATGCAAAAACCCCGCCATCGCCAAACCCTCAACGCCAGTACCGATAACAGCTACTTTTTTATGTTTGAATTGATCTAATTTCATAGTTTTCATTTCTCATCTGACGATAGTATTATACCCCATCTCAAACTTTTTAGACATAAAAAAAGGGACGGATCAAAACGATGACCGCCCCAACGTACCGCGACTCCTGCCGCCTAGCCCTCACTCGGGACCCGCACATCCTCCACGCGTGGCGGATTGATCCGCATATAACAAACAACCTTGCCATCTACGCTGGCGGGGAGATTATCGGTCTTGTCCAACCACACCTCGCGCCCACCACCAGCCTGCATGTACACACCAGCCGGGACACACTCCCCAGTCAAAAGCAGATCGTCGGAATCTACATACTGCCCGTTCGGATCCTGTTTCCACATTACCACCACCACCTTTCCGCCAATATGGCGAGATCATTCAAGGACGACCGGTCGACAATAGATATAATTAACCACATTTTGCCTCAAAATGCAATGGCCCATCGGAAAAAGGGTCTCACCCTGGGCAAGGAGAGACCCTTCAAAATGAAAAAGGTTTTTGCTTGAGCGTTTGTGAGTAGATACCAACCGTAGCTTATAATTAAATAAAAACCATTACTGTGGTTTTTACCTTTAGCGTGTAGGGGTGGGGATCGTTAAGGGGAAGGGGGTGACATCGCAACGAACCCCCTACCCCTTAACTTTAACATTCCTGATGTCCTGTGTGCAAAACTCAATCTAATACCTTAGTAGTTCCCGAGTAACGCTATCACCACCCCAAAAATGGCCGCTACCGCGCCAATAACCCAAAAACGCATCGTTACTTTAGTTTCGGGCCAACCCAACGCTTCAAAGTGATGATGCATCGGCGCCGAGCGAAATAGTTTTTTGCCTCCAGTCGCATAACGATAGCCGACTTGCAATATAACCGACAGTGTTTCCGCCACAAATACTAAAGCCAGTACCGGCAATACAAAAACGGTGTTGGTCAACATGGCAATGACGCCTAAAGTCGCACCCAGCGCCAGCGACCCCGTATCCCCCATAAAAAACCGGGCGGGGTAAATATTGAACCACAAGAAAGCCAAAATGGCGCCAACTATAGTGCCACAAAATGCCGCCAAACTAAAACTGCCTTGAGCTAGAGCGATTAAGCCGTACGCGCCAAAAACAATGGCCAACAGCCCTGCCGCCAAGCCATCTAGCCCGTCGGTAATGTTAACCGCGTTACTCATACCAACAATCACCAACACAAAAATTGGCACGTACCACCAACCGACAAACACATCGCCTAAGCCCGGCACATGCAACCCGGCTTGAACGAGCGGGTCACCCCAGCCCAGTTTAACGTAAAACCACCAAGCGCCAACAAGCGCAATGGCCAATTGCCAAATTAGTTTATGTCGTCCGCGCATACCA
>CAZQEC010000033.1:0-10355 GCA_964591565.1 uncultured Candidatus Saccharibacteria bacterium | reverse complement strand
ATTGTTAATGAGCTAACGATTACCCCAATAGTAAGATTATTGATGAGCTAAGTCGATCAGTAGAGAATAGGCCAAAGATATGTTATTATCATGCTAATGAGGGCGGGTATGAGCAAATTAGCGGATTGGTTAGAAAAGTATCGCGTAGTGATTGGTTGTATTACGACAGTGCTTTTGCTGGCGGTAGGCGGACTTTTGGTGTGGATTGATTGGCATCCGCCGGCGACTCAAGCTGTTTCGACCACTAGCGTAGTCAAGAAATCTAGTGAAACGGTGCCGGGTGAAACCAAAACCACGAGCGAGATTATTAAAACGGCTTCGGTCGGCGAAAGCCAGTCGCCTCAAAGTGGACTGATAAACATCAACAGTGCAGTGGCTAAAGAATTAGATAGCTTACCCGGTATTGGGCCAACTTATGCTAGTCGGATTGTGGAGTATCGCACCGTAAATGGGGCGTTTGGCTCCACGCGCGATATTGTGAAAGTGAAGGGCATTGGCGAGGCAACGTACGCTAAAATTAAAGACAAAATAACGGTGGGGGGAAAGTAACATGCGGATGTGGTGGAATGGCAGACACGATAGCTTTAGGAGCTATTGGAGGAAACTCCGTGGAGGTTCAAGTCCTCTCATCCGCACCATATACCAGTCGCTATGCTCCGGTATACGGCTACGCCACTTAGTTTCCAAATATATTATACGAATAATGACAGCTTCATTGTTACTAATCGTTTTGATCCCAACAAGTTCAGTATTTGCCGCCACTACACTTCTGCCACAAAATTTAGATGAGGCGATTAAATTTTTGATCGATTGGTCGGCTTTTCGCATTGGTCCGGCTTTGGTCGGGATAATGATCGTCTACGCCGGTTTTGAATACATTGACTCTCGCGGCAATGAAGCAACTATTAAAGAGGCCAAAGATCGCATTATCAAGTCATTGATCGGCTTAATATTGCTCATGACGACTGGGCTCATGATGCGGGCGTTTTTTCTTTAGAATTACTTAAAGGTCGCGTCGGTAATTAATCCAGTAGATGGATCGTACTCAATTTTTCGATTTACTGGATCGGCCGGTATTTCGCTGACGTAGCGTTTTTGGACTAATTCATCGAGCGATTTTGGCAATCTACCTTCCTTTGCGTGAAAAATTTTGACCAATCCCTCTAGTGCGTCAAGTAATTGGTAATGCTCAATGAAGGCTTGAGCCCGGTTTTTAAAGTACTCATTCTCGCTCGAATCCGCCAGTTTTTGGAATATTTTTTGGGCAGTTTGGCGATCTTTCGAGCGGTCATGTTGCACTGCGCTCAAAAATTCAGTATTTGCCGGGGCATTTGGCCGGCCAGCGGCAATTTCATAGTATTTAGCGGCCGAAACAGAGTCTTTTTTGTTAATAAAATAGATAGTGCCAATGTTGTAAGGAATTTCCCACTCATTTGGCAAAGTTTTTTCGGCTTCTTTCAATATGGCAATAGCTTCATCGGTATATCCTTCATTTGGCAAAACTAGTCCAGCAAAACTGTATGGATAAGTGAAGCGAGGGTCGAGCGCGCTAATTGTTTTGATCAGGCGGGGTAGCTGGCGATATTTGCCTTTCGGATCGCCTCCGCCGTAGTATTGAATGACCTGAAGCCACAGCACGTCGGCGATGGTGTTTTGCAAACCAAACGACGCTTTGTCAACCGTTTGGCTGTTCGGAATGGCTGGTTCAATTAATTCATTTATCGGCACATCTAGCGCAGTTAAGGTTTGCAGTCGAGTGTGGTCGTAGGTTATTTGCAGATCATAGATTAATCCAATCAGAGTGAGCACTATAATCCATCTAGTTAAAATTGTCAGGCGCATTTTTACAGCTCAGTTTTTTGTAACGTCAGACCAGCCAAATAGAGGAATAAGACAATAAACGCGGTGGCATAGCCAAAGACCAGAAAAACTTCAAGCGGGTTTGGGGTGAGATGGTAAACGGCGTCGTTGCGCAAATTAAACTTTTCAAAATTGGGGAATATATAATAAATTGCCAAAAAAATGTATCTAAAAATTGATTCGGTGTCTCTAATCAGGGCAACTATAGTTGGGGTAGAGTGTCCGATTAGTAGTACCGCGAAACCGTAAATCACGCTTAAGACGCTTGAAGTGAAACTGGAAAATAGCAGTAACAGGGCGGCCAGTACTAGTAATTCCAGATAAAGATAAATTATGGCCAAAATTAAACTTAAGTCAATGTCGTGTATATTTAAGCGAATCGCGAGTAAGACGAAAAAGACCAGAGCCATGCTAGCGGTCAGCGTAGCGAGTGTCATAGCAATACCGCTAAATTTGCCCGCTATAAACCAACTACGCTTGATTGGACGCGCCAAAACAGTGTAAGCGGTACGCTGATCGAGCTCTTTAGCGATCGTTGATCCGCTCACAAATAGGGTAATAATGACGCCAAAAAAGAAAATGCCAAACAAGCCAAAGTCAATAATAATTTTGCTGTCTTGGTCGAGTGAAATTGAACCTAAAAACACCGTGCTTCCCAGTAAAAGTAAGCAGAACACGACTAATGCAAGCATTATGCGATCACGGATGTTTTCTTTGTAGGTGGCGAGTGCCAAAGCGCGAACGCTGTTAATCATGTTGTCGCTCCTTGGCTAATCTTTTGACAAAGTATTGTTCCAAGGTCTGACTTTTGCCGATGAAAGTTTTAATCGGGCCACATTCCAGCAATTTTCCCTGATCAATAATGCCAATATTGTCGCACAGCTCTTCGACATCGCTCAAAATATGCGAGTTAAAGAAGATGGTTTTTTTGTCTTGACGGAGGGTTTGAATTAAAGTTTTCATCTCAAAGCGGCCCAGTACATCTAATCCATCAAATGGTTCATCTAGAAACAGTAAGTTTGGGTCGCCGATAAGCGCGATCGCCAGACCAGTGCGTTGCACCATGCCTTTTGAGTATTCACGGATGCGACGATTTTGGGCGTCTCTTAATCCTACAATATCAAGCAGACGCCTCGCTTCTTTCGCACTCGCAGTTTTGGTCAAACCCATTAGTTGGCCGTGCATAGTAACCAACTCAAGAGCGGATAGGTAACGGTAAAGAGTCGGATTTTCCGGCAAAAAACCAATGTGTCGCGCGGCGGGCATAGTACCGGCGCGCTCGCCAAATATAGATATTGTGCCACTTAAGGGATGAACCAATCCAACCATCATTTTCATGGTGGTCGTTTTACCAGCTCCGTTAGGCCCTAAAAAACCAAAAACGGTGCCACTTTTGACGGTGAAAGATAAATTACTGACCGCTCGCGTCATTGTAGCGCGCGTTTCGTAGGTTTTATTGACGGATTTTAGTTGTAAGGCATCCATTGTAACTTATCCGCTCCATTTATCTGTCGACTTTTATGTCCTTTATCGCTATTATATTAACCACTAAATGACTAAAGTTCAAGATCGAGTACGCCCATTATTTGTGATCGCTGGTCCAACCGCTAGCGGCAAAACCGCCTTGGCGGCGCAATTGATTGAAAAATATCCGTTTGAAATAATCTCGGCAGATTCGCGCCAAGTTTATCGCGGGTTGGATATTGGCACCGGTAAAGACAAAACGGTGCCACAATATATGATTGATGTCGCAGATCCCGAACAGCAGTTTTCGGTGTCGCATTACCGTGATATGGCATGGCCGATTATAGATCAGATATATGGACGGGGCAAAATTCCGTTGATAGTCGGCGGCACCGGGTATTACATTGAGTCTTTGATTTACACCCAAAGTATTAACAATACTGTGCCAGATAATAAAATTAGGGCAGAGCTTGAGTTATTATCTAACACTCAACTGCTAAATCTGATCGCCGATGTCGACCCGGCCACCGCCTCAAAAATAGATGCTAAAAACCGGGCGCGCCTCATTCGGGCTTTGGAAATTATCCGAACAACGGGATTGCCACGCAAAATTATCAAACCTATTTTACGACCAGATTTAGACATCAGTCTGTTTGTGATCGATGTACCGCGAGCCGAGTTATACCGGCGTATTGACGAGCGGGTGGATAGTCGGCTGAAACAGGGCATGATTGCGGAAGTGCAGAGGTTATTAAGCGTTAGGATTTCATCTGAGTGGTTAGTTTCACTGGGATTAGAATATCGATTTGTCACTCAATATCTGTTATTGGAAAAATCAAAATCACAATATGACGAGATGGTGATACGGCTCAAATTTGCTATTCACGCCTACGCCCGCCGCCAATTAACCTTTTTTCGACGCTGGCCAATAGCGCAGTGGCTTTCTGCAGAGCAGATAAAAGGAAAAATTGCCGAAGCTTTACGTCAGGACGAATAAGCGGTATTACTAACAACGGCATTAATCAAGTTGGATGCACTTTCACAAAGGAACATGATAATGATTCGACGTTCCCGCTTATGCTCGAACAATAATTTATTCATCATGCTTTTTATAAGCTATTAATTGCATCTATGTTTGCGATCTGATGATTTCGTCAAATCGTTCCAACCACGCATCGCGTTCATCCCAAGTATCATACTCTCTAGTATCAATGCATCGAATACCATCGTAAGCCGCTTCTCTAGCGTATTCAATAAACCCTGCCTCTTTGAAAGTAATTGCGGTGTGATAGCTGATCCATACGCCAGCTGGAAGTGTAGTCATTAACCGCTCTTCCTGTTGTAGAGCTTTAGCGAAACGTGTTTGGGCGTCAATCACCTCCGCATTTTCTGGTCCAAGATGTTTCAAGGCAAGCAGATCAGCTCGAGCTTGCTTTGCCTCCGCGGTGCGAAGAACTAATTCTCTAGATTTTTCCACTTCTCCAGTCCCTGAACCTATGTTACCCGATTCGATCATATTACAACCTCCTTTGATATGATTTGACTTAGGATTATTGTTCCAAATGGGTCGTGTGGTGTTTGTGCCCGCGGCGATGTTTGATGATAGCGATTCGATTTAGGTTACGTTCGATTAAAGCGTAAGCATGGGCCAGTTCAATGTCGGTTTTGGCGGTTTCACTTAGTTTTTCAGCATCGCGTTTGGCTTGTTCAGCTTTGGCCAGGTCAATTTCATCTACATGCTCGGCGCGATCGGCCAGCACCACCACTTCCTTGCCGTTAACTTGAGCTACACCACCAAAGACGGCAAAATGATCCTCCTTACCACCTTTTTTGGTGGTCACTTCGCCAGTTTTGAGCACCGTGACCAAATCAACGTGATGTTGAAGTACCCCAATTTGACCAGACACAGTAGGCAAAAGCACTTCATCTGCTTCGGTTTCGGTGACGACCTTGTCTTGGCTAATGAGGGAAAAAGTTATCATATAATTAGTTCGTAGTTAGTAGTGAGTAGTGCGTAGCGGGCAATCATTTATTTAATTTCCTTGGCGGCTTTTTCGACCTGGGCAAGTGTACCTTGCATATAAAACGCCTGTTCTGGTAAATTGTCGTGCTTGCCGTCCAAAATAGCTTGAAAATCTTTGACGGTTTGCGCCAGCTCTACATATTCACCAGTGAGTCCGGTAAACACTTCGGCGACGTGGAACGGCTGTGATAGGAATTTTTGAATCTTGCGTGCTCGAGCCACAATCAATTTATCGTCTTCCGAAAGCTCATCCATACCTAATATAGCGATAATATCTTGCAGTTCCTTGTAGCGTTGCAAAACTTTTTGCACGCCGCGAGCGCAGGCGTAATGTTCTTCACCTACGATTAATGGATCCAAAATAATTGAGGTTGAATCTAATGGGTCAACAGCGGGGTAAATACCAAGTTCCGACAAGGCACGTGACAAAACGACGGTTGAATCCAAATGGGCGAAGGTCGTGGCTGGAGCTGGATCTGTCAAATCATCAGCTGGTACATACACCGCTTGCACCGAAGTGACCGAACCCTTGGTGGTCGAGGTAATGCGTTCTTGGAGCTGTCCCATCTCCGAAGCGAGCGTGGATTGATAGCCGACGGCTGAAGGGATACGTCCTAAAAGTGCTGAAACTTCAGAGCCAGCTTGAGTAAAACGGAAGATGTTATCAATGAAAAACAACACGTCCGAGCCCTGGTCACGAAAATATTCAGCCAATGTCAGCCCAGTCAAGGCAACCCGTTGACGCGCTCCCGGTGGTTCGTTCATTTGACCAAAAACTAGAGCAGTTTTATCTAGCACGCCCGACTCTTTCATTTCATGGTACAAATCATTACCCTCGCGAGTGCGCTCGCCAACCCCGGCAAAAATTGAATAACCACCATGTTCCGCGGCGATGTTGCGAATGAGCTCGGTAATGATAACTGTTTTACCGACGCCAGCCCCGCCAAACAGTCCAACCTTGCCGCCTTTGGTGATTGGCGCAATTAAATCAATCACTTTTATGCCAGTTTCTAGCACTTCGGTTTTGGTATTTTGCTCAGTCAGAGCTGGCGCATCACGGTGAATAGAATACACTTCTTTGGTTTTGAGTTCTTCCTTACCGTCAATTGGTTCGCCAACCACATTGATCATACGTCCAAGTGTTTCTTTACCAACTGGCACCGAGATTGGTTTGCCAGTTGCCTTGACTTCAATGCCTCGTTTCAGACCTTGTGTCGAGCCCATAGCGATAGCACGAACCGACGTTGTGGAAAGGTGTTGCTGGGTTTCGAGCACCAGGCGCCCGTCTTCGGTCTGAATAATGAGCGCATCTAAAATATTAGGTAGTTCTTCGGTAAACTCCGCGTCCACCACTGGGCCGATAATTTGGGTGACGACACCATTGTGGCTAGCGTCGTCATGTTTATTAGATGTATGTAATGGCATAAGGTCTCCGATTGTAATTAGAAATGGATAATAGATAAATAATGACGCAAATCCGACCTTCGACTGGCTCGGGTCGCCCTGAGTTTGAATCGAATGGGCGAATATCGAAATCCGACCTTCGACGAGCTCAGGTCGCCCTGAGTCAGAATCGAGTGGGCGAAATCCGAAAATTGTGTGCTTAATTGAGTGTTGATAAATAATCTATGAGACATCATTAATCCTCCAACGCAGTGATGCTGGCTGATATTTCGGCCATTTGGGCAGTAATGCTGGATTGGCGAATACTATTAAAAGTTAAATCTAAATCTTCAAGCAAGTCGCTGGCGTTATCGGTGGCGCTACGCATCGCCACCATACGGGCAGCGTGTTCCGAGGCGGTGGCTTCGAGCAGAAGCTGAAAAAATATCTGATCCACCAATCGCGGTAAAAGAGTATCTAGCAACTCTATCGCACTTGGTTCAAATAGCGTTTCGCCATTTAAATTTGTATTAATAGTATTATCACTATTCATATCCACCACCGGCAACAGCTGGGTCACGGTTGGCTTTTGTGACAATGTAGAGTGAAAATGATTATACGCCACATACACTCGGTCGGTTTGGCCATTTAAGTAGTGCTCTTTGGCAAGAAAACTAATTGGGCGGGTGGATAAACTGTCAAGGCGGGCGGGTAGGTCAGAAAACGTGGCCAGTATTGACAGTCCATACTTTGCCACCAGTGACAAACCCTTTTTCCCGACGATTATGTACTCTGTCGGCACGCCTGATTCTTTAACAAAGCGCAACACTTCTCGCACTAGACCGGCGTTTAAGCCACCGGCTAAACCACGGTCGGATGAAACCAAAATAACTAATTGTTTAATAACTTTTTTTGCATCCAACATTGGGTGTTTGCCCAGAGTTGATCCCAGCCCATTAACCAAACTGCGCACTCTTTCAGCGTATGGTCTAGCTCCTAAAACGGTCATTTGGGCACGGTGCATTTTAGCGGCGGCGGTTAACTCCATCGCTTTGGTAATTTGCTTGACGTTTTTGACCGATTTAATGCGGCGTTTTAGGGCTAGTGTACTAGGCATAATAAAAAAATGTATAATGTATAATGTATAATGTATAATTATGGTGTCGCAAAGCGACTTTTTTTGTATGATTTGTGACATACCAGTTTTGTTCAACAATCTGATTGCCATTATCCATATTCGTTATGTGTGCCGCGCTCATGCTGATGCCTCCTTGAACGCTTTTTCAAGGGTTGATTCTGTATCTGGAGTGATCGTATCTGCGGTTTTTAGCTCCACCAGCACTTTTTCATGACCATCACGCAATATCTGACGGAAAGAGCCTGAGACTTTGGAGACCACATCTAAGGCAACGGCGTCGAACAAACCGCGTGTTGCCGCCCACACCAAAGCAATTTGCTCCGCGATTGGAATTGGTGAATACTGTGGTTGTTTTAGTAATTCAGTCAATCGTGCTCCGCGCTCGAGCTGGTTGCGGGTGGTTTCATCTAAATCTGATCCAAATTGAGCAAAGGCGGCTAGTTCTCGATATTGAGCTAAATCGAGACGCAATTTTCCAGCCACTTTTTTCATATTTTTAACCTGGGCGGCGCCACCGACTCGCGAGACCGATAGTCCCGAGTTAATAGCTGGTCGCACACCTTGGTAAAACAGATCGCCTTCAAGATATATTTGACCATCGGTAATGGAAATAACGTTGGTCGGAATGTACGCCGAACTGTCTCCAGCTTGTGTTTCAATAATTGGCAAGGCGGTAATTGATCCGCCACCAAACTGTTTGCTTAAGTTGGCTGATCGCTCCAATAGACGCGAATGGAGGTAAAAAACGTCTCCTGGGTAGGCCTCGCGACCTGGTGGGCGACGCAGTAGCAGGGACAGCTGACGGTAGGCCCAAGCGTGCTTGGTGAGATCATCATAAATAATCAGTACATCTTTGCCTTTATCCATAAAGTATTCGGCAATGGCACAACCGGCGTACGGTGCCAAAAAAGTTAGGGAAGCCGGGTCGGATGCACCAGCCACTACCACGATAGTGTGTTTCATTGCTCCGGCCTCGTTTAATCTGGCGATTAATTTAGCTGTTTTTGATTCCTTTTGACCGATTGCCACGTAAATGCAAGTAATGTCTTCGCCAATTTGATTCAAAATAGTATCAATGGCAATGGCGGTTTTGCCGGTTTGGCGATCACCAATAATCAGTTCACGCTGGCCTCGACCAATCGGAATCATAGCGTCTATAGCCAAGATGCCAGTTTGGAGCGGGCGATTGACGGACTGTCGGGTAATGACGCCCGGAGCAATTTTTTCAATTAACATACGCTCGCTCGCTTCAATTGCGCCTTTTCCATCTATCACTTCGCCTAATGGATTGACAACACGGCCAAGCATCTTATCACTAGCTGGTACGCTCAAAACTTGATCGGTGCAGGTGACTTTATCGCCGGCACGTACCGACTCGGTGCCTAGAATTGCCACACCAACTTGCACCTCTTCGAGGTTAAGTGCCAAGCCAGCCGCTCCACTGGAAAAATGCACCATTTCACCTGATTTAACGCTATTTAAGCCAGATACAACCGCTATGCCATCGGCTACAGAGAGTACCGCACCACTGCTTTTAGAGCCGGGGTCGCTCCTGCTATCAGTAATTTTTTTTCTTAACTCCTCGAAGAGTGTTTGACTCATATATTTAGCCCTTTAATTATTTAATGCTTTTTTCATATCATCTAAACGTGATGCAACGCTGGATTCGTAGGTAAAATTGGCACTGGAAATTCGCATACCCGCGATCAGTTTTGGATCAGACTGAAATACGACTGTGTAATTTGAGCCAAGCGCAGTACCAATTTTATTTTCGGTCATCTTATCGCTCCTCGCCACGTACACATCTGCCACCGGTTTGCCAATTTTGGTTAATTGCCTGCGTAAGCCGGCAGCTATTCGTGGTAGCAAAGATGTGTCGTTATTTTCAATCATGATCAACAAAATATTTTGGATCGCTTTCGGGCATTTAAGTGATGCTAAAATGGTTGTTAATTCAGACGTTTTAATGTTCCCCAGAATCGTTTTTTTAGCCAGTACCAGATTAGCCAGAGCGTCAACCCAACCGACCGTTTCGGCCGGATTGTTTGATTCTTTCAGTAAAATTGAGCTGTAATTGTATGGAGTTAACATTTTATCTCATTCGCACCAAAACTTGATCTATGAGCTTATTATCAATTTGTGGCGGTGTGTGTTCCTGTAAAATGGTTTGAGTGGCGGCTAGCACTAGCTCGGCGGTATGCGTTTCAAGGTCTTGCTTCATCTTCGCTTCCATCTGCACTAACGATGTTTTGGTTTGCGTAATTAGATCACGGGCTTGATTTTCGGCTTTGACCATTATTTCTTGCTCGCGTTTTTTGGCGTGCTCCTCGGCTTTGCGCACCAGTTGCTCCGACTGAATTCGAGCTTGATGTAGCAGCTCTTTTTCTTTGGTCACCGATTCATTCAGCATGGTCGTTGCTTCTTCGGCGTTTTTAACTGTTTCCGCCGCCAACTCTTTTCGTTTATCCAGCACCGTAAATAACGGTT
>CAZQEC010000032.1:0-10366 GCA_964591565.1 uncultured Candidatus Saccharibacteria bacterium | reverse complement strand
TTAAACATCGCCAAAGATGACGGTGGCTTGACCGACGAAATTATGCGGATTTTCGAGAATCGTCTGCGCGTCATGCTCGAAGTACATTTAGGATCGGGTGGCGAAGAACCGATTTTGCGAGAGGAAATCAAACGTTTATACGGTGTAGATATTAGGGAGACTGCTCTTCAACTAGATCAGGTACTCGATTATGTGCGCCGTTTGCATCAGGAACGTGAAAAAGCGATTGGAGCCGAGTTAGCGCGAGCCATTGAAAAGAGCGTCTTTTTACGTGCGATTGACGTGTTATGGATTGAGCATTTAACCAATATGGATCGCTTGCGGGAAGGCATTGGTCTGCGCGGTTACGGGCAATATGATCCTTTAGTAGCGTACAAACAAGAATCGTATCGCATGTTTGAGCAATTATTAGAATCGATTGACGCCACTGTAGCGGAAACCATTTTTCGGGTGGAAATTGTAGAGCGACCAGCCGAGACGGAAAAAATTAAATTAACTGGCGCGGCCGAGGAAGACACTGCTCAAGTTTTGGCTGATTTATCTAATGCGGAAAAGAATATTAAAACAGATAAAAAGAGCGACAACATTCAAAAAATGATGGAGAGCGAGAGTAAAAATCGCGACGTTACCAAGCCGTTGTCATCATCTAAAGTCGGGCGAAACGACCCCTGCCCATGCGGAGCGAAAAAAGCCGATGGAACACCGAAAAAATACAAACATTGTCATGGAAGATAATGGTAGATGAACATCATATCAAGCGGAGTCCTGCCGTAGCCCCGAGAGTAATCGAGTGGGCGAAGGAGGACGGGTCTGGAAAAAAATATAAAAAATGTCATGGGAAATAAGGTTTGTAAATGCAAATAAGTTCTGATTATTACAAAATGATAGCGAGTGCCCCTCGTATCCGCCTACTGGCGGAGAAGTGGGGAGCGAAAAAACCCGATGGAACACCGAAAAAATACAAACATTGTCATGGAAGATAATATGGGTGAATACAAAATTGAGCGGAGTCCTGCCGTAGCCCTGATATTAATCGAATGGGCGAAGGAGGACGGGTCTGGGAAGAAATATAAGAAATGTCATGGGAAATAAAACATGTTATATGAGCATCTGATTGCGCAACGAGAGATGGAGCAACAGGCCAGACAAGAAGGTTTTAAGCATACTTTAGAATTCCTAAACCGCTTAGTGGGACCTGAAAACATAGCTAAACCAGAATATTTTGTTGAGCTTCTGCGAGGATTGAATTATGATCAGTTCGTTGATCTATTGAAACGAGTTAATGGTCTTGTGGCCAACATCCCGATCAAAGAACGTGCAATATTGGAACATGAATCAGGTATTGTAACGAATTTTATGGGGTCTTCCTCTGCGGAGATAGTTCCGCCAATCATGGAGGCACGCACCGAGATACTGCAGGATACTTTTACTAAATTAAAGGAATTAATAGATAAAGATATCCCCGACATCCCTCAATATGTTGCACGGACTTTATTCAATGCAATAATTTATTTGCATTTATTTGCTGATAGTAATGGCAGAACAGCCAGGCTATGCTATTTTCTTTTTTCGCCACATGTTCAAAAAGATCCAGTGAATTTGCCAAAACACATTGAGCAAGTGGTAGCCACCCGCCCGCAGGAATTGAAAATATATCATCATCAACAGAATATGGGATATTTTTTTTACGCTCTTCACGAGCGCGACATAGGTTGGGATTATGATAAAGAGAGACGTGTTTACTGTGCGCATCTTGAAGAGGAAGATTCCCCATGGCACCCCTTTGATTTTGAGCAACTAGGATATTTGGCAGTAAATGATGTCCTGACTGAGGAGGAGAAGGTACAATATGGGCATGCTTGCTCACATGGCGATGTGAATTTTTATGTTATTGATGAATTGCCTACAGAAATTAGAGCGAAAATGAATCAGCGCAGAATGAATATCCGAAGCGATTTTTCTAAATTTATTATAGACATCAGCGTCGATCCTGAAGAAGAATGGCCGGATTTTGTGCAGGGACCACTTGACCATGCATTTGAGTACAAAGAGGATATCGTAACAGAATGATCAGAATACTAGGAAAGTGTCATGGAAAATAAAACGGATATATTAATCAAGGAAGCAAAGTCATTACTTGGCAAGCCGTACCGATATGGGGCGAAGCCAGAAGAAGCACCGCAGGTTTTTGATTGCTCCAGTTTTACGCAGTATCTCTACAAAAAAATTGGGGTCGAATTACCCAGAAAGGCCATTGATCAAGCGATACTTGGGCACGTTGTTGAGCCAAAATCGGACACACTTCAAATGGGTGATCTCCTTTTTATTCGAGGTAAATGGGGGCGTTATAATCCACAGTTTCCGCAAGGTATTGGTCACGTGGCGATGTATGTTGGTGACGGTCAGGTCATTAACGCGCGGTGGAAATCTGAAAATGAAGGTGGTGGATCGGTGATTGAGGAGTCAGTTGAGGATTTTTTGAATCGTGATGATTTAACGGTGATAAAAAGAATAATCTAGCGTGTAGGAACAATGAAGTACGTTGCTTTTATACTTAATCTGCCATTCACGATCATCGGTTTTTTTGTGGCTTTAATATCAATTCCCAAAAAAGTTCGGTTTGATATAAATAGACTTGCCTTTATTTTTTCAATTAAGTGTTTTTGGTGGACAAGCATGACACCTTGGCTAAAAGGTGCGCGAGCCACTGTAACAGGTCATGCTATATTACTTGGACCAGATGCAGATGAAGCCGATCTTGAACACGAACTGATCCATGTTGACCAATGGATTAGGGAGCCGTTTTTGCATCCGTTACTTTATTACATTGAGTATTTTAAGCACGGCTATCGTCAGAATAAATACGAGGATGAAGCGTATCGTTTGAGCGGAAGTCGCTATGAAATTAAGGAGTGAATTATGGATAACCCAATGGGAAACATCAAAGCAGTCGTTTTTGACGCGGATGGGGTGTTGATTCATGCAGAGCAGTGGAGCCAAATATTGGCACATGATTATGGTATTCCATACAGCCAAATTGAGCCGTTTTTTATCGATCAGTTTCAGCGTTGCATGATTGGAAAAGCAGATCTCAAGGTCGAAATTGCACCGTATCTTTCGAGGTGGGGTTTTGGTGGTACCGTTGATGAACTACTCAAGTATTGGTTTTCTTCCGAGCATAAACCCGATGAACTCTTAATAAAATATATTCAGGGGTTACGTTATGGGGGTATTAAATGCTTTGTGGCGACAAATCAGGAAAAATATCGAGCGAACTATATGAGGAATAAGATGGGTTTCGAGAGCGCATTTGATGGATTTATCGCTTCTTTTGCCATTGGATTCAGAAAACCAAACCAAGAGTTTTTCAGCGCTGTGAATGATAAAATAGGCCAGTATGAAAAATCAGAGATACTATTTTGGGACGATCAGGTTAAAGCTGTAAGCGCTGCGCAAAAATTTGGTTGGCACGCCGAGATGTACACAAACTTTGATCATTTTCGACAAAAAATGGAACGTTATCTTGAAGACAGATAAGACACTCGATTAAAACTACTGTGTCTATTGTTTTTAATAATCACTGGGGTTTGGCGGAAAGTTTGACTGAAAACTTGAATATGCGCATTTGACCGTCGGGACCCTCTATTGATTCGGTTTTGTGCTGATTGCGATATTCAATTAACTCTTCCGAAAGTATCTCTTTAAGCGTGCTAATTTCTTCCCGCGCCGCTTTGATTTCATCCACCGCTTTGCGATTTTCGACCAGATTATAAATTTCGTTTGTCAGTTTTTTCTTTTTGTCTGTAGCTTGTTTGGCTTCATTTTCCACTTCTTGGTAAGCGGAGTCATTTTCGAGTGCGTCTGTTAACATTTCTTTAGCTACCTTTATTTTGCTACTGAGATCGTCAATTTTTTGCATCCGCTCAATAATTTGTTGTTTGTCCATGTTCACTCCTGTTCTTTTCGGCTATTATATATCAGTATCACTGTAGCTGATCGCAGGAATATTACAAATTAATGCCAGAGACAAATTATGCAACGAGATGACGTCTTAAAATTAGTGACCAATTTAGTGGCAAGCGAGAACTTAATCAATCACATGTTGTGTGTTGAAGCGGCCATGCGGTGGTACGCGCGCAAGTTTGGTGAAGACGAAGAAATGTGGGGTTTGGCCGGTTTAGCCCACGACGCCGATTGGGAACGCTATCCGCACGAACATCCTCAACATATAATGCGCGAGCTCGGAGCACGGGGAGCTCATTCGTCTGTTATTCAAGCGATCAACGCTCATGGTGGTAAAGACGCCATTGCGCCAATTGCCTTGATGGACAAGGCATTATTCGCTTGCGACGAATTATGCGGGTTTATTGTGGCAGTTGGGCGCATGAGACCGGGTAAATTAGCGGATTTGGAGGCCTCGTCCATAATCAAAAAAATGAAGGACAAGGGATTTGCGGCAAACGTCAGTCGGGAAGACATTTATAATGGCGCTGAAATGATTGAGCTGTCTTTAGATGAACACATTACCAATATCATTGTCGCCATCAGACCATTACAAGAGGTCATTTACACATGAAAAAATATCTATTGTTATTTGCTAGCTTTTTATTAATTGTGGCGGTGTTGGCGTGGTATATGAGCAGAAATCAGACGGTGACGTTTGAGGGAACATTAACAGAAGTAAATACTCTAGCCGAAACACCTGTTACTCCAGCTCCAGTTGAATCTACGCCACTAGCGACCGAAATACCGCCAGAGACGACTAAATCGCCGATCATATCGATATTGAATAGCGTTGACATAGACGTACCATTTACGGCGCAGGCGCCCACAGCCAACTGGGATGCCTTTCACGAAGAGGCATGCGAGGAAGCATCGGCTATTATGGTGTGGCACTATTTTAATCAGACTAAAATTACTTCGACCGAACAAGTGGAAACCGAAATGGCTACTGCGGCTGAATGGGAGCGCACCAATTTGGGCACAGACGTTAGCATATCGGCCGCGGACACGGTCAAAATGTTGAGAACTCATTTTAAGTTGGATGCGAGCATATCCTCGAATGTATCTAGTGAGGCATTTAAGCAAGCGCTTTCGGCGGGAAATCTCATTATCTTACCAGCTCAAGGGCAGTTTTTACATAATCCAAACTTCAAACAACCAGGCCCCAGGTATCATATGCTAGTGGTGCGTGGTTACACTGCAGATGGACGATTTATTACTAATGACCCGGGCACCAGACGCGGCCTGAAGTATCAATATGATGCTAAAGTGTTGCTAGATGCTATTCACGATTGGAACGGCGGCGACGTGGAAAATGGGGCAAAAACTGCTATTATAGTCTCTGGTGTGTTGAAGTAGCGAAAATATTGGTCGTATCATCGAAGCTAAAATATATTGGGGAGTGGATGGAACATCATAAAGTCATTATTCTCGGTTCTGGCCCAGCTGGTTTAACAGCGGCTATTTACGCTGGGCGAGCTAATTTGAAGCCATTAATACTCGGTGGATACGCCCCCGGCGGTCAATTAATGGTCACGACTGAGGTAGAAAACTTTCCCGGGCATAAATCTATTTTGGGCCCAGAACTTGTCCAAATTTTGCGCCAGCAAGCGGAACAATTTGGCACTCAAATAATTGATCGCGACGCGACCAAAGTAGATTTATCCAAAAGACCATTTGTGATTGAATCCGAAAATGAGCAGTTTACCTGTGACGCTCTTATTATTGCCACTGGGGCGTCATCTAAAAAAATTGATGTGCCGGGTGAAAAAGAGTTGGCTGGCAAAGGGGTTTCGTACTGCGCCACCTGTGACGGATTCTTTTTTAAGGAAAAGAGAGTGATTGTGGTTGGCGGGGGTGATTCGGCCATGGAAGAGGCGTTGTTTTTGACTAAGTTTGCCAGAGAATTAACGATCGTACATCGAAAGAGTGAATTTAAAGCCAGTAAAATTATGCAAGACCGCGTACTGAAACACCCCAAAATTAAGGTTATTTGGGATAGCCAAATTGAAAAAATCAACGGTGAGAGTCAGGTGCAATCGGTGACGCTTAAAAATATCAAAGATAGTATCATACAAGAGGTGCCGATTGACGGAGTATTTGTGGCCATTGGGCACACGCCAAACACTAAGATTTTTGAAGGTCAACTTGCCATGAATCACCTTGGATATCTCACAATCAAAGACGAAACGCACACCGAGATTGAAGGCGTTTTCATAGCGGGCGATGTGTTTGATGCGCGCTATCGCCAAGCGGTCACGGCCGCTGGTTCAGGTTGCAAAGCGGCCATTGACGTGGAGAAATATCTAGAACAAATGCATCAATAATAAATAATAATGCATAATGCATAGGTCATAATGGGAGAAAAGCAATGTCAGAATTATTAAGTCAAGGAATAAATCCCGAATTGGAACCAGAGGGTCACATAGATCTAAGTGAAAAATTTCGTGAGATGCGAATAGATAGCCGGCAGTGGGAAGCGTGGGATGATTTATTGTATAGCGATGAAGTGCGGAAGGCAACTTCAGTAAAATTAGTCGCTGATTTAACCGGAGTTGAAGAGGGGCGGTATGTGGGTTTGGCGAAAAATCTCAAGGCATTAATAGATAGGACGCCCGGAAAATGGGATATTTCTATTATTTGCACTCTTGCGCAAAAGGCTTGGGAACGAAATGTATTTGCTTCAGGTGTTAAATGGATAAAAGCAGAAGAATCATGATCTAGACAGGAGAAGAAGTGATTGATTACTCAGATTTTGAAAAAGTTGACATTAGAGTTGGTAAAATTATTGAGGCGCATGATTTTCCGGAAGCTCGTAAACCTGCCTACAAACTGACGATTGATTTTGGTCCGGAGATTGGGATTAAGCATTCATCAGTCCAAATTGTGAAACATTATAGGAAAAGTGACCTTAAGGGTAAACTGGTCATTGGAGTGGTCAATTTTCCGCCGAAGCAAATTGGTCAGTTTTATTCGGAAGTGCTCACGTTGGGTGTGCCAGATAAAGACGGGAATGTTATGTTGCTTACATCTGATAAAAAAGTTCCTATATAGGCGGCAAAATGTTCTAGGTTTTTTTATAGTCTGTCTTTGCGAGGAGCGTAAGCGACGTGGCAATCCATTCTTTCATACAGGAAGATTGCTTCTCCGCCAGCTGACGGATCGCAATGACAGCAATCACCTATTATAAAGAGCAAATTCCAAGATTCCATTGCCTAAATTGATGTAATTCATCTGGCGTTTTGAGAAAAACGATGCAGGTGATAGAATTATGAATTAGGGGACTTAAGACATAATCGAGTTTATTCACGTCAATAAAACTTACGGTAAAAAAAATGCGGTTGAAGACCTGAGCTTTTTCATCGATCGTGGGGAGTTTGTGACTCTTGTGGGGCCATCTGGCTCTGGCAAATCGACCTTAATCAAACTGCTAATCGCCGAAGAAAAACCGACCACCGGACAAATAGTTGTAGCTGGGCGAGACATTACCACGCTGTCTTCGCGTGAACTGCCGTATTTTCGGCGTAAAATTGGGGTTGTTTTTCAAGATTTTAAGCTTTTGCCGCATAAAACTATTTATGAAAACGTCGCTTTTGCTTTGGAGGTTAGTTCAGCTTCGGCCAGTGATATTAAAACTAAGGTTATGCCGGTGTTGGAGCTAGTTGGGTTAGCTCCACAAGCTAGGCATATGCCAAATCAACTTTCGGGTGGCGAGCAACAGCGGGTTTCAATCGCACGGGCTTTGGTGCACGAGCCGAAACTTCTGATCGCCGACGAGCCGACCGGCAATTTGGATCCAATCAACACATGGGAAATCATTGATCTTTTATTTAAGATTAACAAAAAAGGCACACTGGTTATGTTGGCGACGCACGATAAAGATGTGGTAGACGCTTTAAAAAAACGGGTCATTACTCTGCGTGACGGTAAAATTGTGGCCGATCAAGCGAAGGGAAAATACATACTGTGATAAATAAAATCCGACCTTCGACAAGCTCAGGTCGCCCTGAGTCAGAATCGAATGGGCGAAATCCGAAATCCGAAATCCGAAAATTAAAGGGTTTTTCTTATTTAGTTTGGAAATTTCGAATTTGTTTCGAGATTCGCCTGCCCCTCGAAGCTCGAAGAGCGCAGTGGGGTGCTTTGAATTTTGGATTTATCCTCAAGGAGGAATATGACATCATTTCTACGAGTAATTAAAATTGGCTTAATTGATTTTTGGCGCAATCGCTGGCTATCGTTGGCGGCCACGATGATGATGGCTATGACGGTGTTTACGGTGGCGTTATTTATCATCCTCAATATGTCAATCAATGTGACCGCCAAAACACTGCAAGAAAAAATTGATGTGGCGGTGTTTTTCAAAGAATCAGCCACCGATGCACAAATTAATGAACTGCAGTTATTACTGAAGGCGCGTCCAGACGTTAAAGAAGTCACTTTCATCTCGCGTGAAGAAGCCCAAAAACGCCTGCGCGACCGCTCAAAATATCAAGCCACTGTGCTTAAATTGCTCGATCAAGGCTATGGCAGTCGCTTGCCCCGCAGTTTATCGGTTAAAGCCAATGAGGCCTCATCGCTTGAAACAATAGCAAGCTTCATTGATCAGCCCCCTTACGATGCTGAAATCGAAAACATTAGTTACAAACAAAATAAATCGCTGATTGATAAGTTTATTAATCTGACGTCATTTGTCAAAAAAACGGCGCTTTATTTGAGTATTTTATTTAGTTTAATTGCTATTTTGGTTGTTTATAACACCATCCGTTTGACCATTTTAACGCGCCATGAGGAGATTGAAATAATGCAATTGGTTGGCGCGACTGGTTGGTACATTAAGTTTCCATTTATTCTTGAAGGCATTTTATACGGGTTAATTGCCACAGTTGTCACAACGGTTGTTTTAGTGCTTGGCGCCAAAGCGGCCTCGCCGTTTTTGACCCAGTTTATTGGTAGCCCAACATTCGATTTTCAACAATTCTTTTACGACAATCTGGTTTTGATTATCATAGTTGAACTAGCTTGTGGCTTGTTGTTGGGCGCGGTTTGCAGTTATTTGGCGGTGCGCAAGTTTTTGCGCTAATAAATTAGACGGGGAGGGGTGTTTTGCAAAAATTAATGGGTGTTAACGCTTTTCGTTTTTTAATGATACTTGTCTTGGTATCTGTTTTTCCTTTGAGTGGCAAAGCCAATTTGCAAGACGAATATAATAAAAAGAAGGCCATTCAAGATAACATTAATCAAAATGAGATTCAGAAAAAAAAGCAAAAAACGGTATTAGAGCGCCTAAAGTCAGAGACCGCCAATTTAGAAAAACAAATCACGACGACGGAAAAGACGATTAATAACATCTCGGAAGATATTTCTAAATCAAATCGTGCGATTAGCGAGTTAACTAGCCGGATTAATTTACAAGTGGATCAGCTCAACGCGGAAAAAGATAAGTTACAAGTAGTCTTTAATAATATGTATATTTCGAACGCAAACTCTAATCCAACACTTGTCTTGGTTGAGTTTGAATCTATTTCAGCGGCAGTGGCAGATTTGCAAGGTTTTCAAGCACTCGAGGCGGAGATAGACGATCGAGCTAAAAATATCGAACGTCTGAAAGTGGATTTAGAGAAAAACCGAGTTGATGCTGAAAAGGAAAAGTTAGGATTACTCACTTTACAAGATCAGGTTTCGGCGCAGAAACGGGCGCTAGATGGGCAAAGGGCGTTGAAAATTGAACTGGCGAATTCGACTATCAAATCAATCGCGGATTTAGAAGCGACCATTGGTAAATATAAATCTGATCTAAAAGCAGTTGATGGTCGTATTAGCGAATTCTTGGCGGCCATTAAATTGAGTGACGGTTATGTGGCGGCAGATGGTGATTTTATTGTCGCCAACAGCTCACCGTGGCATTATTACCAAACCGACGCACGTTGGGCAAGCCAAAAGCTTGATCCAAACACTTATGACAGTGACAGCTTCGCGGAAAGCGGATGTTTGGTTACGGCGGTCACTATGGTCGCTAATCGTTATGGTATGGCCGATACGCCACCGCAGGTATTATCCAAGTTACGCGGCGTAGGTGGGATGTATGGCGATCTGCTGGCTTGGGGTGGTGTGTCGGGCGCGTTTAACGGCAAACTAGAGTTTGTGGCTGGCGGAAAAGAAACGTTTAATGCTAATTTGTTAGATAATGCGCTTGATCATGGGCGTCCAGTGATTGTACACATTAAACAAGGGGTATATGGGCATTGGATTGTTGTTTCCGCCAAAGTTGGCGGTAAATACATAGTTGATGACCCTTATTTTCAGTCTGGTCGCGTTTATCCAGCCGCCTGGATTGACTATATGGCCAGACTTCAGCCCGAAG
>CAZQEC010000031.1:10782-12259 GCA_964591565.1 uncultured Candidatus Saccharibacteria bacterium | reverse complement strand
GGAAAATAAATCGAGGAAACCAAACGCCGGATTGCTGTAGGCGGCAAAAAACTGGCGCAGACGATCCTCAGTCACGTTAGCCAAAGGAATGTGCACTAGTAAACGAGTAGACAGCAAAAGCAACGTTGTGACAATAATGCGTCGTCTCAAGTCTGTGTTCGCTATAATGCGACTAAGTATATTCATAAGTGCACGTCACTCTCTGATTATTTTAATGCCGATTAAGCTTGAATACTACTAATTTTGTTTTGTAGATGCTTAGTTAGTTGGATTGATTCTTCAAAGCGAAAAGATTTGGCGCGAGAGGTTGCTCCAATAATTTTTATGCTGTGCGCAATTTTTTTAATTAAGCCATTACTGAAAAGCATTTGTACACTAATCAATGTATCATTGGCGAACGCACTTTCTAGTTCGCTCCATGATACAACTTGGGGCTTAATTTTATAACTTTTCATGCCACGAAACCTCGGAATTCTTTGCAGTAATGCAGTTTGTCCACCTTCAAAACGACGCGGGATATTGTATCCGGAACGAGACTTTTGTCCTTTAGTACCTCGTCCCGCGGTTTTACCTTGCCCAGCTGAAATACCTCGCCCGACTCTCCCGGCAGTTTTAGTTTTGATTGATTGTAGTTGCACTATGCTCATATAATATCCTGTCGGGTGCGATTAGGATTACGCGATTGTAAGCTGTCTAGCGCCTTAATGGTGGCCGCCACCACATTAACGGCGTTACTGGAACCCATTGATTTGCTTAAAATATTTTTAATACCAGCGAGCTCTACCACGGCGCGCACCGGACCACCGGCAATGACAGAGGTGCCTTTACCAGCTGGTTTTAGCATTACCACGGCACCCGAGAAAGTAGCGGTCACTTCGTGTGGAATGGTGTCATTGACTATTTTAACGTCAATCATCTGTTTTTTAGCTGCGCTAGAAGCTTTATTTGAGGCACCAGCTACATCTAGCGCTTTGCCAAGTCCAAAACCGACGCGACCATTACGATTGCCAATAACCATTAACACACGCGAACGCATCCTGCGCCTGCCTTTAACAACGCGCGCCACTTTACCAACGCTCACGACTTTTTCTTCATACTCTTTTTGCGGCTTTTCCATTGTTATAAACTCCCGGGATTAAAACTCTAAACCTTTTGTGCGAGCACCTTCTGCAACCGCCTTGATTCGTCCGTGATATATTTTACCAGATCGGTCAAAGTGCACTCTTTTTATTTTGTGTGCAACAGCTTTTTCGGCAATCAAAACACCTACTGCTCTTGCGCGATCAACTTTATTTTTTGCATCTTTAATAACCATATCCGACACAGCCACTAGCGTTTTCATGGCCTTGTCATCAATTATTTGGGCATAGATATGCTTTGAAGAGCGGAACACTGCCAAACGCAGCCGCCCATTTTCGTTGACGTCAGTTTTTTTAACAACTTTGACTTTAGTTTTAGTTAATTCATTCATTGTTAC
>CAZQEC010000031.1:0-10772 GCA_964591565.1 uncultured Candidatus Saccharibacteria bacterium | reverse complement strand
GCCTTAGCTGCCTTTCCGGCTTTTCGTCTAACATATTCGCCAACATACCGAATCCCTTTGCCCTTATATGGTTCTGGTTTGCGGTGACTGCGAATTTTTGCCGAAATCTCCCCCACTAGCGCTTTATTAATGCCTGAAACAGAGATAATATTTTTTTCGACTTTGAAAGTTATGCCGTCAGGTGAAACCACTTCAATTGGGTGCGAAAATCCTAGACTTAACTGCAAAACATTACCATTTAACAATGCTCGGTAACCTAC
This sequence comes from uncultured Candidatus Saccharibacteria bacterium, assembly GCA_964591565.1. Taxonomy (GTDB): domain Bacteria; phylum Patescibacteriota; class UBA1384; order CAJBMM01; family CAJBMM01; genus CAZQEC01. The sequence continues at coordinate 10,512 of CAZQEC010000031.1, read as the reverse complement.
CCCTTGTAGTTCAAGTTGTTTGACAAAACCAGCGCTGACGCCAATTACCATATTATTAATTAACGTGCGCACCAGTCCATGGGCCGAACGTTGTAGTAGCGAATCGCCTGCTCTCGACACAATGACCGTATTATCTGTCACCTTGACTGAAACTTCGCTCGGCAATAATTGACTCAAGGAACCGCCTGGTCCACGCACAACACAATCAAACCCATCAACTGTAACGCTGACGTTTTCGGGAATTTGAATTATTTGTTTACCAATACGAGACATCAGAACAATCCTCCGGTTTGAATAATTTTTAATTTATAATTTTTAAAATAAACATAAACATATTTTCAAATTTCAAATTAAAAATTTCAAATTTGTTCATTTTCACCACACTTCACAAATTAACTCGCCGCCGAGTTTCTGCTTATACGCTTGCTTGCCAGTAATTAATCCGTGTGAAGTTGAAATGATCACTGTACCAATACCTCTGAGCGGTCTGGGTATATTTTTGTAAGTCACATAAACACGACGACCCGGTTTAGACACGCGATTAATGGTGCTTAAGGTGTTTTGTCGAGCAGAGCCAGCATCTTTACGATAAGCCAATGTAATAACAATTGATTTTCGCTTTGCTTCACTTTCTTCAATCTTAAAATCGGTTATGTAGCCTTCATCTTTTAGTATTTTAGCAATTGCGACACGCATATTTGAAAAAGTAGTCGTCAAACTATCATGGTCGGACATGCGAGCATTGCGGATACGAGTTAGAAAATCGGCGATCGGGTCGGTTAACATTATTACTCCTACCAACTTGATTTAATGACGCCAGGTAGCGCGCCTTTGGTGGCTAATTCACGAAAACATATACGACATAATTCAAAATCACGCATATAAGCTCTAGGCCTCCCACATAAGCGACACCGTCTGACAATGCGCGAAGAAAACTTTGGCTTACGATTTGCCTTGACTATCATCGCCTTACGCGCCATTTTGCACCCCTTTGGTATTTTTTGTAAATGGAAATCCTAACGCTTTAAGCAACAACATGCCCTCTGTGTTGGTTTTAGCGGTTGTTTGAATAGTTATTTGTAGTCCATGCGGTTTGGCGATAGATTCATAAGGAATTTCATTAAACACCGATTGTTCTTTTAGTCCTAAACTAAAATTTCCGTGACCATCAAAGGAATTAGGTGAAAATCCGCGAAAATCGCGTACGCGTGGCACTGTAATGCTGATTAATTTGTGCAAAAAATCGTACATTCTTGTTCCTCGTAGAGTAACCATCATACCAACAGAATTTCCTTGACGTACTTTAAAAGCAGAAATGGCTTTTTTAGCCTTAGTAATAACTGGTTTTTGACCGCTAATGCGTCGTAAATCTTGCTGAATGTTTTCGGCGTGAGCTTTATTTTCGCCAATCTCACCAGAGCCAACGTTTATCACTATTTTGACTAATTTTGGTATTCGTTCAACGTTAGCAAATCCCAACTCTTTTTTGAGTTCGTCCGCTATTTTAGAATGATATAGTTTCTGTAAATCGCTCATATTTATTTTTTGATATCCAGCATTTGTTTGCACTTCCGACATATTCTAACATATTTTTTGTCTCCCGCCAAGACACGACCAATTCGCGTCGGTTTTGCGCAATGTGGACAAATAATCATCACATTTGATATAACCAGTGGCATTTCAGTTTCAACAAGCCCACCTTTAGGCGAGGACTTGGTTGGTTTTAGATGTTTTTTAACCATATTTATTTTTTCAACCACCAAACGATTGTTGGACGGAATTACTTTAAGTACGGTGCCTGATTTATGACGATCTCTACCAGATAAAACCAACACATTATCACCTTTTTTGATTTTCACACGAATAGACATTATAAAACCTCCGGTGCCAGTGAAATTATTTTCATAAAACCGTCGCGTAATTCACGCGGAATTGGACCCAAAATACGCGTGCCTTTTGGCATCCAACCAGATTTTTCTTCAGATACAATGACCGCAGCGTTATCGTCAAATCGTATATAAGACCCGTCTTTGCGTCGAAATGGTTTGATTTGGCGCACAATGACAGCTTTAACCACTTGCTTTTTTTTCACTATGCCGTTTGGCTCGGCTTCGCGAACAGAGCAAGAAACTATGTCGCCAATTTGCGCGCCTGCGGCAGGTGTGTTACCTAAAACTGTAATAACAATCAGCTTTTTCGCTTTGGTGTTGTCGGCTACTTTTAAGATCGTTTGAGGCTGAATCATATTTTTGAATCCAATTTAGCTACTATTTCAACGACACGCCAAGCTTTGCGTTTAGAAATTGGTCGGGTTTCCACAATTCGCACCGTGTCACCAACTTTAACATCGAAACTGCCAGTATCAGCCAGCATTCGGCTTGTAATGGTGTGGCGTTTTTTGTATATCGGGTGAATGACACTGCCGACTGAAACAACGCGAATTGTGCGTTCACCACTAATACGATCTACCTTTAGTATGCGGGAAGCTCTCACTCTGGCTGTTTCATCTGTTTTAGTAACACTATTTTTACTGGTCATTTTGACTCACTTCCTTTAATACGGTCATAGTACGCGCGATGTTTTTGCGAGTTTGACTAATTGCACTCGAGTTTTTTTCTTTTTGCAAGCTAAAGGCCACTTTTAAAAGTGTCAAATTATCATTCAATTTAATAATTTCTTTTTTTAAATCTAACAATGATTTTTTTCTCAATTCGTGCATTAATTCGATGTTCTTTTTCATTATTTACATCCGTATTTCATCTTTAACAATAAATTTTGTGTGAACTGGTAGTTTGTGAGACGCTAAGCGCATGGCTTCACGTGCTGTGTCAATGGCAACACCATCCATTTCAAATAACACCGAACCCGGTTTGACGACCACTGCAAAATGGTCTAGTGTGCCTTTACCACCACCCATCGGCGTTTCGGCAGAAGATTTAGTGATTGGTTTATCGGGAAAAATACGAATAAAAACCTTGCCGCCGCGTCGAATGTAGCGCGTCATAGCACGACGAGCCGATTCAATTTGGCGCGATGTTAACATACCGCGATCGGACGATTTCAAAGCAAAACTGCCAAAATCTACCGTTAACCCACGTGTGGCGTTACCCGGCATTTTACCACGTTGACTCTTTCGATATTTAACCTTCTTGGGTAACAGCATTGCGCTCTCCTTTGTAGATCCAAACTTTTACGCCGATAATTCCGAAGGTGGTGCGGGCATGGATTTGACCATAATCAATGTCACTACGTAGCGTCGCTAATGTAACTGGTCCTTGCACCAGTTTTTCGCTTCGGGCAATTTCAGCCCCGTTTAGACGCCCACTAACTTGAATTTTTATACCTTTTACCCCAGCCGCCATCGCTTTTTCAATCGCTTGACGCATCGCTCGACGGTACGAAACGCGTTTTTCAATTTGAGACGCAATAGATTGTGCCACTAGCTTGGCTGAAGCATCTGGTTTTTTAACTTCCTCGATGTTTAAGCGAATCCTGTCGCCACTTATTTTTTCAATAGCTACTTTCAAATCGGCCACACCGGCTCCGCTCCGACCGATAATTAAGCCGGGTTTAGCAGTTTTAATGGTTACGTTTATTTCATTGGTACCACGATTAATCAGCACCGACTCCACGCTGGCGTTTTTTAATTTTTGCTCAACGTAAGCACGAATAGCTAAATCTGAATGTAATAATTTAGCGTAATCATGCCCAGCATACCACTTCGATAGCCAATTCTTGGTTAGCGGCAGACGATAGGAAAATGGATTTACCTTATGTCCCATTACTTTAACTCCTCTTTGGTGCTACCATCATCATCATTCTTAATTTTGCTCACATTTTGATGTGGCGTCATTAATTCAATCAAAATATGTGACATTTGTTTAGTAATTGGTTTGGCGCGACCACGCGAGGCCATAATGCGCCGTTTCACGCGTGGGCCGTCATCACAAATTGCAGTTTTAATTAAAAGCTTGTCGGTTTCAATACCACTATCTTTGGCGTTGTAAATAGCTGAATGTAACACAGCATAAATATCGCGCGCCGCTTGATTAGGCATAAATAATAAACGGCTTTCAGCCACTTTTGCCGATATACCACGAATTTCATCCAAAATAAGACGGATTTTGCGTGGCGCAGTGTGCACAAACTTGAGGTGAGCTTTCATTTTTTCGCTCCCTTTTCAGCTTCAGTCGCTTTTTTGCCACCATGTCGTTTAAATTTACGAGTTGGTGAAAATTCACCCAATTTGTGGCCAATCATATCTTCAATAATATAAACCGGTAAATGAGTTTTGCCGTTGTGCACGCTAAACGTCATCCCAACCATTTCCGGAAAAATAGTGCTAGAACGACTCCAAGTGCGTATATTGACTTTTTCGCCCAATTTGACTTTTTGAATTTTTTCCCACAGTTTAGGATCAATAAATGGACCTTTTTTGAGTGATCTAGACATTTGATATACCTCCGTAGCTCAATATTGAAGCACGAAACACGAAGCACGAAACAAATTCAAAATTTGAATTTTGAAAATTAAATAATGTTTCGGATTTCGTATTTCGGATTTCGCCCGTTCGATTCTGACTCAGGGTGACCTGAGCTTGTCGAAGGTCGGATTTTTCGATCATCTTTTCGTCCTTTTTCGTACTATCATAACCGATGAGCGTTTATTCCGATCACGTGTCACGTTGCCCAGCGCTTGGACGCCCCAGGGCGTCTTAGGACCTTTACGCAATCCAATAGATGTGTTTCCTTCTCCACCGCCATGGGGGTGCGTGTTTGGGTTCATGGCTTTACCGCGCACCGTTGGGCGAATGCCCAGCCAGCGCTTGCGTCCCGCTTTGCCGAGTACGGTGTTTTGGTGCGTGTGATTTGATACTTCACCAATAGTGGCGCGACATAATGAATTAAAAAGACGAAGTTCGCCACTCGGTAATTTAATGACTGCGATATTTTCTTCATGAGCCATAATTGTTGCCGACAACCCTGCTGATCGTACCATTCGAGCCCCTTGTCCCGGCTCTATTTCAATCGAATGAATGTTGATACCAGTCGGAATTGACTTTAGTCTCATCGCGTTGCCACTTACAATGGCAAGTTTTTCGGCTGAACCAATTTTATGACCAACCAAAACACCTTTAGGTGCAATAATATATGATTTAACTCCGCCCGCAGTTTCGACTAAAGCAATTTGGGCGCTCCGATTTGGATCATATTCAATCGATTTAACTTCACCATCGCTAATTGTGGCGCGTACAAAATCAATTTGGCGAAATCTTTGCTTGTGTCCGCCACCAATATGTCGTACCGTCATTCGTCCTTGATTATTGCGGCCGCCGCTTTTGTGACCAACCCCAATTAATGACTTGGCAGGCGTACTTTTAGTGATTGCACTAAAATCACGCTTGGTAGCGCCGCGACGTCCGGGACTGGTTGGTTTGTGTGTAGATAAGGACATTTTTATGACTCTTTCGCGCTGAATTCAGCTATTTTTTGACCGCTAGCCAAACGAACGATTGCTTTTTTTATAGTATTGCGCTGACCAACTTCGCGACCACGGGTTTTGGTTTTACCTTTGACAGTGACGGTGTTAACTGAAATGGGATCAACTTTAAACAAGCGTTTTATTTCAGCGGCGATTTCGTATTTGCTGGCAAATTTAGACACCACGAAACTGTACTGACCATTTTCTGTCAGACGAAAACTTTTTTCAGTCACGACTGCGCGTGATACTAAATTCATTTAACCTTCTTTGCACTTGGTTTTTTCAAAGTTGTGGCTGATTGATCTTTGACGTTCGCAACATCTTTATCACTCGATTTATCAGTACTTGCACTAAAAAGCTGCTTTGCGGCAGCTTCATTTAATAATATCACAGAAAACACATTAAGATCAAGTAAACTTAAGGAATTAGTGGTAGTAATTTTAATGTTAGATAAGTTACGAAATGATAATTCGACATTTTTAGTGATTGTGTCTAATACAATTAATATATTTCCGTTCAAACCAAGCGAACTTATTAAGCCAATGCTGTTTTTTGTTTTTGGTTGACTGAAATCGATATTATCTATTATGTACAAAGATGAGTTCACGACGTGTTTTGTCAGTAGTGAATGCAGGGCGAGACTTCGCATTTTTTTCGGCAATCTATTTGCAAAACTACTGCTTCTCAGTGGTCCGAAAGTAACGCCACCGCCACGCCAAATCGGTGATCGGCTCGAACCAGCTCTGGCGCGCCCTGTGCCTTTTTGACGCCATGGCTTAATGCCTCCGCCTCGTACTTCGCCACGGTCTTTAGTATGCGCAATTGATTGGCGTTTATTATTGGCTTCAAATTGGAGGGCTTGGTTAATTAAGATATTCGAACCAACAGATATTTCTTTTACGTCAATGTGTGAAACCGATTTATTATTGTGATCAACGATATTTAGTTTCATTGTGCCGAACCCCGAACTTCCACAATGCATCCGTTGCTACCGGGCACAGCTCCTCGCACAATGAGTAAATTATTTACATTATCTATTTTAACTAGTTGTAATTTCTGCACCGTTACTCTCTCGGCGCCCATATGACCTGGCAGTTTTTGACCTTTTAGCACTCTTTGCGGAAACATACCACCAATTGAGCCGGGTTTGCGATGATGCCCGGAGCCGTGAGTTTCAGGGCCGCGGTGAAAGTTATGCCGTTTTATCACACCAGCAAAACCCTTGCCTTTACTGACCGCAGACACATTGATATGAGATTGTCCTTCAAATATAGCGACATCAATTATTTGACCAACTTTGTATTGGTCTGTGTCACCCAGACGATTTTCACATAAAAATTGCGACGTTAATTTAGATTTAGATAAATGTCCAGCGAGCGATTTAGTCGGTTTTTTTGTATGTCCAAAGCCAAGTTGTATCGCATTGTACTGATCTTTTGCAACAGTTTTTACTTGAGTAATGACACATGGCCCAGCATTAATGACCGTGACTGGTACTACTGTACCGTCGTCGGTAAAAATTTGGGTCATACCTATTTTTTTTCCAATCAACAATGGTCTCATAATAATCCTAAAATCAAACGATTAAATCCGGTGGAAGCTACTTTGTACTAAATATGCACAAGAAAAAGTAGTTATCCATCGGCTTATTATTCAGCCGAATACGGTTATTTATTACATTTTAATTTCGACGTCCACACCGGCTGGCAAATCGAGACTCATTAGAGCATCAATCGTTTTGCTAGTTGGCTCAACGACATCTATCAGGCGCTTGTGTACTCGCATTTCAAATTGTTCACGTGAATCTTTGTCCACATGCGGTGAACGAATAACGGTCATACTCTTACGATCGGTTGGCAAAGGAATTGGACCAATTACAGTCGCGCCACTACGTTCAGCGGTGACAATAATCTGGGCAGCTGATTTATCTATAATACGATAGTCATAAGCGCGCAATCTGATGCGAATACGTTGCTTAATATCTTCCTTTGCCTTAACCATAAGATTGCCGATCTTTCAAAACTATTTATTAATTTTAGTGACGACACCAGCACCAACCGTGCGACCGCCCTCGCGAATAGCAAAACGCATGCCTTCTTCCATGGCGATCGCCACAATTAATTTAACTGAAATTTTGACAGTATCGCCAGGCATGACCATCTCCATATCAGCCGGTAAAATAACTTCACCAGTCACGTCTGTGGTGCGAATGTAAAACTGTGGTTTATAGCCCTTGAAAAATGGGGTGTGACGCCCACCCTCTTCTTTTGTCAATACATATATTTCGGCATCAAATTCAGTGTGTGGGGTAATTGTACCCGGCTTTGCTAAAACTTGACCACGCTCAATATCCTCGCGCTCAATGCCGCGGAGTAATAAACCAGCGTTATCACCGGCACGACCTTCATCCAACAGTTTTTTGAACGCTTCCACACCAGTTACAACTGTCTTTTTGGTCGGACGAATACCAACAATTTCAATTTCCTCATTAATTTTGACTTTGCCACGCTCAATGCGCCCAGTAGCCACGGTGCCGCGCCCTTTAATGGAAAAGACGTCTTCAACTGGCATCAAAAATGGCTTGTCTAAATCGCGCACTGGTTCTGGGATAAAATCGTCTAGTGCTTTCATTAATTCCATAATCTTTTCTTCATATTCAGCGTTGCCTTCAAGCGCTTTTAAGGCCGAGCCACGAATAATCGGCGTTTTATCGCCGTCATATTCGTACTTAGTTAATAGTTCGCGTACTTCCATTTCCACCAAATCGAGCAGTTCGGCGTCTTGCACCATGTCGCATTTGTTCATAAATACAACCACGCTTGGCACACCGACTTGTTTAGCGAGGAGGATGTGTTCACGGGTTTGGGGCATTGGGCCGTCAGCGGCGGAAACAACCAAAACCGCACCATCCATTTGAGCGGCGCCAGTAATCATGTTTTTAATATAATCAGCGTGTCCCGGAGCATCAATGTGGGCATAGTGGCGTTTTTCTGATTCGTATTCGGAGTGATGAAGCGAAATAGTAATACCGCGAGCTTTTTCTTCCGGACTCTTATCAATATCTTCAAACTTTTTCGCAGTGGCTAAACCTTTTTTTGACAATACTTGAGTGATTGCCGCAGTTAATGTGGTTTTGCCGTGATCCACGTGGCCAATCGTGCCAACATTAACGTGCGGCTTAATGCGTTCGAACTTTTCTTGAGCCATTTTCTTCTCCTTGTAACTTTGTTTATACTATATTATTTGATTATAATTCACATCAACATCCAGCTAAATTAGTATAGCAAGTATTATATTAATCGTCAACGGTTTTGGCGGATGTGTTTTGGCGGATGGTTGGTAATGCCCTAGTTTGGCAGGGTCTCACCCTAAACAGGGAGAGACCCTGCCGACACAGGATTAGGCAATTTTCAGTACTTTTTTGACCTGTTTAATGGCGACGTCGTGTTCGTCAATTTTGTCTTGATGGCGACGAGACGCGTGCGTTAAGGCGGCAATTTCAATTTTATTACTTTGCATTAGACTTGTTTGATAATCAAGAGCTTCCAAAATGGTGTCGCGAAAATCAATTAGGTCATCTTTCGTTGCATATCGCTTAAGCTCATCTTTTATTTCAAGATGATTCAGATCAACCTTACTCTCTAGGCGCTTTAAATCATCTTGAGTTGCAAAACGCTCTAGATCATCTTTGGTTGCAAACTTTTTCGCATCTTCCTTGGTTACCATAAGATCAAGACGCTCTTCAATTTTTTCAAAGCGCCTATCGTGCTCTACTAATTTTTCGAGAATCAGTTTTTCGTTCATATATAAAGTATACACTATTTTTTATATGACTAGACCGAAATAGCGGGAAGGCGGAATAATTCACGATCGTTATGATTGACCTAACCCCAATAATCCTATATAATTAGTCGCGATGTGGGCGGCACGTTAACATGCGATTACTGACCAAAAGGGGGATTACCCAGTGGATAATCTGTGTCGCAGTATCACTCATGATGAGATTTGGGAGTTGGTACGCGCAGAATGGCAACTGGAGGCCGAACGGGTGCTTCGGTCGGTTTGGAACGGTTCAGCGAACATGATTATCGCAACAGGTCCATGCGGAATAGGCAAAACTTGTTTGCTAACACCTAATATTATCGCTTTATGCGATAAACATGGGCACTTAGTAGTTGAGTTGCTTGATGGGGTATGGCTAGATCAATGTCGAGGGATTAGGAATGTAACAAGATTGTTCGACATGAGTATGGATTATGTTAGACACGGCTCAGCTAACTTTTCTATGATTATGTTGGATGAGGCATTAGAATTAATTGGATACCCGATAAAGAAAAACCACTGGGTGGCTAAGCACTGCATGTCCGTGTTTAAGGAGCGTCGCCTGACACCGATTCTAATTGCTCCATCTCAACGCCAATGGTTTCGCACTGAAGCTACGGGTATATGGCGTGGGATTGCGAGCGATTATGGATATAACGCCAATGTAATAGAGCTTGAGAAGAGATCTGTCAGCAGTGAACTCGCAACTCGCATATTTAATACTTTCGAAGTCGATGATAAGCTAATAGCTTTTATCGGCGACCCAGATCACGACGCGCTACGCACACCCACAATATTTAGCTTTCTATTGAATAAGTTACATCAGAAGAGTTTACGTAATGTTGCAGACCTTAAAGCTATGTTGCAAGATCGGCGCGGCTCAATGACATTCTGGGAAGACATGATTGAGAACGCTTGGGGGATTTCTCTACAACATATGCTGCGTGTAGTGCGAGACATAGGCATTCCGACGCAACACCCTGATCGTTATAGACTTTATGACTAGCCTTCGCTCAAAACAACCGAGCGGAGGCGATTTTATTTTATCTTCCCCGCCACAATGTCAGCTTGGATGTTTGCAGGGACGTCTTGATAATGATCGAACTCCATCGTATATGACGCACGGCCTTGCGACATTGAACGTAAGGTGGTGGCATAACCAAACATCGAAGAAAGCGGCACCGTAGCCAACACAATTTTAGCGTTACC
>CAZQEC010000030.1:7989-12327 GCA_964591565.1 uncultured Candidatus Saccharibacteria bacterium | reverse complement strand
TACGGAAATAATTTGCGCATGGTTTTGAGCGCTAGCCGCAGATGTTTACCCGACGTATAAGGACCAAAATAGCGAATTTTGGGTTCATCCATTAAAATCTCATTTTTATGCACCATTGATAGGCGGGCATACCCCGAGTCGTCGCTTTCATCTAACTTAACAAAAAAATAACTCTTATCGTCGCGAAACTGCACGTTATATTTGGGTAGATGTTTTTTGATATAGTTTGCTTCAGCAATTAACGCTTCGATGGATGATTCCAGCACCTCATATTCAATTTTAGCCACTTTGCCGACCATTATTTGAATGCTTGGAGCACGGTTTAACTCTTTAGCCCAGTAAGACCGCACGCGATCACGCAGTGATGTGGCTTTGCCTACGTAGATTATTTCGCCCGATTTGGATTTGAAAAAATAAACCCCCGGCGTTTTGGGTAATTGGTTAATTTGCGTTTTGATTGCATCGGGTATATTCATAATGCGCTGATTATATCTGAATCGCCAAAACAATCGTAGGGGCGGGTCATGACCCGCCCTGACCCGAAAACCCGCCTAAAAAAATGCTACAATCTGAATATGGATCAACCAGAACGTAAATCGCTACGCCTCATAAATTATGATTATACAACCGCAAATTGCTATTTTGTCACAATATGTATTGATAAACGAGAGAATATCCTCGGTACAATGAACAATCAAGCCGAGTTGAGCCCGAGTAGATACGGTCAGATAGTTAATCACTGGTGGCAATCTTTACCAAACAGATTTCCAACAATCGCATTAGATACATTTATCATAATGCCCGATCACGTACATGGAATTATTTTTATTAATCCCGTAGGGGCGGGTCATGACCCGCCCGCAACCCTTGGTCAAATTGTTGGTTATTTTAAAATGAATTCAGCCAAAGAAATTAATCTGTTACGTGACCAAATAAATTCAGCGTTCTGGCAACGTAATTATTTTGAACACATTATTCGTAACGATCAAGATTTGCAAAAAACTCGGGAGTACATTACCACCAATCCATTAAGGTGGACATTGGATAATGAACACCAGACGGGCGGCTCGTGAGCCGCCCCTACGTTGACCAAATAAAAAAACGCTGGGCGAAACATCACCCAGCGGCCACTGTACGGAGTCCGCCACCATGCCTATTTCTTACTCTTGAGTAATAGCACGGGATCATCCAAATTGACGCCTTCGGTCGAATGGTCATCGAGTTCAATCAATGCCCAATACGAGCTACGTAGCGTCGGGGGGATGTCACGGATGACTGCTCGCATGTGACGAGCCGCATCCTCCATATCTTGTCCCAGTGCATATAGCTCTACGCTCGTCAAAAGCTGTGTGCAATCAACCCACTGAACTTTGACAAGCCAGTGAAACATCATGATTATGACACCGTCGTGCGTAAAGTGATCTGGTGCCGGAAAACCCTGATAGAATAGCTTGAGGTCATCCCTGAAACGAAAGGTTGTTGGTCTTGCTGACCAGGGAATGTACTGCTGAATTTCACTCTCGTCCTGCCTCATAATTGCTTCGATCGTTGGCAGATTGAATCGCTTTGCTATAGCTAAGTATAGCCGGCGCAGAATCTTCTGTCCCCACGGACTCTCATATTTACCTGGCGGGAGATCACGGCCAATACGTAGAATCCTGCTCATCTTCGCTCCTCCATTCCACAAAGCTTGAGTTGTAGTGTGCGGCAGGCGCGGGATTATGAAACTCCCGCGTTAAAGCATGGCGTTATGATACAGTTTTTTCACCAGCTTGTCAATCGATTTTCGGCAAAATTCAAGCCGCTGGGGTAAACACACCCAGCGGCACCACTACTCATCCAGTAGCGACAGACCGTTCGCCGCCAACACTCGGCGGATTTCAGCCACCTGCTTTGGTCCGATACCCTTCATTCGCTTCAATTTGCGTGGCGTCGCGCGACCCAGAGATTCCAACGTCCATGAATGTAGCACGATAGAGCCAATAGTACGACCATCTAACCCATGAAGAGCTCTCCACGTCTGCGGATGAAGAAGACTTTGCAATCTTACAACCTCCTCGGCATACGTGTCCGGAGGACCATTGAAATAATAAACAATCTCCTCTATGAGAGTGAATGACGCAAGTACTACATTATTCATTTCGACTCCCTTCTCGACTTAAAGAACGGCGGTCAAAGACAGCTCGGAGTTCATATTGCGACAATTTTGTTATTTAGTCAATGCTTGAATGAGTTCGGATTGTTTGACAAGGGTGGATTGCCTTCTCGCCCGTTCGACAAGCTCAGGGCTTTCAGCAATGACATTGGAACGCGATAGCTCGACTGAATCTTGTTCCAATGTTCGAGCGCTCACAATTAATCGAATTGGGGCGCCAATTAGGTCTGCATCGGCAAACTTGGTGCCAGCGTGTGCGTCGCGGTCGTCATATAAAACATCGTTTTTGACGGGCGAATCGTGATTCGCCCCTACGAGCATATTATAAACATCGCGACCAAGTCCCACTCCAATTTCAATTAAATGCACACGGTAAGGTGCTACGCTTTCCGGCCAGTTAATGCTTCCCTTTTCTAAATCTCCGTAGATTTCGACCAGTGTGCCAACTAATCGCGTTACCCCAATACCGTAGCACCCCATCCATACATTAGTGCTATGCCCGTCTTTACCACTTACGGAAGCGTGCATTGAGTCCGAAAATTGCCGATTTAATTTAAATATATTACCCACTTCAATGGCACTTTGCTTATTAACATACCCTTCCGCCCATTCCAAAAACTCGGGATCGTTTTCCTGTACAATCTCTTTGTTACGAGCCAAATTGCCGGCTTGATTAAGGTAGATAACATCCTCGCCACTTTCAGACAAAACTTGAAACTCGTGTGAGTATTTTGAAAAAACGCCACCCGATGCTTCAGTTAATACTGATTTTAGACCCAGATTGGTGAAAATATCAAAATACGATTTTTTAACAAGATCGTAGTATTCACCAAGGGACGCTTCAGTTTCATGGAAACTATACAAATCTTTCATCAAAAACTCGCGCCCACGCAGAAGCCCCGATTTCGCCCGTGGCTCCCGCCGAAACTTGGTTTGAATTTGATAAGCCGCTTTAGGTAAATCTTTGTAAGATGAATAAAAACGGCGAAAAATATCGGTTACAATCTCTTCGTGCGTCGGTCCCAGTCCAATTGCTTCATCTTTCAGATCATACATAACATCGCGAATTTTTTCCCGACGCCCGCTTTCCTCCCACAGCGCATGCGATTGCAAAATTGGCATGGCTATTTCTGAAGTATGTGGCAACTTATCAAGCTCTGCGCGAATAATAGTTTTAATCTTTTCAACCACACGCAAACCGAGCGGCAACAGGGTATACACCCCAGCCATTTCTTTATCTATATAGCCACCGCGCGCCAGCAAAATGGCATTTTTGCTCTCCTCACCCGCTGGTGCTTCCTTCCGCGTTGTACCAAATAAATGGGATTGTTTCATATATATCAATTCTCAATTTTCCCATCCTTCGCCATTCGACTCATTTAATTCGCTAAAAGCTACGGAGGGCAGGCAATTTTCAAAATTAGGTATCAGGTATTGGGTATCATGTATCAGGGGGCAACAGAAATGAGCTTATAAACCCGACGTAATCAGTTGAGTCCATCATACCTTATACATTATACCTTATACGTTCGGCTTTGCTACTTGCTAATCTTCACTATATCATTCCACGTTACCAACAAAAACAGCCCGATTAACAAAACAAAGCCGACCGCATGTACCATACCTTCAATACGTGTGGATAATACCTTGCGCCGAAACACCGATTCAAGTGCAATAAATAATAAACGCCCGCCATCGAGTGCGGGTATTGGCAATATGTTGAATAACGCCACCGCTAACGAAAGTTGCGCCGCGCCAAATAATACGTACACCCATCCTAAAGCGGTAAATTGTGCCAAAATGCCGTAAATGCCGATCGGTCCAGATACCTGTTCAGCATCCACACCAGTGTCGCGAAAAGGGGTAAGCGCGAGCGATCCGATAAACTGTAGTTGTGCGCCCATAACGCGTCCAATTGATTGTATCGCCACAACCGGTGCTTTTATCAGCGATGGATTTTGCTCATCAGCCAATGAAAAACTAGATACACTTACTCCGAGCGGCGCGTCCCCGCCGGCCAATTTGGCTGATTTCTGCTGAATTTGCCCACCCCGACGCAGTTCAATTGTCACCGACTGATCGGCAAATTGATGCGTGGCATTACGCAATTGATCGGGGCTTTTGATTGCAACTTCATTAATCCGCAAAATCATATCGCCAGCATTTAAGCCAGCACCCGCAGC
>CAZQEC010000030.1:0-7979 GCA_964591565.1 uncultured Candidatus Saccharibacteria bacterium | reverse complement strand
GCCGCCGCCGAATTAGGTAAAACCCCCGCCACCAACACTGCGTCAGATCCTTTATATCGTGGCGGTAAAATTAATATAATGGTCAGTAAAATCCAGGCCAGCAATACATTAGCCGTCACGCCAGCCACCACAATTAACGCCCGTCTTGACTTTGATGCTTGCCCAAAAGCGCGAGCGTCTTCATCTTCACCATCTTCACCCAACATCTTCACGTAACCACCGAGCGGAATGGCATTGATGGCGTAGGTGGTTTCACCAATTTTTTTGGCTATCAGTCGTGGCGGAAAACCAAACGCAAACTCTTCCACTTTAACGCCAGAACGCTTTGCCACCAAAAAATGACCTAATTCGTGCACAAATACGATTAGTCCAAAAACAAATACGAAAGATAAAACTGTTTCAAGAATCAAAATTAAATTACCGTTGATCTAAAAAGTTGCTTGATTGTGCCTCATACTGTCAAAATATCGGTTTCCTTGTGTTTCACCAGTTCTTCAATTTTACTATTAAACTCATCTATTAACTTATTTAACTGATCTTCTGATCGATATTTTTCGTCTTCGGTCACGTCGCTATTTTTGTGCATTTCCTGCACACTTTCCCAAGCGTTTTTGCGAATGCCGCGCAAAATCACTCGCGCTTCCTCGCCCATTTTGTGCAACAGCTTGACTAATTCAGCTCTGCGCTCACTGGTTAATGGCGGAATGGACAGGCGAATTTGGCGACCATCGTCAGACGGTTCAATGCCCAACTGCGCTTCGCGAATGGCTTGCTCAATATCGTGCAGGGACGCTGGATCCCAGGGCTGAATAATAATGGTATGTGCATCTGGAATTTGAATCGTCGCCACCGCTTTCAAGGGCGTTTTGGTACCGTAATATTGTACCACTACACCCTCCACTAAAGCCGCTTGGGCGCGTCCAGTGCGGACTGACTTAATTTCGTCACTAAAATGATTAACTGCATTGTCCATTTTGTGCCGAATCTGCGATAATAAATCTTGTAACATGATAAAAATCCTTTACTACAAGTACACTAGCAAAATAAGCAGTACTGCTCAAGTGGCTGTGATGTGCTTAGTATCGGCAGTGCTTATCTTGTTGGCGCCAGCCAAATCTTATGCCGCCAATATAAACTTGGAGTTAGATAAAGAAGGGCGCGTTTTCAACTCCGCCAATAATCAACGCATAGGTGAGTTGCATCGTGGATGGCGCGAAGATGTGCTGTTTGTATCGCTATCAACCACAAATTTAGTGTCGACTGGTGAAAACACCTCTATTTCCGTCACCAGTTTGGAGATTGATCTTGATCGGCTTAATCCCATTCTCTACGCCGTCCATGGAGGCTCCTCTGAATTAATCGCGTCCACTAGCCAAAACCGCACTTGGCTTGTTTCGGCGTCTGAAGAATCTTCAATCACGATTGTGGCTCAATCACCGCATGGCGTACTATCAGGCAATCTATTATGGGCGGTCTTTGGATTTCTTGGCCAAATTAAAGACCTGTGGTGGCTGATCTTGTCTGTGGTTACGCCAATATTGACAATTTTAATGTTTATTTTGTATCGCCAGCGCTTAAAGCATTTAGCGTCAAAAATACCAGTTTCTACTCTCGACCAGCGCTTACTTAAAGCTTCTCCAGCCGCCTTAACAGTGCTATGGCGCGGATTTGTTTCTCGGCGTGCCACTGGCGCGACCGTCATCGATTTAGCCCTGCGTGGCCACATTCAAATATTGGTACGTGACGACGCGCTAATCATTTTTCGGCGTGAATCTAACACCGCTCTACGCACACATGAGCAATTAATGCTGGAAAAGTGGTTTGGCGCAGACCAAAACGCTAAAATCCATTTATTGGCAAAATCAAATGGTAATGAGATTGTGAACAGACAAAGCACTATCGCTAATCTGGCCATCTATGACGAGGTGGGAACTTACCAATGGTTTCGCACTTCGCCACTGCTCACTCACTGGCAAATTATTACGGTATCGTTTATATTGACAATTATTTTCTTTATGATGTTTTTTAGCGTCTTTGTCTTTTTTCCCGGAGCATCATCTTTGTTATGGTTTCTCTCGGGATGCTTGATCTCAGTTGGCCTACTATTCACCTGGGCGCCGCATTACGCTCGCTTGTCCGCAACCGGATCAGAGGCGTATCGCGTTATGAACGGCACTCGAGACCTACTGGCTCACCCTGCCCCCATTCATACATCACAGGAAAATATTGATTCGTGGCAAGATTGGCTTCCGCTCACTTTAGTACTCGGCATTACATATCAGTGGATGACGCGATGGTCGCATTACCCATTTCGCCAACCGGATTGGTTTTTGACCGAAAATCCAATTCGTAGTTACAATCAGTTCTTGAATTTACTCGAACCGGTGCTTAAAATTACCTCAGACAGCATTCGGGAGAAAATACTGCCAGCATATGTGTAAAAAGAAATTGAGAATGCATCAAATCTGCGATTTGTAGTTGCTCCTAATATGTCGCAACCATAATGGATAAATCATAATATTGGAAGCAATTTTCAATTTTCAGTTTTCAATTTTCAATGAATTATCATTCATCAATTCTTAACTACGAACTACTCACTACGAACTACCAACTCTCTCTATTCTCTGTCATCTGTCATCCGTCCTCTGTCTTCTGACTAATAAAACATCACCTTCCCCACCAAATTTGCCTCGGGCACAACTCCAAAAAAACGTGAATCGTTGCTAATTTGACGATTATCCCCCAGCACAATGTAAGATTTCGGTGGTACAATTGTCGGCAAAGCCACCACACCGTTTTCTGTGCGTTGCCCGTCTAAAACATAACTTTCAACGACTAATACGTTGTTACGCTTCACTCGCCCATTTTCAATTAATAAAATGTCACCGGGTAAGCCAATAACACGTTTGACATATAAACTACGCAAAGGGTCACCCGGAAAACGTAAAATTACCACATCGCCATACTGCCATCCCTGAAATTGAAACCGTCTTGAGATCAAATCTACCAGAGCCCACTGACCACTGCGCAACGTGGGGTCCATACTATGACCATCAATGCGTATCACCGTCACCACGGTTCGCATCAGCAACAACACAATCAGTACGGCCATAAATACACCGCGTCCGAGCCACATTATCCAAGTAGCCGACCTGACAAATTTTTCAAATGAGATCATTGCTTCTTATTATAGCACTTAGGACAAAGTCCGTAGTGCTTAGTGCTACGGATTACATCCTAGGCACTATAGTTAGCAAGTAGCAAGTAGCAGGTAGGAATAAGTTCGTAGTGAGTAGTTCGTAGTTCGTAGAAAGAAAAAGTCTGTCCTCTGTTTTCCGTTTTCTGTCCTCCGCTACTCCAGCTCGATGCGTGAGAACTGTCCGATTTGGATATTCTCACCAGTTTTGGCAATTACTTCGGTGATGAGCGTACTAATGGTTTTGCTAGAGTCTTTAATGAATTCTTGTTCCAAAAGCTCCTTAACGTCATTTGGGTTCATTGAAGCGACCTGCATGGCTAAATCTTTGGCTAAATCTTTAAAATCATCGGTTTTTGCCACAAAATCGGTCTCGCATTTAAGCTCAATCAATGTGCCAATGCGCCCACTATGTGTGTAAGCCGCCACCACGCCTTGACTAGTTGCTCGTCCCGAACGTTTTTCGGCAATGCTGACACCGCGCGCTTGCAATGACTCTAACGCTTTAGTTTCATCACCACCAGCGTCTTGTAAGGCCTTTTTTAAGTCCAAAACCCCGAGCCCAGTTTTGGCGCGGAGGGCTTGAATTTTATCTAAATCAGACACTATGCCTGCTCCTCTCCGGCCTCTTTTTCGGCTGATATTTTTTCTACAGTTTCAGCTGGACGACTAGCGCTGGCTTCTTTAATTGAGCTTGAAATTAAATTAAGTAATAAATTGAGTGATTTTGACGCGTCATCATTGGCTGGTATTGGATAATCAATTTGGCTTGGATCAGCGTTTGTATCCACAATAGCCACCACTGGAATGTTAAGCGCGCGCGCTTCATTAACAGCAATTTGTTCATGATTACTATCAACAACGATTAGTGCGCTAGGTAGTTTGACTAAATTGCGAATGCCATTTAGTACCAAATTTAGTTTGCGTTTCTTTTCTTCAATTTTTAAGCGTTCGTTTTTGGTCAAATGCTCAAAATTTCCAGCCGTTTCATCGGCCTCAATTTGTTCGAGCGTTTTAACGTTATTGCGCACTACGTTGAAATTGGTCAGAGTCCCGCCCAGCCAACGCTCGGTCAAATGTGGCATACCACAATTTTCGGCTGCCGACTTTACAATATCCTTGGCGTGCATTTTAGTGCCAACAAATAGTAGATTTCCACCATGTTGAACGGTCGTATTAATAAACTGCAACGCCTCTTCTAATTTCTCCTTAGTTTGCTCCAAATTGATTAAATGCACTTTGTCGCGTGACGCGAAAATATACGGCTTCATTTTGGGGTTCCACCGAGCGGTGACGTGGCCAAAGTGAACTCCGTTGTTGAGCAATTCGCGTAAAGTAGGCGTTGGTTGCATTAAACTCCTTAAAAGATGTGGATAATAGCGGTAGATTTATTTAAACTGACTCTATTGTGCAGAGCGTTAGCGAGCACTAATGAGCTTACTAGCGACTATATACTTGTACCATAAAACTGGATTTGATACAAGAACCTCAGGGCACCCTATTGACAACCATACTTTACTTTGCTAAAGTACTTTATATGAGTAAAGTAAATAATGTATTGAATAACACCGAAGTCGAACAGCTTTTGCAAGCCGTTTTGCAATTGGAAACGGTAGATGAGGCGAAACGGTTCATGCGCGATCTAATGACCGAACCAGAGTTGATCGAATTCGGTAGCCGATGGAAGGTTGCTCGAATGTTAAGCGACGGTTTTTCGTATAGCGAGATCACAAAGCAAACTGGCATGAGCTCCACTACGATCGCCCGGATTGCCAAATGGCTCAATAATGGCATGAGCGGCTACAAACTTATGCTCTCAAAATTGGTTCATCATACTAATCATTCTGCGTCTCGTTTAGGAGAGTCATAATTTGATCTGATTATTTGGAATCAAGTTAAGCCCCTCTCAAACGAGAGGGGCTTTTGTGATGTTGTAATCACGACAGTTTGTGCACCTTAAAAAGGAGGTTGTAAGTAACATGGGTAGCGGTATTAGGATCGTCCTGCCAGATGGATCAATGCAGTCAAAAGTGCTTGGGTGGTTTGAGCAAGCTGGTTTGCCAGTGCTTTTTGATAACGTCCGAACCAAGATTGGTACAGTTTCGAACGCTGAATGGATTGATTTTGTTGGTAGAGCTTTCAGGTTCCTCTTTCCATGTAGTTGAGGAAATTCCTCAGCTCATTGACAACGGTTGGTTTGAAGTTGGCATTACTGGTGCGGACTGGGTAGCAAATTGGGGAATTCCACTGACGTCGCTGTATGAAATCCCTTGTGGCAGAGCGAGCAACAAACCGATCAGAATCGTGCTCGCTGTGGCCGAATCGAGCCCTTACAGTTCTGTGTGTGATCTACCTGTCGGATGTACGATTGCCACAGAGTATATGAGACTGACACAAAGATACCTAGCTCATCGTCTGCGGGATGATATTTGCCTCCAGCAGTCTTTTGGTAACACTGAACAGAAAGTTAGCTTCGGCGCTTCAGCTATTGTCGATGTGACAGAAACAGGTATTTCGCTTCGCAGTAACGGTCTGCGCGTGATCGAAATATTATTCGAATCCGCAATGGTCATAGTTGCTCATCCCACAGCATATAGCAATGATCTGCGCAGGCGTAACATTAAGCGGCTAGTGAATCGCATTGCCATAGGAGCAACCGACTACGAGGCAAAGGACTATTAGAGTTTTTGCTGAGTTATTAACAACTACAGCTCTTGAGTTGATCTCAAGAGCTGTTTATTTGTACACGACTTACGCTTTACGCTGTTGAGCACGATTTTTGCACTGATGGAATTCTGCAAATTCCTCCACCTCGCAAATTCCTCCACCTCGGGGGTGGAAGTAGCTATACACCTTCGACATTTTTGACATGTCTGTGAGTGCGTAGTTAATCATTCAATTATTAATGTACTCTAAACCAGTTCTATTATAGGTGATCCCCTTGTCTTATCCCCTCGAATATGTTAAAGTTACCTCATGAAACCGAATATACACCCCGAGTACTTCCAAGCCAAAGTTACCTGCGCCTGCGGTAACTCTTTTGTGGTTGGCTCCACTATGCCCGAAATTAAAGTGGAAATTTGTAGCAACTGCCATCCATTTTACACCGGCAAACAAAAGTTTATTGACACCGCTGGGCGCATTGACCGCTTTAAGGCGCGCGTTAAAGCGGCCGAACTCAAAAATGTGAAATCTGATGCTCCACTCGTCACTGCCGAAACAATTGAAGTAAAAGACGAAAATTCAGAAATTGTTGAAAGCGCGACCTAACTAAATAATTTTATTATGCAAGATTCACTGCATGAATTAGTGGCTCCAATGCTCAGTCGACTTAAGCTATGCGAAGCCGAAATGGGTTTGGCGATGCAAAACAACGATCAAAGTAAAGTGGCCTCACTAGGTTCGGAAATAAGAACCCTGCAAAACGTCGCCGATATATATCATCAATATCAAGATACTTTACGGCAAATTGATGATGCAAATGAGATGATTTTGGCTAATGATGCAGATTTGCGTCAAATGGCGGAAGTTGAGATCAAAAACCTGACCGATCGGTCTTGCGAACTCCAAAGCAAGATATTGAATGATATTTTACCTCAAGATCCACATGATTCTGGCAACGTCATCGTCGAAATTAGAGCTGGCGCGGGTGGCGATGAAGCCGAACTGTTTGCCAGTGAATTATACAAAATGTATTGCCGTTTTGCCGAAAATGTTGGCTGGACCGTTGAAACCATAGATGCCAATTTATCCACTTTGGGCGGTGTTAAAGATTTAACCTGCCAAATTCGTGGGCGCGACGCTTACGCCAAACTGAAATACGAAAGTGGCGTGCATCGAGTGCAAAGAGTGCCAGAGACCGAAAAGTCGGGACGCATTCACACCTCAACCGCCACTGTAGCGGTTTTGCCAGAGGCAGAAGAGTCTGAAGTGATTATTAACCAAAACGATCTGCGCGTGGATGTTTATCGCTCTACTGGGCACGGCGGTCAAAGCGTTAACACCACCGACTCCGCCGTACGCATTACTCACCTGCCAAGCGGGTTGGTAGTCACTTGTCAAGACGAAAAATCACAACTGAAAAATCGTGATAAAGCCATGAAGGTACTACGATCACGTCTGCTGGTTTTGGAAGAAGAAAAAAACGCTCGAAGTCGGGGCGATTTACGCCGATCGCAAATTGGCACTGGTGACCGCAGTGAAAAAATTCGCACTTATAATTTCCCGCAAGATCGCGTGACCGATCATCGGGTAAATCTTTCGTGGCACAATATCCCAAACATTTTGAATGGCGAATTTAGTCAAATTTCAGATGCACTAATAAGTGCCGACCGCGCCACCAAGCTTGAACTGCTCAAATCGAAATCCTAAATGACAATTGCAAAATGGCTTAAAACAGCTGGTCTAGATCAAAAATTGGCCATAAAATGCCTGGGAAGCGCGTTAATAATTAATCAGGCGGATCAATTTGCGTACGTCTTATCGCATAATGATGTTGATATCACTCCTGCGCAATTAAAAACTCTGGATGATTACAAAAAACGCCTCATTAAAGGCGAACCAATCCAATATGTGCTTGAACAGACACTTTTCAACGGAATGGATCTTTTCGTTGACAAAAACGTCCTCATTCCCCGCCCCGAAACCGAGCAGCTGGTTGATTGGGTGTTGGCGAATATCGATAGAAAGAAACCATCAACAATTATTGACGTTGGTACTGGGTCTGGGTGCATTGCAGTGACGTTGGCAAAGTACCTGCCAAGCACCCATGTCATCGCCTCAG
>CAZQEC010000029.1:0-13133 GCA_964591565.1 uncultured Candidatus Saccharibacteria bacterium | reverse complement strand
TGCGCCAAGCATTCCGACTCCCGGTCTCAACTCAACTTTACAGAGTAAAAACTCGGCAGTTCTTGTTAAACCAGCTGCACCGTCCGAATTGCCTGACAATCGTTTAATAATTGAACGAATTCGCGTGAACGCCCCGGTGCGTTGGGGCGTTGATGGCGCTAACACCGATGCCATTTTACAATCTCTGCAAAGCGGTGTTTCACAATTAAAAGAAAGTGCCATGCCCAACCAATCCGGCAATGTATTTATTGTCGGTCACAGCTCTAACTATTTATGGGCAAAAGGCAACTATAAGTACGTTTTCGCACTTTTGCCTCAACTGGCGATCGGCGATCATATTGATTTAACGTACCAAAACCAACTGTTTGAATACCGCGTCTCGAACATCAAAACCGTCAAGCCAGATGATGTTTCGGTGATTGAGGGCGACGGCAATGATCAACTCACTTTAATGACCTGCGTGCCACTCGGTACTAGTTTAAAGCGACTAATCGTGGTGGCTGACCCAATTAATAAATCTAACTCAACCCCGTCAACCAAAATTTCGGCCCCGCAGATTCAAATGTCACTGCCCGCCATTCGATAATTTTAAGCACTATTTTTATTCTGGTTTCGCAACCATAATTTGCTTCCAGCCGGCATCTTGCAATCCCACATAAACTATATTGTCATTTGGCGACGCACCAACATTATCAATCGTTCGATCAGTACTATAAATCGAATGAGCGTTATCACCATCGGCTTCAATGATAAATACATTTTTTGCAGTGGCAAAAACGACGTGATTATTGTCCTCAAACCAACACGCCGCAACAACGGGTGATGAAATTCTGGTAATTAATCCTGATTTAGTACGAATTTCTCCACCAAAAATTAATAAATCATCGGCGTTAGACGGGTTAATTGTTTCGCACGCTTGCACTTTGGCCACATTTTGAGCATCATTAATCAGTGGGTTACTAAACCACAACTTAACTTCACCCACCGACGTCACCAGGCCCTGCTCAACCATCACATTTTTTGCCCACGTTACATAATCATTTTTAGTGATTCTTAATTGCAATGTATTGGTTGGGGTAAGTCCGGTAATGGTGATGGGCAATTTATCGCCGACTTTTACGCCCCCTGCATAAATTTCTATATTTGACAATTTTCCATTAATTGTGACTGCCCCAGTTGGCTCAAGCGTGCGCTGATCTATATTGACTCGATAGCCCATTGCCAATATAACCATAATGCCAGCTACAATAGTAAACACAACCACTACGGTGGCACGCCACGCAAGCGACAAAAACACCTTAGGTAATGCTTTACGATTTGACATTTGATTAATAATAACACACATTTGCGCCCCATATACTGGTCACCGCCACTATCTCTTTGATAAATTATCCAGTACAATGAGCAAAAATAAGAGATATTATGATTCGACGGATTGCGATTGATTTAGGCACAACAAATTTGGTCGTGAGCGTGCCTAAAAAGGGCATGATCTTAAATGAACCGTCAGTGGTGGCGCTCGAAGCTTCAACGAACAAAATTATGGCCATTGGCGAAGAAGCCCGAAAAATGCTCGGACGCACACCTGAATCCATCGTGGCGGCGCGTCCACTGAAAGACGGCGTGATTGCCAATTATCGTATTACTGAGGCAATGTTACGCCATTTCATTAATAAAACCACTGGCGCCATTCGCTTGTTTAAACCAGATGTCATGGTTTCAATTCCCGCCGGTATTACCTCGACCGAACGCCGCGCGGTTATTGATGCTATTACTCAAGCTGGAGCCAAACAAGCCTATTTAGTCAAAGAACCAATCGCGGCCGCGCTCGGGGCTGGCATTCCGATCAACACGCCATCAGGCAATATGATCATAGATATTGGCGGAGGCACCACCGAAGTCGCAGTAATTGCGCTTGGTGACGTTGTGGCGGCCAGTTCGGTACGCGTCGGTGGCAATAAAATTGACATGGCCATTGCTTCGCATGTTCGCAAAAAATATAATTTAATTATTGGTGATCAAACTGCCGAAGAAATTAAAATTCGCGTTGGTACGGTCATGCCGCTAAATAAGGAGCTTTCGATGGAAGTTTCGGGCTGTAATACCGTCAGCGGCTTGCCTGAAAGCGTGATCGTCACTTCGAGCGACGTTATGGTGGCGGTACGCGAGGAGTTGGCCATTATCTTGAACGCGGTCAAATCAGTCTTGCAAAAAACCCCGCCAGAGCTAGCGGCCGACGTGATGGACAAAGGCATTGTGATGACCGGTGGTACATCGCAGTTGCGCCATTTTGATAAATTAATGAGTAAGGTGACTGGTGTGCCGTGCCAAATGGCCGAAGATCCTATTTTTTGTGTGGCTCGTGGTACTTTAATTGCAGTGGAAAATTTAGACGCTTTCAAGCGCTCGGTTTTGTGGTCATATAAATGAGATTACTTTCTATCTAGTGCACATATTTGTCCCCACATTGCTCAAGTGCAAGTGAGCACTACGTGAATCCAGAAACCTCTTTACAACGTCATTCTGATCCTGCACCGTACGGTGCGGGAGAAGAATCTAAGCGGTAATTTGTGCTCATCTATGCCCATCAAAGATCCTTCACTCCGTTCAGGATGACTCACAGTGGAGGTTTATGGGTTCACGTAGAACTAATATCGATGTTCGACTAGATAATTCGACTGATAACACCATTTTCTGATAACTTTAAAGTATGACCATTGGTATTGATGCAAGCAGTCTAATTTTATCCCATCCGACCGGTGTACAACGTTACGCCGAGTTCATTATCAAGCATTTGCTTGAAATCGGACGTGAACACAAATTTCGCCTATATTCACCCAAAACATTACCATCCGAGTTTCAAAAACATCAGGTGATAATAAAATCACCATTTTTTTGGACGCAAAGTAGACTGCCAATCGAATTATTGCTGAATAAACCAGACGTTTTTTGGCAACCCGCGTATATGTTGCCGCCATTTTGCCCCTGTCCGAGCGTGATCACCGTGCACGATTTGGCTTGGGCGCATTTTCCTAATGCTTACAGCGCGCACGATCATAAACTACAAAAGT
Source organism: uncultured Candidatus Saccharibacteria bacterium (assembly GCA_964591565.1). Taxonomy (GTDB): domain Bacteria; phylum Patescibacteriota; class UBA1384; order CAJBMM01; family CAJBMM01; genus CAZQEC01. Next base: position 10,062 of record CAZQEC010000029.1, on the reverse strand, counting down.
TGACGATTGATCGAGCACTACGGTGCCACGCTAAAATAATTGTGCCTAGCACTTCAGCGCGAGACGACTTATTGGATAATTTTGCCATCACCCCAAACCGAATCAAGATCATTCCCGAAGCCTTAATCCCTCTGCCAGATGTTTCCCTAACAGATTATCCTGACGTCTTACGTCATAAACGCGCCAAAATTATACTATCGGTCGGGCGCCTTGAGGTGCGTAAAAACCAAACTACCTTAATACGAGCCGTAGAATTATTAGTTCGTGACCAGATCAAAACGAAAAAAATAAATTTAGTATTAGTGCTCATTGGCCAACCCGGGTTTGGCGCAGGGGATGTGTTCAAAGCCATTAATGAAGCCAGAAAAAATGGGGTTCGGATAATTCATCGCGCAGATGCTAATGATAATGAGTTGGCGGCGTGGTTCAAAGTTGCCAGTGTGTTCGCTTATCCCTCGCTTTATGAAGGTTTTGGCTTACCAATTTTGCAAGCGTTTAGCGCGCGGGTGCCAGTGGTTGCGTGCCAAAATTCAGCTATTCCCGAAGTGGCTGGCGAGGCGGCACTTTACGTCAAAAAACCAAAAGATGAGCATGAGTTAGCCGCCGCAATTAACGCAGTATTGCTTGATAAGCACAAGGCCGATATTTTAATTAAAAAGGGGACCGAACAATTATCCAAATACTCTTGGCACTATGCCGCCGTCAGCACACTTAAAGTACTAATTGATCAGGCGAGTTCGAAAAAATAAGATCGATTGTATCACATCAATAATGTTCAATAAAATGATATCAAAACCATGACGTTTGTCGAAGGTGTATAGCTACTTCCACCCCCGAGGTGTAGATGCATCCACCCGAGGTGTAAAAACTCGTGCAATTAAATAAGTGCCGTAGCATTGCCACGGCACTCGTACACACATCCACCCGCTCCGGGCTTAAAGCCCATCTTCTAACCGGGAGGCTACATCCGACAAGCCGGCGACTATCTCAATCCGCCGAATGTCAACATCAGTCGCCGTTGGAACACCCTCGGTCTCGATCGTAGACTTAATCAGATCGAGTAGGGTACCATACTTTGGAAGCTTATACACGGTCACGTGGTTCGAAAACACATCTTCCACATCCGGAAAGTACTCGTCTTCCGGATTAGGTATTTCTTCTGTCCACGTTTGGCACTCAACCCTGATCACATAGTTTTCGTCGCCTTTCAAAGCTCTGGGCACTCTCCACTGGAAGTGATGCGCCCTAACCGCTTCAAGCTTTTCACAATCCTCGACGATTCGCTGCGTATCTTGGTAGATTTGCAACAATACTGGGTCATCCCCAGGTGGGGGGTTGTCATATGTCATGTATTCGTCCCACATATCGATCAAGGTGAAAGAACCGTCATCGTATTCGCTCGAATCCAATCGCTCCGTGACGCAATTTATTGGGCTAGCCTTACCGTCACGAACAACAAACAATTCGAGTAACGACGATGACTCACCACAATGTGTAAAGTATGGGGCACGGGCTAGCATGTCCCGATCCATGTGAGCCACTTCAAACCCGACGACCGCGCGATGGTCATTCCAGCCGCCCGTTCCTTGGGAAAGCCGGATTACATCGAGCAAAAAAGGAAACTCCCCGACCAGACTGTTAAAACGTGAGATGTCCATCCCAGACACTCCATATTCGGCGTCCCGCCGCTGTACACTTCCGGTGGCACAGTAACCAAGGTTAGTTTCATTATACTACAATATAGAATGTGTGTCAATAGTAATTTGACGTTTAATATGATAATGTTATCCTATGAAATTAGCCATTGTGCATGATTTTTTGTTGAGTTACGGCGGGGCAGAGCGAGTACTGGAACATGTTCACGAAATGTTTCCTAACGCTCCAGTTTTTACGTTGCGGTATGACGAAAACCGTATGCACGGACGGATGAAAAACTGGGACGTTCGCTCAAGCATTATTGAAAAAATGCCAATCATCAAAAAACGCGGCCACACTATGGCTATGCCATTTTACCCGTTAGCGATTGAAAGTTTTGATTTTAGTCAGTTTGATGTGGTACTTTCTCTTTCCTCAGCCTTTACGCACGGAGTTATTACACAACCAAAAACCAAACACATCTGTTACTATCACACGCCAACCCGCTTTTTATGGGATTATCATTTCGAATACTTAAAAGAAAAAGGGTGGGATAAGGGCATAAAAGGAGTAGCGATTCAGCGTTTTTTACACCGTTTGCGCCAGTGGGACTTTTTGGCGGCCCAGAGACCAGATGTTGTGATTGCAAACAGCCAAACCGTCGCCAGTAGGATAAAAAAGTTTTATCGCCGTCAGGCCGATGTCATTTACCCGGGGCTGGACGCCGAAAAATACAGCGTCGCTAAGAGTCACGACGACTACTACTTAACGGCCTGTCGCTTGACTCCACCCAAAAAAGTTGATCTTGCAGTCATTGCGTGCACTCAAATGGGGCGTAATTTACACGTTGTTGGTTCGGGTGAAGAGCTTGAACGATTAAAAAAAATGGCTGGTCCGACGATTAAATTTCTCGGATTTTTAGATGATGAAGCACTACTAAAAGAAATGAGTTATTGTCGCGCTCTTATTTGGCCAAATGTTGATGATTTTGGTTTGGTGCCAGTTGAGGTAATGGCCTGCGGGCGTCCTGTTATTGCGTATAATGAAGGCGGCGCCACCGAAACAGTTGTGGATAATAAAACTGGCGTTTTGTTTGATGACCATTCGGTCAATGGTGTCAGAGATGCAATTACCCGGTTTGAGAGTCAAGAGTCAAATTTTTTACCAACAGATATTTCCAAACACGCCAAGATGTTTTCAAAGACCAATTTTCAAAATAAATTACGTGACGCAATCAACAGCGCGGTTAAGCATGTCTGACTATTGTCATATTCTCGGGGTCAGGATTGATACTCTCAGCGAAGATGAGATATTAACACACATTCATCGCTGGATTGACGAAGGCACTGCACACCAAATTGCGACTGTTAACACTGAGTTTGTGATGGCCGCCAGAGGGAATCAGAAATTTCGCCAATGTCTAAAAGACGCCGATTTGGCTATCGCCGACGGAGCAGGCATCATTTTAGCGGCGCAATTACTAAAGCAGGCAATACCGCCGCGAATAGCTGGTGTGGATTTTGTACAAACTTTGGCTGGTAAGGCGGCTAAACAAAACTATTCAATTTATTTACTCGGCGGGCAAGGTGGTGTCGCGCAAGCAACGGCTAATATTCTTACGAGTCTTAATGCGGGCTTAAGAATTGTCGGAGTTGATGAGGGCTCACCAACTGATACAGATGTAATTAAAAGAATTAATATGGCGAAACCAGACATTTTGCTAGTGGCTTGGGGCGCGCCAAAACAAGATGTATGGATTGCTGAACATAAATTAGATTTGAACGTGCCAATAATGATGGGGGTAGGGGGTACATTTGACTTTTTGGCTGGCAAACAAAAACGGGCACCGAAAGTACTGCGAGATTTTGGACTGGAGTGGTTGTGGCGACTAATTCGCGAGCCAAAACGCTGGCGCCGTCAATTAGCCCTACCACAAATGTTTGGATTGATTTTACTACACAAACTTGGGATCAAAATTAATTAACAACGACATCAGATAATGATACAGTACATTCGCATTCATACCGCTCGATTTTAGCGGTCAACACCTTAACAATACACTTAAGATCGGAGAACGTCATGGCAACTGAGTGTTGCTTCATCGTTGATTGGGTTGTTCCGAATAACCACAGCGATAATCGGCGAAAGTCGATTATCGGGCCTTATAACTTGGGCTTATTTGAAGGACAGGCACCGGCATCTCTAAACGGTGTTCGTACCGTCACACGAGCCTTTGATGAGCGTGCCACAGGACCTTACAATCCAGCTCTTTATCATCCCGATGTCTTGTGCTTATCATATATGACAACGGAAGCGTGGCGCGCTTATCAGATATCGGAAGAAGCCCGACACGCCACGAGCCACAACGGCGACCGAATCAGGATCATCCACGGTGGCATTCACGCCACCAGCTTACCACTTGAGGCACTGAAACATTGTGACTTGGTGGTGCGTGGCGAAATGACGCCACAGTTCCAAAAAGAATTGCTCGAGTTCGCTCTCAATATGGGTGCTGGATACAAGGCGGTGTTGCGGATGAATAATCCACCATGCGTCATAAAGCACCCACCAGCCGATTGGTCGTGGGCAAAACGGTCGAATTACATGTTGCCGTACACTATCCAAACAAGCGTCGGATGCCCGTTTAGCTGCGACTTCTGCTCAGTGACCCAAGTTGCAGGCGCCGGTATGCGCCCGTACGACTTGGGATGTCTTCGAACCGAGCTGGCCACGCTCCCCAAAGGAGTCGTTCTGGCAGTCATTGACGACAACTTCCTTCAGGGAGTTCAACCAAAACACATTAATCACTGCCTCAATGTGGCCAAAATGATGCATGGGATGGGGTTTCGCTGGATGGCCGAGTTAACCATCAAAACACTCATTGAAGCCCGCAAGAAGCTGGCTGAAGAAACACCGGGCTTTGACTTGGTAGAGTTCTTCGCCAAGCATGGCTGTATCGGCTTTTTCTTCGGCATCGAGTCAATCGATGGTGGATTGAAAAAGTCGGAGAGTATGGGTAAGACAACCGAACTCATTCACCATTGCCAAAACTGTGGCATTGGTGTTTTGGGGGCGTTTGTGCTTGGGGTTGGTCCAGAAGAAACCACCGACTACGCCAAGCGCGTGGTCGAATACGCCATTATTGATGCCAAACTGGATTTTGCCCAGTTCAGCATCAACACGCCTATGCCGGGTGCGCGGAATTTCATTGAAGGCGTGCGGAGTGGAAACATCTTCAACTACAACTGGGACCTGTTCGACGCCGAACACTGCGTGATGCGCCACCCGATCATGACACCTGACGAACTCGAAGAGGCGCATGCGGAGTGCTACCGCGTGTTTTATGGGCGGAAAAGTGTAATCAAGCGCACACTTCTTCCGCTACTTTCACTGAGTCACGGTGCAAGTAAGCGGCTTATAATCAGTGCGCTATACAATGTCGCGATGCATTACAGTGACAAAAGACGACGGGAGCTAAATCAACGGGCAGGTTCACGGACCGTGATCAATCAACCTGATCAATCTGTTATCGATCAGGTCAATAATCTAAGTGGTGGTGGAAGCCTTTTTGACTTCAGGAACGCCGCCGGTGGCCCAGACACCTTTGCCGTTGAGTACGTTGAGATCTGAACGCCTTCAATTCAAGCCCCTAGTCTTCAATAGCCAGGGGCTTGATTCTTTAGTCTGACGATTATTAGCGAATAAAAAAAACCGACCCGCCGAGCGTAAACCCGACGAGCCGTTGACCCGATGTTATTTTGCAAACATCGGGTGATCATCTGCCACAAAAAGCCAGCGCAACGCCCGCGTCAACCACGCTAGCGGGGCACGGGGGTTGACGAAAAGGTATGGAATCTCTTTGATGAAACTCGCAATCTCCTCTTCCGTTATTACCCCATCAGGAACGCGAACGTAGGTACCTGTCAACAAGCCGCCAACGAACCCGTAGTTTCGCATGAACCGCCATTTCGACACCTCAAGATTCAACCACGGTGCAAAGTGGTGAGTCTTATGATGTACGAATTCATCAGTAGTTAGCTTTTGTTTGTTACTGCCACTGATGATCTCATCTTCTATCCTTGGCTCGTGCTCAAACGAGTGGATGATCTCATACCTAATGAAACGAGCAGTGACCCCAGCCAGAACACCTCCCACAATTGCCCAGCCCCAAATGCCCCAGCCAAAACACACAACGAACAATACCCAGGCAGGCAAAACATGTGATGGCCAGAATATGCCAAGAATGTAACCCGGAAAAGCGGAGTGTTGCACTTGCCGCTCTTTTGTGATCGAATAGCTACCTTCGCGACCGCTAAGAATAGTCGGCTCAGTCAATGGATGGTGACCTCGTCCATGGGCGAAGTATGACAAATCAAACAACCATCGCAATGCGCCATATCTAAACCTGCGGTGCATGATGCAATCATGAACGTACACTTCCTCAACACTAGCTACTATTAGCATTGGCACGAAAGTGCAAAACCCAAGACCAAGCCATGTAGGTAATCCCCACCAGCGTGACGTTAACGCAATCACATCTTGCCAATGTAGCCACAAGAAACTCGATGCTAGTAAAACGCATGGCGCAATAACTCGTAGCCATTTGAACTGGTCATGCTTAAACACTAAACAGCCGTTTTCGTCGCGTCGGTAAAGACAAAACCATCCATCTACTATCGATGTTTCCTTACGCGTGTTCATTGCTTTTTCCATCACACCTACACCTCTCTGATCGTTTGTTCATGTGCACGCCTACGACAATTCCCACAACGCGCTACATCAAATCATATCAGTTTTTACTTTTTTTAAGAATTGATGTATATTATATAAACCCAGTTATCCTAACGTCAGATTTCACGATGTGAGGGAGAAGCAAGGCAAAATATCGGGGGGGACATCGATATGGAGCCAGCGAAAATCACGGGCACCCAAAGAACACCAACACCTTTGGTCGCTTAAACTTCCCGCCAAAAGCGGGATGTGGTTAACGCGCCTCCCTCACAACTTTCGGGCGCGGCACACCCCGCGCCCTTGACATCTTCAAATAACTCTGATAACATCAATAACGTAGTCGCCTTAAAGTGAAGGTGGCTGTTTTTTTTACTAAAATTAGCAAAATAATGATATAATAAAATCATCAAGGAGCACACGTGGCCACAAATGAACTAGTATCAGCGATTTCCCAAATTGCCGATGAAAAAGGTTTGGCAAAAGAGGTTATTTTAGAAACAGTTGAAGCCGCCTTAGCGGCGGCGTATCGCAAAGATTATGGTCATCCTGATCAAATTATTCGGGTGCGCCTAGACGCAGAAACTGAAGGTATGAGCGTTGAGCGTGTTTACACTGTCGTAGCTGATGAAGATTTGAAAGAAATGGAAAGTGAAATGACAGTGGATCAAGCCAAATTGTTTAAGAAAAAACCGGTAGTTGGCGACGAAATTGTGATGCCCCTGCCAACCGAAAAAGACTTTGGCCGCATTGCCGCCCAAACGGCAAAACAAGTGATAATCCAGCGCATTCGGGGTGCCGAGCGTGAAATGCTTTACGATGAATTCAAGCTAAAAGAGCACGCTCTGCTTAATGGTTCGGTGCAACAAATAGAGGGCGAGAACGTTATTATTAATTTAGGTAAAATAAATGGCGTCATGTTTCCTTCGGAGCAAATTCGCGGTGAGCATTACCACATTGGACAACGTCTAAAAGTATACGTTAAAGAAGTGGTAGAGTCTCTGCGCGGACCTCAAGTGAGCGTATCTCGCGCGGACGCGGCCATTGTAGCCAAACTATTTGAACTCGAAGTGCCCGAAATAGCCAGTGGCACAGTGGAAATAAAATCAATCGCTCGTGAAGCTGGTACCAGATCCAAAGTGGCCGTTATGGCTCACCAAGAAAGTCTTGATCCGGTTGGGTCCTGCGTTGGTCAACGCGGCATTCGTGTCCAAGCCGTGCTGGCCGAGCTTGGCGAAGAAAAGATTGATATTATTTTGTGGGACAATGACGTGGTGCAATTTATTATAAACTCACTATCGCCCGCCAAAGTGACTAGCGTCACCCTAAACGTTGAAGCGGCAAGCGCGCGCGTTGAAGTACCTGAAGATCAGCTGTCATTAGCGATTGGTCGCATGGGACAAAATGTGCGCCTCGCCAGTAAACTCACTGGACTCAATCTTGATATTGTGAAAGAGGGAAATCACGCTTCAGCCAAGGTTGAAAACGACGATATTGATGTAAAAACTGACGCCAAAGCAAACAAAAAGGTGTCTTCCAAGAAAACAATAGGCAAAAAGAGGACATCGAAAAAAGTGATTGACATCGAAGATTAACATCGAAATTAAAATAGCGGAAATTAAAGATGAACGACAGTTATTTTGACCGTTTTAGCGACAGCGCTCGCAAAGTATTATTGTCAGCGCAATTTATGGCAGTCGAAGCACACACGAAAACCTCGACGGGGCACATTGTGCTGGCAATTCTTTTGCATAAAGATTCACTGGCTCACGGTATTCTTATTAGCCACAACGTTTTATTCGATCGCCTCGAAAATGAGCTTGGTGCTAAAAATGACACATTAAAATCTAAAACAAAGTTACCTGAATTAACCACCGAAACTCAAACCGTGCTAAAGCGAGCATTAAAAATAGCGGTGCAATACGGGCACGTCGGTGTAGACACCGAACACTTACTTTTAGCCATGGTCGCTGACGATCAAACCGTTGCTTCTAGCATTATTTCATCAATCGGTATTAGCCCCGAACGCATTAGAGATCAAATAACTAGTTTGTTTCAAGAGCTGAATATGCTCGACAATCAGGATGGCGAAAATGTAGCGTTAATGCGCACTATGTCAAATGATTTTGAATCGTTTGGCAAGTTCGCTCATTTGGCGCAACGCGAGCTAGAGGCAGATCATATTTCAGACGCTTTAAAGCCGACTGAGACACGCCACCGCCGCTCTAAAGCAATTGACTATTTTTGCACCGATTTAACTAAGCTTGCCGAGGAGCAAAAACTCGATCCTATGATTGGTCGCGAACCAGAGGTGGCGCGAGTGATCGAGATTTTATCGCGTCGCACCAAAAATAATCCGGTCCTGATTGGCGAACCTGGAGTTGGTAAAACCGCGATTGTTGAGGGTTTAGCAACTCGAATTACCGAGCGCAACGTGCCAGCCGGCTTGATTGGTCATCGCGTTATGACGTTGGATTTGGCCCAAATGGTCGCGGGTACAATGTATCGCGGTCAATTTGAGGAACGGATTAAAAAAGTGATTGACGAGGTAGTCAAGCTCGGCAATGTTATATTATTTATTGACGAAATGCACACTATGGTCGGGGCAGGTTCGGCTGAAGGCACACTTGATACCGCCCAGATATTAAAGCCCTCGTTGGCTAAAGGAGATTTGCGCATCATTGGCGCCACAACTCTGGGCGAATTTCACAAGCATATCGAAAAAGATGCCGCACTAGCCCGCCGTTTTCAAGCCATCATAGTTGAAGAACCGACCATTGAGCAGACTAAGTCAATACTGTTCGGCTTAAAACCAAAATATGAGCAGTTTCATCATGTCTTGATTGATGATGAGGCGATCGAGGCCAGCGTGTCGCTTTCCGCGCGCTACATTGCGGATCGTTTTTTGCCCGACAAAGCGATTGACGTGATTGATGAAGCCGCTTCCAATATGCAAGCAAAAAACCGCTTATCCAAAGAGATTGCCGAACTAACGTTGAAATTAGATCTATTAAATGTGGCCAAAGACAGTGCTGTGATGGTTGAAAACTACAGCCAAGCTTCTATTGCACAGCGTAAAATTGAAAAAATAAAAGCGGCGATCGACAAAGCAAACGCTAAAATTACCCGTGCCCGCACACCAATTATAGGCAAGGATGAAATTGAAGCCACCGTTTCTCGCATCACGAAAATACCGATATCAGATCTCGATTTTAACTCATTATCCAACATTCAAACACTTGAAGTTGATCTGAAAAAATATATTATTGGGCAAGATGAGGCGATCGCCGAAGTAGCCAAAGTAATAAGACGCTCCCGCACTGGCGTTTCACAAACAAAACGTCCGATTGGCTCATTTATTTTAATGGGTCCCACCGGTGTTGGTAAAACCGAGTTAGCCAAGGTGATCGCGCGTCGGCTTTATGGCAGTGACACGGCTTTAGTCAAAATTGATATGTCAGAGTTTATGGAGCGTCACCACACTTCACGCCTCGTCGGTGCGCCAGCTGGCTATGTTGGCTACGAAGAGGGTGGTAAATTGACTGAGGCCATTCGTCATAAACCACACTGCGTTTTATTGCTTGATGAAATTGAAAAAGCGCATCCCGATGTGTTTAATTTACTTTTGCAAATACTCGAAGATGGTTATTTAGATCGGAAGAGCACACGTCTGAACTCCAGTCACCTATACTTATATCT
>CAZQEC010000028.1:0-13270 GCA_964591565.1 uncultured Candidatus Saccharibacteria bacterium | reverse complement strand
CAAGATTAAGTTTTTTGTATATTCGTGATGAACAATTTAAGCTACAATATGCCAATGGACATTTTACCCTACCAGTTAAAGCCGATTCAGTTTTTGCCTTACGACGTTAATTTATCAAAAGTGGCCGAATTAGTATCACGCATCATAATTGAACAAATCCCAGGTGCCCGCCCGGAGCATATAGGTTCAACCGCCGTTGTCGGTATGCCGGGCAAAAATATTATCAATTTGGTTATACCGAGTGGCCTAGATCAGTTTGAGGCGAGACTACAGGTATTATCCAAAATAGGATTTCAAGAAAGTCCCTTAAATAAATCTGAACCAAGCTATCGCCCTCTGCGGGTTGCGTCGATTAAATATCAAAACAAAATTTATAACATTCATGTTCATTTAATCGTCGAAGGTTCGGATGATTTAGCAGGCGCTCGATTTTTTCGTAATTATTTAATCGAACATCCGCAAGAGCAAAAACGCTATGCAGAGATTAAGCAAGAAGCGGTTAGTCAAGGCAAAACTGATGCCACTTCGTACAACGCCGCTAAAGAGCCATTTATACGAGCCGTTTTGGCAAAGATGATGAATTAGGTTGATAAACGAGTCATTTTTTAGTATAATTTGAACATATTATGGCTAATAAAGATTACTATTCAATACTGGGTGTGTCCAAAGGCGCTTCGCCCGAAGAGATCAAGCGGGCCTATCGCAAAATGGCGCACGATTTTCATCCCGACAAAGGCGGGGGCAAAGAACACGAAGCCAAATTTAAAGAAATTAATGAGGCATATCAAATATTGTCTGATCCAACAAAACGAGCAAATTATGATCAATTTGGCTCTGCAGACGGGCCACAATTTGGGGGAAGGTCGGGCGGTTTCGGTGGCAGTCAAGATTTTGATTTCTCACAGGGGTTTGGTTTCGGTGGTGGGGGTTTAGGTGATATTTTTGAAGGTATTTTTGGTCAAGCTATGTCACAAGTGCAAGCCGAAGTTGAAATTACCCTACCTCAAGCGGTGTTAGGTGATAAATTGCATTTCCAAATGGACGGCAAGCCAATCGAATTAAATATTCCGGCGGGCACACGCGAAGGTACTCAATTTCGTCTGCGTGGTCAAGGTAGGGCTTTTCGGGGCGGTGTTGGTGACCTCATCATCATTACTCGCTTGCGTATGCCCAAACACCTCTCGCGTGAGCAAAAAGAACTCTATGAGCGGTTAAAATATCTAGAGCGCTCGTAATCTAGTCTTGTGACTAAAATCTAAAATTACTCTTTAATCACTGTTTTGTCGTTCGCGTCCACTTTAACTGCGAGTGATTTACTGACCTCTTTAGTGTGATATGTGACGATCCAATACAAAAAATCTTTGGGATCAGCGCGTACCAGTTTCATTTCCACGCTGGTCACTGCGTTTGCGCTCATAAACTCTTGTCCACCATTTTTATGTGCGATTTGCAAAGCTTCAACGTATTGCACTTGCCAAAACTCTTTTTTGATTGGCAGGAGCGTGCCTTGATAATCGCCGATCGGAATGATGGCGCGCAAGGTGTTGCCACTGGATTGGGCCAAACTGATAGTGTAGTGATTGTTGGCGTCGTCTGGCGAATCAAACACATACACTTCATTGGCGCTATTTAACTCTAATTTTGTGTCTAGGGTAATAAATAAACCGGTAAAGTTGGCATTTGCTTTATAAAGAGGCCATGAGTTTAGTTTTTCACTGGATGTAGTGAATTTTTTTTTCGAATTTTCACCCTCGCTTACAGCGTCGGCGGCGAGAATTGAATTAGTCGCCAAAGTGGTTGTGGTATTTGGGGTAGAAGTAATGCTAGGATCAGAACTTGAGTTATTAGAAGTGGGACTTTGGGTTGTCGGAGACTTTTTGTTGTAATAACTGTACGCCAAAACTCCCGATGCCCCCAATAGCACCAAAACCACTATCGCGATCAACATTGTTTTGCCAGACATAGCCCCCCCCTAAAATTGTGATTTATTTAGTTTCGTCGCTTGCCTTATCTTCACTTTTTGGCTGATCTTCATCAGTTTTTTGATCACTGGCCGAGGCAGATTCAGGTTGATGTGCTACAGCCCCAAGCTTCGACAAACTATCATTCAACTTATCAATCGCCTTATCCAACGCTTCCTTGTCTTCTCCCTCTAGTGTCTTTTTCAGTGCCCCCACGTCTTCCTCAACTGGTTTTTTCAACTCATCACCCGCTTTTTCACCGTAGTCTTTAATGGTTTTTTCGGCGGTATATATTAAATTATCGGCTAAATTGCGTTTTTCTACAAGTTCGCGTTTTATTTTGTCTTCGTCGGCGTGGGCTTCAGCGTCGGCACGCATTTTTTCTACTTCTGCTTCCGACAATCCAGATGATGAAGTAATGGTTATTTTTTGCTCTTTATTGGTCGCTTTATCTTTGGCGCTAACGTGTACAATGCCGTTGGCGTCAATGTCAAATGTTACCTCAACTTGAGGCATACCGCGTGGAGCTGGGGGAATACCATCCAGTACAAAGCGTCCTAAAGTTTTATTATCACTCGCCATTTCGCGTTCGCCCTGCAGAACGTGAATTTCGACCGCCGGCTGGTTGTCGGCCGCTGTTGAAAAAGTTTGTGACTTTGAGGTTGGAATGGTGGTGTTGCGTTCAATCAATTTGGTCATAACTCCGCCTAGCGTCTCTAACCCGAGTGACAACGGGGTTACATCTAGCAGTAACACATCTTTAACGTCGCCACCCAAAACACCACCTTGAATGGCCGCACCCAGTGCTACCGCTTCATCGGGGTTAACGCTCTTGTTTGGTTCTTTGCCAAAAAATTCTTTGACCGCTTCAATGACCTTTGGCATCCGAGTTTGGCCGCCGACCAAAATGACCTCATTAATGTCTTTGGCGGTCAATTTAGCGTCCGCCAGTGCTTTTTTACACGGCTCAAGCGAACGCTTAATTAAGTCGTCGGTCATTTGCTCAAATTGGGCTCGGTTTACTTTGAGCACTAAATGCTTTGGACCACCAGCGTCCGCAGTCACAAATGGCAAATTAATTTCAGTTTCCTGCGTGTTGGACAGTTCAATTTTGGCTTTTTCGGCCGCTTCTTTAATACGTTGCAAAGCCATGACGTCTTTAGACAAATCAATCCCTTGATCTTGCTTGAAGTGATCGAGCAAAAACTGCATTAGTTTTTGATCGAAATCATCACCACCCAAATGAGTATCGCCGTTAGTTGAAATAACTTCAAAACTTGACTCACCTTCATGGGTCGAAAGCTCCAAAATTGTGACGTCAAATGTACCGCCACCTAAATCGTACACAGCTACTTTTTCGTTCTTTTTCTTATCTAATCCATAAGAAAGTGCCGCCGCGGTGGGTTCATTAATAATACGAAGCACGTTTAAGCCGGCAATTTTGCCCGCATCCTTTGTTGCTTGGCGTTGAGCGTCATTAAAGTAAGCTGGCACGGTAATCACCGCATCGGTCACTGGGGTACCCAAATAACTTTCAGCGTCTTTTTTAATCTTGGCTAATATGTAAGATGAAATTTCTTGCGGCGTTGTTTCTTTGCCGCCCAATATCACATTTAAACTACCGTTTGTGGCTTTGGCAGTTTTGTATGGCATGTGTTTGACGTCTGCTTGCACTGAGGCGTCATTAAACTGGCGTCCGATAAAGCGCTTGATCGAAAAAACGGTGTTTTCAGGATTAGTCACAGCTTGACGTTTGGCAATTTGTCCGACCAGACGCTCGTTGTTTTTATTTAATGCCACTACCGATGGCACAATGTTGCCACCTTCAGCAGTTGGAATTACTTTAGCCACCCCCGCTTCCATAATAGCGCCGACCGAGTTGGTCGTGCCTAAATCTATGCCAATTATTTTTCCCATAAATCCCTTTCAGTTTATTGTAGACTGTAAACCGATGTGTTAACAAGAGACGAGCTCAATTATCCACATCAGATTGTCTTTATACGTTAAATGTAAAGTATCCTTTACATTCTGTCAAGTAAATCAGAGGATAGATGATAGATGATGGAGGATAGAAAACAGAAACTTTTTCTACTAACTACTCACTACAAACTACGAACTATGATTCATTTCGCCACTTTTACCTTTGGGGCACGCAGAACTTTGCCGTGCAGGGTGTAGCCGGGTTCAATAATTTGGGTGATTACATCCGCGCTGTGTTCAGATTGTTCGCTGGCGATAGCGTCGTGTGTCTGCGGGTCGAAAGCGTCACCCACTTTCACCATAATTTCGCTGACGCCATTGTTTTGCAAAATCATCTCAAACTGTTTTTCAACCGCTTGAATACCACTGGCCCAATTGGACCAACTCGATGTGTTGTCGTTATTTGACTGGGGTGTATGTTCAGCGGCGCGTTTAAAGTTGTCTAACACCGTTAATAATTGCATGATTAAATCGGCTTGAGCGAACTTAATAAAACTTTGTTTTTCTTCATCAGCTCGCGTGCGTGCATTGACTAAATCGGCCTGGGCGCGTTGCCAACCTGCCAGATATTCGGCCGCTTTGGCCTGCCAATCTGTTGGGCTGACATCTACGGTTTTAGATTTATCAGTCTGCGTTTTTTTACTCATTTTGATCTCGTCTCTTGCCACCATTATGCCTAATCTTCAATCAAAAATCAAGGTCATATTATTGGTTAAGGGGTAGGGGGTTCGCCTAAGATGCCACCCCACCACCCTTAACAATCCCCACCCCGATCGCGCATTTGGATAAATGCTGAGTACAGCATTTATTTTTCGCAGTCATATTGTGAAACGTGTCAACTTTACCTACTGTTAAAACATTATGTTTTTATCACAACGACTGGGGGTAATATCAAGCTTGAGTCTCGGATTCCTGATTGGCTGTTTGATCGCCGAAAGTCTGCCCTGGCTCAAAGTGTGGCCAGTTTTATTGGTTGGTTTTTTGGCATCGCTATATCTGGTTTGGCCAAAACCAATGTGGCGAGTGTTGGTATTTTGTCTGATCGGTATCATTTTAGGCGTAATGCGCTGGGATAACGCCTTACGAGTGTGGAACACTAATCCGCCGATGCGCACCGAAGTGAGCGTGCGAGGTTGGTTGCGCACGCCCTTGCAAAACACGAATCAGGGCAGTCGAGCAATTGTGCAGGTAATTGAGATTCGTCAGGATGATATTAAGGCACGATTAACCGCGTCCACCGCCTTAACCGCTACGTTTCCGCATAATGCAAATCTAAAATATGGCGATGAGATAATTTTTCAATCGAAGTTGAGCTACCTACCCCGCTTTGGCTCCTTTGATGGGCGACGCTACTGGCGCCTCAAAGGCGTGCAAGCTCAAACTTCGGTCGGGCAATATCAAAGCACCAATCATAATGTCGGAAATAAGCTGGTTAAAAATATCTACGGTTTGCGTGACCACATCCAAACCAATGTGCTTAAAGTATTGCCTGGCGATGAAGGCAAATTATTGCTCGGCTTGCTCTTTGGCGGCTCCGGATTATTATCCAAGTCTGTGGCAGATCAATTTCGCACTCTCGGCATCTCACATCTCACGGCCGTCTCGGGGTATAATCTAACTATTATTTCACTCTGGCCAGTGGCACTGGCTGGTCTCATTCATAAACGATTAGCCATATTTCTGGCGGCCGCGCTCGTTATTGTCTTTGTCATTTTTACCGCCGCTCCAAGCTCAATCGTGCGCGCCGCTGTTATGGCGTTAGTGGTGCTTTTTGGCAAACTGTTTGGTCGCCCGCCGCACACACTTCTTTTAATCGCACTAACCGCAACCCTCATGGCTGTCATTAATCCTTTCGTGGTTAAAGATGACGCTGGATTTGCGCTATCATTTCTCGCGTTTTTTGGCTTAATTGAATTAGCGCCACTGTTATCCAAATTTGTTAAATGGTTAATAGTGAAGCCGTTAAAAACGATTGCGTCTGAAACATTCGGGGCTCAACTGGCGACTTTGCCATATTTACTCGGCGCGTTTGGTCAACTTTCAATCTATGCATTTTTGGCCAATCTCATTATTTTGCCCTTAATTCCGCTCATTATGTTGATTGGTTTAGGGGTGGTTTTACTTAATTTAATCCCCGCACCGCTTTTTTCGGTCTGGCTCGGGCTCCTCTACTTCCCTCTTCACGCCTTATTGTGGTCAGTCGAAAAAGCATCTCATTTACCTTTTGCCTCCATTGCCTGGCCGCGCGGTGGAATTTTTGCCTACTATCTAATGGTCATTATTTTGGTATGGTGGTTTATGGCAGGGCGTAAAAGGCGTAAAAAATTGGGGGTACAATAAATATTATGAAAAAAGCAGATGTGATTGTAGTGCTTGGGCGGGGCATATTACCCGATGGCACACTACCGCCCGATCCCAGAAAACGGATCGAAAAAGCGGTCGCATTATATCAAAAAGATCTTGCGCCATTCATCATTATGTCCGGCAAATGGTATTTTCGAGCAGGCAGAACTTTTTCTGATACTGAAAGCAGAGCCATGCGCGATTATGCTGTTTTATTGGGTATTCCTAAAGACAAAATTATATGCGAAGAAAAATCGATGGATACAATTGGAAATGCCTATTTTGTCAAGACGTTAATCCTTGAACCTCGAAACTGGACAAAAGTGGTTGTGGTTTCGTCTGAAGATCATATGGCGCGTACGCAGTATGTTTTTAATAAAGTCTTAGGTACCAATTATCACATTCAATATGTGGCGTCCGAATTGGTGTTAACTGGCAAGACCAAAACGGAGATGCTGGAAAAGGAACGTTTGGCGTTAATTGGGGCTCGACGCATTTTTGAAAATACTGCCGATGGGGACACTGGGGGAGTCAAACGGGTGCTCGATTATTACATCCCAGGCTACGCCAAAGACGTGGCGTCGGCGTCACTTCATTTGGATGAGCTGATTGCTTGGACTAAATCGAAGTCAGTTTAATTTAACTGTGCAAGAATTCAGCCGCTACTTCAGGTAGCACGGTTTCAATTATCATATCGCTGGCTAGCTCATAGCCACCATAAGTGGTTAATCGAGGCGTAATTTCGATGTGCCAGTGGTAAGACGATTGGAGATGGTGATCAATGTGGCGCGAGGTGTGGATGTACCAGTTAAGCGGCGGATCGTGTAATTTTTTGGCCAATTGGTGCAAAACGGCGGTTAAAGTATGCGCTGTATCAATTAAACTTGCTGGCGAGGCATGGGCAAAGCTGTGATCGTGATGTTTTGGAACAATATGGGTCTCAAACGGAAACCGCGGGGCGTACGTCACGAATGCTATTGCTCCATCGTCATTGACGATTATGCGTTCATTATCCTTTAATTCAAATTTAATCATCTGACAAAAAACGCATTTTTGGTGTTTGTTATAGTATTGCTCGGCACCAAAAAATTCATGCGCTAATCGCGGTGGAATAATGGCGTTAGCGAAACTTTGAGCGTGTGGATGGGCGACCGAAGTTCCAGCTTCGTGACCATGATTATAAATTGGTGTCACAGATTGAATGGTGGCGTCTCGTTCATATACTCTGGCTCGATTTTGCAGAACCTTCAGCAGTTCATAAGTTATTTTTGGGGTTATAAGAGGTAGCGTATGCTTAGGGTTGCACATTACCACAACTTCATGCGTGCCGACGCTGGCACTGTCGGCGTAAAAATTGTGGCCGGTAGTTTCTAAACTTATCTCTGGTAAAAATGCCGGAAATTTGTTTGGAATGACGTAAATATAACGATTCTCAACCTCTTTAATTCTGGTTTGCCACACCTCGCCCCCGACACAAAAACTGCAATTTTTGTCGTGTAGCACGGTGCTCGTAAACGGGCGCATGGCGAATTCATCTGGGCGTTTAGCGCGCTCAGGTGCCACGACCGACCATTCACCGGTGACTATGTTTTGGCGGATTCTGGGCATAACAATATAGTATCATCTTGTGTGACAGTATAATAATGATGAATGATAAATTTTAAGTCAATTTCGAATATCGAAATCAGAATGTCGAATGTTTAATTTATGATTTTGTGCTTCGGATTTTCTTCTCTGGTGGAATAATGAAATCGGGTCTTATGGCTAACCCAGTTAAATAAACGTGCGTCAAGGCAATGCCAATGGCGTCCCAAGCATCATCTGTTTGAATATGTTCTTGATCAAGGAGTAAGATTTTCTTGACCATTTCCTTAACCTGTTTTTTTTCGGCCTTACCCCAGCCGGTGACTTGAAGTTTGACTTGCATAGGGGTGTAGCCGGTAGTTTCAACGCCTGCTTGTTGGGCGGCCAATAAAATAACTCCACGAGCTTCGCCTACCGCTATGGCGGTGGTGACGTTGCGGGCAAAAAACAGTTTTTCGATCGCTAAAACATCTGGCTTATACGTCCGCAATAAATTTGTCATGCCATCGTATAAATCGGATAAACGTCTGTCGGCGCTACGTTCCTTATCCGTTGTTATACAACCATAAAAAGCATGATGCGCCCCCGCCATTACTTCGCCACGTACGCATTCCACCATGCCGTAACCCACAATGGCTGTTCCCGGGTCTATGCCTAAAATACGCAAAGTTTACTCCTTATATATAGGCAGTATATAAGAGAATCGGTGTTAATCCAAATGCGAAAATGTGAACCGAGAAACCTCCCCTGCAAGTCATCCTGTTTGCGAATGCGTGTGCCCAGAAAAGGGAGACTCCTTTAACAGGGTGCGACCCTGCACAAGGTCTCTCCTTTGTTGTGCAAGCGAATTCACATGTACAATCACGTCGAAATTATTGACAATAATTGAAAACAGTGATAATATATAGGTAATTGCGATCAGACTTCAGTCGAGGTCGCAGGATCCTCACAAGTTGTTCATTGTTTTCAATGCCTGATCCCGGGCGAATGGGATAGGAGATTAGTTATGGCCGAGCCGTATGTGGCAGACGTGGTCTGGGAAAAGAACCAGACCGGCGATGTTCCTCCCGTAGTAAGCTTCCATGATGACGGGAGGGTGATTATGCCGTCTCGGATTGGACAGACATATTCCTCCGATCCCAGAGGCGGAGTGCGACCGAGATATTGTTTGCCTGGAGAAGTGGAGTCGTGCCTCGTAGTACTGGGGTACAAGGAAACATCCTATATCGCATACCCACTAGATCGCGAGAAGCAGGTAGTGCGAATCAGCGCGTTTCTGGTTGATGGGCACATCGTCATACCAGCCGATGATGACTCCAAAGTCACATCGCGCCAGGAGCAGGACGAACTGCACATCATCATCACGCCTGTCCCGTAGGATCTGGGCATGACGCAGTAGAACAAGTCTTGTACCAAACCTAATAAGAGTCGTCCTTAAGCTCCGAATTGGAGCAGTAGTACCCAAGTTAATAAAAAAAGAAAAGTCTGACCCCCCCGCACAGCGTTGTGTGGGGGTTAAAATTTGCCCAAACTACCCGATGCGTTGAGTAGTTTAGCGCGCAATGCCTATTTTAGTCTCAATACGAAAAATGCGCTTTTCTAGCTCGGCGATTGTGTCAACTTTTTGAATAATAGCCGTATTAGTCTCGGCCAAGTCATTGACCTTGCGGCTGATGATAGAAATGATGCGATTCTCCGATTTTTCAATGAGCGTTTCAATCAGCTTTTCCATTCGATTCTCCGATTTTTCAACAACTTTCTCAATGAGCTTTTCAAGCCGATTCTCCGATTTTTCAACGAGCTTTTCAATTTGTCCCAAGTCTTTTTTATCTAACGACATATTTAGCTTCTTTCATAAATCTAAAGTATATTTAGTCTATCATATTTATAAACAAGCAAAAACTGATACGATCTACACGTTCGTAGCCACATCTGCCACGTCATCCAAACTATCTAACGCCTCAAGCAACTTATCCAACTTTTGCTGATCCTCATCCGAAATGTGGTGTGGCATTTTGGCGATCCACTCCAGTTTTGCCTCCTCAATTACATATCCAGCATTTGAAAGCACTTGCTGAATTTTTTGCAGATCCTTAATTTGGGTTAAAACTCTAGTCAGCCCGCCCACACTTTCCACATCATCTGCGCCAGCGTCGATAGCCGCCAGCTGAACCTCGTCCGCTATTTCTGGATCGTGTGAAATAATAATCAACCCCTTGTGATCGAATAAATACGCCACCGCGCCAGCTTCTGCCAAGTGCCCGCCGTGTTTGGTAACCGTTGTGCGCACATCGGAATAACTGCGGATTTTATTATCCGTTACCACGGTGATGATAATGGCTGATCCACCCGGGCCATAAGTTTCGTAAGTGAGCTCTTCCATAACACTGGCTCCGTCGCCTTTACCAGCTCCCCGCGCAATGGCTCGTTCAATGTTATCCTTCGGCATACTAAACGATTTAGCTTTTTCGACCGCTAGGCGCAACTTAAAGTTAAACTCGGTGTCAGCTCCTTCCCGCGCCGCCACCGTAATCATATTGGCCAATTTTGTAAATGCCGCCCCGCGTTTAGCATCTGCGGCGAATTTTTGGTGTTTGGTTGTAGCCCATTTAGAATGTCCGGACATAGAATTAATCCACCTATAACTGCATTTTATCATATTTTCAATCCAACATTAAGGTAGCAAAATAGCCAGTAGTGAGTAACGGGTAGCATGTAGATAGGAATGGGTATCAGGTATCATGTATAAGGTATCATGGGAAAGGTTTAATTTCTCAATCTTTCCATCATCCATTTTCTATCATCCATCCTCCGAATTGCTGGACAAAATGGCCATAATTTGGTACAATCTCTAAGAGGTGTTTTAGTTCTCATCTTCGAAATTAAATAGAGATCATAATATGAAAAAAACCTTTGCCCAAGCGCTGGCCGAGAGCGGGCGCAATGTCCGAGTAATTTACGTTTCGAGCTACATTCCGCGCGAGTGTGGCATTGCCACGTTTACCAAAGATTTAACGTCGTCAATTAATGTATTAAATCCACTGCATCTGTCCGAGATTGTGGCGGTTGATGCTCCAGACGCCAAACATGAATATCCGTGGGAAGTAAAATATCGTTTCGATCAAGACAATCGTCAGCATTATATTAACGCTGCCAAATATATTAATCGGTCATCGACTGAAATAGTGATGCTTGAACATGAATTTGGTTTATATGGTCAAAACAGCGGCGAAAATATCATCTATTTTTTGAACGCTATCAAAAAACCGGTTGTGACCGCCTTTCATACCGTTTTATCACAGCCGAGCGAAGAGCAAAAAATAATTATGCAGACGATCGCTACAAAATCTGAGGCGGTTGTGGTAATGGTGCAGGCGGCCGCAGATCGGTTGGTGTCCGTTTATAGAATTGACCCAAAAAAAATTGTGGTTATTCCACACGGAGTGCCTGATATTCCATTTACGGCATTTTCGCCACTGCAGTCAAATAAAAGTAAAAATAATTTAGTATTATCTACATTCGGACTGATTAACAAGTCAAAAGGCATCGAATACGCCATTCGAGCGCTACCCGAAATAATTAAATATATCCCCGAGGTAAAGTATTTGGTGCTGGGTGAAACGCATCCGGTCATTCGGCGCCGAGACGGCGAAAAATATCGTCAGTCATTAGAAGATTTGGTGCGGGAATTGAAGTTGCAAAAGTATGTCCGCTTTGAAAATCGGTTTTTGTCACTAGATGAATTGGTGGAATATCTGCAGGCGACCGACATTTACATCACGCCTTACTTAAACCCGGAACAAATTACCTCTGGCACCCTAGCATATGCGGTTGGAGCCGGCTTGCCGTGCGTTTCAACTCCGTACATCTACGCCCAAGAGTTATTAGACGAAACACGCGGGCTTCTAGTTAATTACAAAAATCCGCGCCAAATTGCTCGCGCGGTCATTAAACTGGCCACCAATCACACTTATCGCGACGACGTGCGCCAATCTGCATATCAGTATGGGCGACAGATGACTTGGGATAATGTGGCGCTGAAGCACTTGGATTTATTCAAGAGCGTAATTTCAGCATCAAAAAGTAGATAATGATGACTCAAAAACCGTCGCTTTTATTTTTACGTCGCATGACGACCGCAATCGGAGTAGTACAACACTCGCGCTTTAATGTGCCCGATTGGCGCTTTGGCTATTGTTTGGATGATAATGGCCGCGCTTTGGCGTTAATGACGCGTTGGATTACCGTATTTCCCGAAGATTTATCACAAGTGCGCGAATTGATGTTATCTTACTTGTCTTATGTGGCGTTTAGCGAACGTCCAGACGGGCGCATGCGCAATTTTATGACGCACGACTTAAAGTTTCAAGAAGAATCGGGGTCAGACGACAGCTTTGGTCGGGCTATTTGGGGTTTAGGAGAGTGCGCGGCACAAAGTTTTGACACGGAGACACAAATGTTGGCGCAGCAATTGCTAGAGCGCGCCTCAACCCACATCAGAGACTTACGCTCACCGCGCGCAGTGGCCTATGTTTTGCTTGGGCTGACGTCTTACTATCAGGCACACCCGAATCAAACCACTAAAAAAATGATCCGAAAGATGTCTAATTATCTGTTGAAGCTATATCATCAAACTCAGCTCAAAGATTGGCGGTGGTTTGAGTCCGTTATTACCTACTCAAACGCACTCTTGCCTCTAGCACTTTTGGTATCGAGTCAAGTTTTAGTTGATGCAAAACTGAAAAAAGTTGCCCTCGAGTCTTTGCTGTGGCTTGTTGAACAAACAGAAATGCAAAAAAATGGCAAGCTTATTGCCGCTCCAATTGGTCAAAATGGATGGTACGAGCGCGGTGGCAAAAAAGCTAAATATGACCAACAGCCAGTTGATGTGGCTATGACCATTTTAGCCGTACTGAAAGCGGGCGAAATTACCAAAGATTTAAGCTGGATCACTATTGCCAAACGATGGCAAGGCTGGTTTTACGGGCAAAATAGCGAGAGCATTGTGATGGCGGATCAAGTTGAGGGTTGGTGCAAGGATGGCTTAAACAAGGGTGAAGCCAACTCAAGCCACGGCGCCGAAACGGTTATTATGTATTTAATGTCCGAGCTGGAGATGATAAAGATGGAAAAATTATCAGACAATATAAGTTCAGCATGAAAACTTTGCGTTTTGCTTTGGTGGGTGCGGGTGAGTTTGGTAATTTTGCTGAATCGGTGCTAGATCAGGTGCCAGGGGTCAAACTTGTGGCGGTAGTGGATACAAATGAATCCGCCGCGATTGGTCTCGCTAAAAAATATAATGCAAAATGCTTTGGTAGTATCTCAACACTTATTGATCAGATACGGGTTGATTTTGTGATGATTAACACGCCAAACGACACTCATTTTGATATCGTCGA
>CAZQEC010000027.1:0-14075 GCA_964591565.1 uncultured Candidatus Saccharibacteria bacterium | reverse complement strand
AAACATAAATGTCGCCATTTTGTTGCCTTATCGCGTCCGGCACCGAAGCATGATCAAGGATTAAGTTTTTTGGGCCGTTAAATATTAAACTATCCGAGCCAGTCACGCCGTAAACTTTGTGAAAGTACGGCCCGTTCTTGTCGCCGAAGGGATCAGTCGTCGAGGCCGCTTTGTCAAAAGCTAAATTATTCAATCTTGCCTTGACAGCAACTGCGGTACTGGGCGGTAAATTGGTTTGACCGACTGTATTTTGAGCGTCGTTTTTGGCGCCGAATTGCCACACCACCAATCCAACCGCGATAATAACAACTATGGCTAAAACTATTATAAGAACTTTTTTGCGCATCTAATTAATCTCGAAGACAGCCATATTAATTCACCGCGTCGTTTAGATTGCCCAGCCAGTCGTTGTCCCAATCTAAGTTTCGTTCGCGGCTAAACTGGCGGCCGTCTTCGCCGTACTGACACGGCGCGGCGTCGCGCGTGGCTTTCGCAATGACAAAATCTTCAGCCGAATCGGCACCAAAGACACTGTACGCGGCGATAGCGCTGTCAGTCATATGGTTGAAAACCGAATCAAGCGCAGCGTAAGGGCTAGTCCAGTTGTCAACTTTCTTTGGTATTATTCCCGTCTTGGCATAAACGACATCAAAAGCATAATACGGCGGGATTTTTTCTAGGGCGACATAACCCAATAATTCTCCCGCCTTAACAGCGTTCCCCTCTTCCAAACCATCGCGCGGTTCGATATGCAGAATGGTCATATTCCAACTACCGCGGCTAGTAAACCCTTTTTTCTTACTTATGCTGACATCGCGTGAGTTCGGATTGCGGTCGCTAAAATCTTTATCACCCGCGAATATGTCGCTGACAAACCCATCAAACGGAGCGTAAAGCTCCACTTGCTTCGGCGTCGTGGTATAGGCTTTTTTGAGATAGAAATAATGCTTCATATTGCTACGGGTTTCTGTGCCATCTTGGGGGACAACGATATGGCCTTGGCAACTGCGAAACTTCGTAATGGCAGCGATTTTATCAAGATCAACAAAATTAGCGGTAATAGTTGGGCTTTCACTACTATCGCTACTGTCTGTTTGACGACCCGTATGACCTTGGCGCTTGACTACTTCCCCGCCAACCAGTAACAGTCCGGCAACCACAACTATCAAGATTACAACCCACCAAATCTTCCGCATATATTTATGCTACAACAAAATTTGGTTTGTCAAAATATCAATCGTTTTTTGTTTAGTGTTAGCACCGCGTTTGATGGCAAGGGATGATTTTGGCAATTTTAGGTGCTCGGCCAAAAGAGCAATCAACATAACGTTCGCCTTGCCCCTCACTGGCGGCGCCGTAACCGACACCACATAATGCGTCGCGTCGGTTTGATCAACTTTATTTTCCCTCGCTCCCGCCCTAACTTTAACGAATATTTTCACTTATTTTAATCTCATTAGATTTGTACAGTTCGTGAACCGTAGAAAGTAAGATCCGTCTTCCATCTTCTATTTTCTAAAATTGGTCGGAGTGGTGGGATTTGAACCCACGGCCTCCGGACCCCTCTCCGAGCCTACGGTTCGTAGAGCCGGAGGCCAGCCCGTATTAATAGTGGTCAGGGTAGCCGGATTCGAACCGGCGATCTCCGGACCCCCAGCCCGGCGCTTTACCAACTAAGCCATACCCTGCGTTACGACAGTCATTCGTAAAACTGTTTCCGCTTCCACGCGCTCAATTTCAAACTGTTCTCCCGCCATCGCGCCCGATTTCTATTCTCGTATTCTTCATATTTTACCATTTTCCATGGCCTCTTATTCCGCGTCGATTTTACCTCGCCAGCATTATGTTTAACAAGACGCGCGTCTAAATCACTGGTGTGACCAATATAATGTGAATCATCTTTTTCACTGATTAGTAAGTATACATAAAACATTTTTATCAGCCCGCTTTACTCTCCGAGCCTACGGTTCGTAGAGCCGGAGGCCAACTAAGCCATACCCTGATTTTTTGATGATGCAAACTCTCGCTTCCCAAAAGCTTGCCGTCACATTGAGCTCCTAGTATGTAGGTGGTAAACTGCAAGCGCACGCCACGGCGCACGCAGATATTAGTAAACCGCTCAAAAATTAAGAAGCAATGTGACTAGCAAGCTTTGTAGGAAAGCCACACAACTGTATCATAAAAAAACGATTTGTGGCGTATATGCTCTTGCGAGAGTTTAATTTGACGCATAGAATAGAGGCAACAAGGAAGATTTTTGAATCTGCAAATCGCCCGACTAGCCACCGTTAAATCCGCCGAACGCACCCTTGCCTCTGGTGTGATGGAGCACGGGGGCGACAGCCAGTACGGCAAAATTATATATGTGATAGATGTACCACTGCCACTTTCCATCGGTGAGCCAGTTGAGCATGCTATTGTTTCCACCATTCAAGAAGAATATTTTAATGTTGATCGTAAAAGCCCGCTTTATCAGTTTGAAGATTGCATTAAACAAGTTAATTTAAGCTTGTCCGAGCTGGCTGAAGGCGGCAAAACTGATTGGATTGGGCACGTTCACGCCTGTATTGCACTGTGGGCCGGCGATGAGCTTTTTGTGACACATGCTGGAAAAGTGTTGGGGCTGGTGGCACGCGGCGGTAGTTTGGTTTCATTTATTGACGCGAGCTTGAGCGATCGCAGAGTGATGGTGCACAAAACATTCGCCAATTTAACTTCAGGACAGCTTCACAACGGTGATCGCTTGATTATTGGTAACGGCGAGATTTTGCGTCATTTTTCGCCGCAATTTTTATCACAAACGATTGTGCTTTCTCCAACCGATTGTATACGAGATATGCAAGCGGCGGCGCGGCGCCTCAATTTACGCTACATCACCGCCATTGTTGGTCAGGTCGGCGAAGGCGAAGACGACGAAAACTTACCTACTTCCATTTTGCTCTCGGCCAATTCAGACAGTAGTGCAACTCAATTAGAAAACAATTTGCAAAACCAAGCGGTCAATCCTCTGCGACAATTTAACAACAATGTGATAAAAATAATCGATATTTTGATTGCGAACAGTAAAAAACTACTGCCAACCAAGCCAGAAATCAAATACGATGATGTCGATAGTCACAGTAATGAAAATATGACCGACCGCCCCGATGGGACAACGATCGCCCCGCCGGTGCTGGAAAGACCATCACTGCAAAAAGTTGGGCATACCATTGACCGAGTGCGCAGAATTATCGTTAAGTATCTGCGCCAAATAGCCACAAAAATTCGCCATATTCCACCGCGCGTTCTTTTGATCATTGGACTTGCTTGCGTCATTTTAGTTGTTGCTTCCAGTCTAACCCAAAATAAAATTCGCAATGTCAATAAACCCTCCAAAAGCCAGTTAGCTGAATTAATTGACCAAACCAACACTAAATTAGATAAAGCAGAAAACGAAGCCACGCAAAAACCAGATGTTGCACGCGATGAATTAATTTTGGCTCAAACGCTGATTGATCAAGTAAGAGTGGGTGGTGATGAGGCTGAAGCCCAAAAACTGCAAGCGCGCTACACCAAACTAATCGAGGTGCTTAATAACGTGGTTGTCTTAAAATCGGTATCAATAACGACGATCGATTCTAAAACAAGTCACGTGGCTAACATTGGACAATATCTGTTTAGCATTCGCGCAGGATCAACTGAATTATTCCGACAAACCCTCGGCAAAGATGCACCCGCTGAACCTATTTTTAACATAAATAAAGGCGAAATTTCATATATGTCATTAATTGACGATGACCGCAGATTAATTTTATCATCGAGCAAAAACCAAATATGGCGCATTGATATAGATAATCAAACTAATGCCACCGAGCTTCTACCGCCAAGCGGTGAGGAGTGGCCAAAAGCGATTTCGATTGTCACATATCAAGACAATTTATATATTTTAGAAGCTGAAAGTGGCACGATATGGAAATACACCAGTCGCGATAAAATTAACTTTGCCACCAAAACCCCGTATTTAGCCAGCCAAACTTTGAATAACCCAAAGTTTACGGCCATTGCGTCTGATGGATTTATGTATACTCTGACCGTGGGCGGCGAGGTTGGAAAATTACTCAAAGGCGCACCGCAAAGTTTTGGACCTTTCAATATTCCCAAACCGGGCGATACTTTTCAAAACGCGGCGCGAATGTTTACTTCCGCCAACTCATCGAGCATTATTATTCAAGACGCCCACCGACTAATTGAAGTGACAAAAGACGGGCAATATGTGCGGCAGTATGTATTAAATGATGCAACAATTAATACAAGCTTTGTTTCCCCTAAATCCAAACGCGCCTGGTTTGTGGTGGGTGATAAATTGATCGAGACAGGGTTGTAATTTTGACAAAAATGGCGTCATTTTCGAAGGTGTGTAGCTACTTCCACCCCCGAGGTGGAGTAGCTTCAAATATACAGCTTCACAAAGCGCGAAACGCGTGCGCTAGTGTATGATCCATGAACTACATGAGTTGCTATTAGGTGTCCTGTGGAATTTGTGGGTCAGCGTGAATAATGATTGGCGTAATAATCATTGCAACAACTATTAGTACAAGCACAAAGATAAAAAATCCCCTTAGGTTTGGCGCAAACATGTCATTATATTGCAGCCAAAGCAAGTCCAAAATAAATGCCGGTATTAGATATCTGTAAGCAGTGACTCTCTTGCTGTGTCTCCTGTCTACTTGACCCGAATCAACTAGGTGTTTATGAAGCAAAGAGGTTATGAATAGCCAGGCGGTCACAGTAGCGATAACGATAAGTGTAACTAACACACCAGCAAGAACCGCGAGGCAACCTAGACCAGCAAATCCTTCGCAATACTCGATGCTTGTTAGCGACTTCCAAGTTGCCAGTATGATGAAAATTATTACTACTGCCGGGAAGAAAATAATTCCCAAAACCTTGTTTGAATTAAGGTGAGGTATTCTTACAAGCTCATCTGGTTGTCCTTCTCCGTCTATTGCTTGGGTGATTAGTTCTTTATCCATAAGCGAATTATATACCAAACTGGGATTTCTCACAACTGCACGCATTAAATAATGAGATATCTTACCGAAGAGTAATACGTTAGCTCATTTATGAATCCATATCACCCCCGAGGTGATGGACGAGAGGGATGAAATCCCGACCGTCTAATGAGCGCCAGCGAGTATTGTGCAGAGCGAAGCGAGCACTAATGAGCGCCAGCGAGTATACAGCTTCACCCTCCTACGCGAGTCAAGGAAGCTATGGAAGGGCAGGCACCGAAGTTTTGCGAGATAACATCACAACAATTTGTTTACAACCGCTCTGGAGCATCAACGCCTAAAACATTGAACACAAATTGCAGGCGGTCTTTGACGGCGTGTGTGAGTTTCAAGCGGCGACTTCGAAACGGCTCTTCAGATTTCAATATCGGCAAATTGTTATATAAACGACTAAATTGACTCGCCACATTGTACGCGTGATTTAATAAATGGTGCGGATCGTAATTATTGATAGATTTTTGCAAAGCGGTTTGAAACTCGGCCAACTCCAACACCAACTCCCGTTCAAGCGACTCCCACGGCATTGTTTGATCTTGATGTTGAACGTGATCCTCCCCCGCCTCACGCAGAAGTGAGTTGCAACGCGCAAACGCATAAAATAGATAGATAATCGAATTGCCATCCAAGGCAAACATTTTAGACCAATCAAACACCACATCGGTCTGACGATCGTGTACTAAATCGGTATATTTTACTGCGGCAATGCCGATTTTTTGAGCCAATTCGCGCCGTTCATTATCAGATAACGCAGATTGTTTCGATACCAGCAGTTCATCTGCCTTAATAATCGCCTGATCCAACACCTCATCAAGCCGTATCATCTCCCCTTGCCGCGTGCTCATTTTGCCACTGGTCAGGCGAAAAAAACCGTATGAAACATGGGTTAATTTCGGTAGCACAAAACCTGCGCCATAAACCCCGGCATCAGATAATTTTTCCGCCGCCAAAAACAGTTGTTTCAAATGCAAACTTTGCTCATGTCCAACGACATAAATAATCTCGTCTGGGTGAATTTCCTCCACACGACTAGCGATCGAAACTAAATCAGATGTGGCATACAGCGTTGCCCCATCAGATTTTCTGATTAACATCGGTGTTTTTTCTCCCTCAAGTGGAATTATAACGGCACCGTCGCTAATTTGGGCAACTCCTTTCTCTAGCGATAAATCAACCAATGGTTGCAAATCTTCGTTATATGCACTCTCACCGCGCCAAATATCGAACTTAACACCTAGCAAATCAAACATACGATTAAATTCAATCAAACTTAAGTCGGAGAACCTTTGCCAAAATGATAGATAATGACGATCGCCGTTTTGCAGTGATCTAAAAGTCTCTTTGGCTTGACTATCTAATGCTGAATTTAGTTTAGCTTCTTGGTGAAATTTGATATAAACCCGCAAAAGCTCGTCAATCGGATTTACTTCAAGATCTGCCTCATTCCCCCATTTTTCCCACCCTAAAATGAGCTTGCCAAACTGCACTCCCCAGTCTCCGGGGTGCGACCACGCCACCACTTCAGCGCCCAAAGCCCGATACAAATTAACTAAAACTTGCCCCAAAATAGTGGTGCGCAGGTGCCCAACATGCATTGGTTTGGCGATGTTTGGACTGCAGTATTCGATGATGTATTTTCGACCTGTCAAGATATGCTCAAAACCATTGAATTGATTCAGCTGATCCGCGATCCAACTATCAGTCAGACTAAAATTAATAAATCCCGCGCCGGCAGATTCGGCTGAAGCAATACTGTCATTTTTTTGTAATTCAGTTACAATCTTGGCCGCTAAGTCGCCAGATGTTATCCCAGACGTTTTGGCTAGACCAAACGCCACCGATGTAGCAAAGTCGCCCCGTTCGGCACTTGCCCGAGTATATGGAACAACGTCTGGCGAACTAAACCCAGCATTAACGATGGCTTTGGATAGTATTGACGAGATCAAAGCTAACTGCTCCTTTTTTGGATTATTATTTTCCACCATCTAAATGTTGCACGCGGATGTGGCGATATTTGCCAATTTTAATCACCAAAGACTGTTTTAAATCAATCATCTTCTTTGGATCTTTGGCTTGGACTTCATCAATATCTACCGCCCCATCTTCAATCAAGCGTCGCGACTGTGTGTTAGATTGACCAGATATCACCGCCACTAATTCTAATAACGGCATCTCTACTAATGGTGCTGGAAAAAATGCCTCAACGTTCGCTTCGCCCTTAAAATTGCTCCGTTTGGAGAATGTGATAATGAAATCTTCACGCGTTTTTGATGCCACCTCCTCCAAGTTGTAGCGAGCCACAATATTTTCTGCTACATCCATTTTGACGTCGCGCGGATTTTCGCCCGATTTTAAACGCTTAGATAGATTCTCAAGCTCATGATTGCTCATATCCGCACAGAGTCTAGCGTATTCTTCGATTAATTTATCATCTATCGCCATCAGTTTGCCAAACATATCATCGGGCGAAGTGGTAATAGAAATAGCGTTGCCAGCTGATTTACTCATTTTGGTTCCGTCTGATCCCGTTAGAAGATCGCAAGTTAGCACTACCTTGCGCTTTCCATTGACTTTTTCCATTAAGGTGCGTCCAGCTTTAATGTTGAATAGTTGATCATTCCCGCCCACTTCTACGTCCACATTAAGCTCAATGCAATCTATACCGACAATTAATGGATACAAAAACTCATGCAAGCCAATCGGGCGTCCGGCTTTCAGGCGATCCTGGAACATATCACGCTCGATCATCTGTTGTACTGTAAAATGACTCGACAAGCTTATGATGTCTTTCAAGGTCATTTTTGATAACCAATGGCTGTTGTATTTCAATTCAGCCGCATTGTCGCCATCGAATCGAATAATTTTGCTCGCGGCTTGCTGATAATCTTGCGCATTTTGTAACACTATCTCATGCGTTAATGGTGTGCGTTTGGTCGTACGCCCCGAGGGGTCGCCAATTTGGGCGGTAAAATCGCCGATTAGCAAAATAACATGATGGCCTAAATCTTGAAATTGACGTAATTTCCATAACACCACCGCATGACCAAGATGAATATCTGGGCTTGATGGATCAACGCCTAAATAAACTCTTAAAGAACGTCCGGAGCGTAGTTGTTGCTCTAAATCTCGGCGCTCGATAATAGTTGAAACGGTGTTTTCAAGCAGATTTGTAATTTGATCGTTATTCATTTTTTTTCACTACTACTTGGACAATAGCCGAAAAGTAACGTATACTCAAGTTATTGATTTATTCTTCGCCATAAGATAGTATCTTTTTTTTCTTATCATTAATTAATATAAAATGTCCAAAAACACTTTTTTTTCTCGATTTGTTAATCCGTACGGTCTCAAAAAATTATCCCCATTTGAAACTAAAAATGGGCGCCGCACTTTGTCTAAAAAACGGCTATTTAAGTTGGGCTTGATCGGATTTGGAGCCATATTGGCCGCCTTTATTGTGATGGTTATTGTGTTTTCGTTTGATTTACCAAAGCCCGGACAAATTGCCCAGTATCATCCCGCCGGCTCGACCAAAATATATGATCGTAATGGGAAAATACTGAACGATATTTACGGCGAGGAGCGACGGACCGTCATTACCTCTGCCGATATTCCCAGAGCAGTTAAAGACGCCACAGTGGCAATTGAGGACCGATATTATTATTCACATCACGGCGTTAATTTTCGGGCCATCGCCCGGGCAATTTATGTGGATGTGACTCGCGGCAATAAATCGCAAGGTGGATCTACCATTACTCAACAATTAGTCAGAAATGCCATTGACAACGTTGGCAAGAAAAAATCATTTACCCGTAAAATTAAGGAAGTTATTTTAGCGCTGGAGTTTGAGCAAATTCATAGCAAGGATGAAATAATTACTCTGTATCTAAATGAGATTCCTTATGGCAATAATTTTTATGGCATTGAATCGGCGGCGCTGGGTTATTTCGGCGTTAGCGCCAAAGAACTCGACCCGGCACTAGCGAGCGAGGACAAAGAAAAAGCCAAACGTTGGGCGCAAATTGCCATGCTAGTTTCGCTACCTCAAGCGCCAACTTACTATAACCCTTATGGCAACCGAAATGATCAACTAAAATGGCGGCGCGACGTAGTGCTACAAAAATTGGCTGATCAAAATTATATTTCAAACGATATGGCTAAATCGGCTAAAACGTATGAAGTTCTCGACGGCGTGGCGAAGTCGAAAGAAAATATCACGTCCCCGCACTTTGTTTTTTATATTCGAGAACAACTGGTTGATTTATTGGGCGGTGGACAGGTCGGGGAGCGCCGTTTAGCCAGCGAGGGCTACAAAGTCACAACCACTCTCGACTCTGATTTACAAAGCACGGCGGAAAAAATTATTTCCGATAAATCACCCTCAATCTTCAAAAATACTCAAGCGTCAAACGCCGCTTTGGTGTCCATTGATACTAAAACTGGGCAAATTTTGGCCATGGTTGGTTCGGTCAATTACAATGACAAAAAATTCGGTTCAGTCAACGTCACTACTTCAAATCGTCAACCTGGTTCCAGTTTTAAGCCGATCGTTTATGCCAGTCTGTTCAAAAAAAATTGGAGCCCCGGCAGTACTATTTTTGATCTTGAAAGTACCTACGATCAATCGCGCGGCAATGAAATATGGCCGCACAACTACTCCGGCGGCGGTCGTGGCCCCCTGACTATTCGCAATGCGCTCGGACAGTCTTTGAACATATCGGCCATCAAATCCCAAGCGTTAGCTGGTACAAAGGAAGCGGTGGATACTGCTAGAGATTTAGGCATAACAACGCTCGACGAGCCCGATAAATACGGGCTAGCCATGGTATTAGGCGCGGCCGAAGTCAAAATGGTAGATATGGTCGGCGCCTATAGCGTTTTTGCCAACGGTGGCGACTTACACCCCGTTTCTGGCATCCTAAAAATCGAAGACCAGAACGGTCAAGTCATTCAAGAATGGAAAGATCAACCCAAGCAGGTGCTTGACTCTGGCATCGCTTACGAAATATCCAGCATTTTATCTGATAATGACGCCCGCACCCCAACCTTCGGTGCGCGTTCACCCCTGACTTTGCCCGGGCGCACAGTGGCAGCAAAAACCGGCACTACTTCAAACTATCGCGACGCCTGGACGATCGGCTTCACCCCCCAAATTACCACAGCGGTCTGGGTCGGTAACAATAATAACAAGGAGATGGCTCGGACTGGTGCTGGAGCCATGGCGGCCGCCCCTATTTGGCATGATTTTATGACCAAAGCGCACGAAAACAAACCCGAAGAACAGTTCACGCGCCCAGATTCAATCAAAGATTGTGCGGTTGCTAAATATTCAAATAAACGCCCGACCAGCGTCACTCCGCCGGAAAATATTGTGCGTGATATCTGTACCGAGTGGCAAATGCCGACCGATGACGACGATGCTTGGAAAAGTGTTAAACTTTACAAACCCGATCAAACCAAATTAGCCACCGACGACACGCCGCCTAGTTTAGTGACCACCAAGGTCTACACCACTATTCATTCGGAACGCCCAACCGACGCAGTTTGGGAATTTCCAGTTCTACGCTGGGCGAATGACAATGGCATTACCGGTCAAGCTGTGCCAACTGACAAATATGATCCCAGCGCCGCCGCCGACCGTTTAAGTGTGTCGGTAGTTTCGCCAGTCAATGGCACCACCGTCAGTGGCAAAATTGTTTTACAATCTTACGCCGAATCTAAATTTGGGGTGTCACACATGTTTATATATATAGATGATATTTTGGTTGCACAACCAAACGCGCCATGGACCGCCGATTTTGATACCGCTTCGCTCACTGACGGTCGCCATACCATGAAAGCAGTGGCACGCGACCTGCAAGATCAAGAGGAAAGTGCGACATCAATTTTCATCACCCGCAACGGAGCTGCCACCGTCGCTATATCTAGTGTTAGCGCAGTGCGTTCTTCTGATCGCACAAGTGCCACTATTTTTTGGAGTACGACACCGGCCGCCGATGGTTTGGTCGAATACGGGTTAACCACTGCCTACAGCTCTAGTGTTAAAGAAAATAAGGGTGATGTTTTAAGCCATACCATCGTGGTGAGCGGACTAGACCCATTGCAAACTTATCACTATCGCCTAACCAGCAAAAACTCAACTATCGGAATTAGCGGTGCAACTGAAGATGCCACATTCTAATCTTAAATTGGCTACTTTTGGTGGCGGCTGTTTTTGGTGCACAGAGGCAGTGTTTAGCGCCCTTAAAGGCGTGATCGAAGTAGAATCAGGCTACGCTGGCGGTGCGACAGAGAATCCAAACTACGATGCGGTTAGTTCGGGTGCAACTGGGCACGCTGAAGTTGTACGAATATCGTTTGATGATCAAATTATTACGTTTGGCCAATTAGTAGGGATATTTTTCTTGACTCACATTCCGACCACAAAAAATAGGCAGGGCGCCGATGTTGGATCACAGTATCGGTCAATTATTTTATATCACAATGAAGATCAAAAGCGCGTCGCGGAATCGGTCAAAAATCAGCTCGAGCGTGACCGCGTATTTGACCGACCGATTCTCACCGAGATCGCTAAATTTGATCATTTTTATCCCGCCGAAAACTATCATCAACAATACTCTGCCAAAAATCCTGATTCGGCGTACTGTCAAGCCATCATTAACCCAAAAATTGCCAAATTGAGACAACAGTTCTCGCACTTAATAAAATAAATTACTTTTCTAATTCCGCGAACAACATTCTACCGCTTGAGGTTTGAAACACTCTCACCACCTTACAATTAACTTCTTTGCCAACCAGTTTGTCTCCCTCTTCAATCACGACCATACTACCGTCGGCCATATAACCGATCCCCTGACCTCGCTCTTTGCCTCTTTGGGCAACAGTGATATGCAACACTTCGCCGGGATAAATAATTGATTTCAACGCGCCAGCGACATCATTTAGATTTAACACCACAACTCCTTGAATAGTGGCCGAGCGATTCAACGCCGTATCGGTAGTGATAATACGACTGCCCAAATCTTTAGCCAACCAAATTAATTTGGCGTCTACCCCACTGCCCTTAACATTTTTCTGATCCAAAACCCGTAGTACAATTTTACTGCTATTCTTAAGTGCCTCTAAAATTTCTAAACCGCGCTTGCCCTTGTCGCGTTTGACGTTGTCCCGACTGTCGGCCAACGCTTGCAATTCATCAATTACAAACGTCGGCACCGCAAATGGCATCATCATAAAACCGGTCTCGGCCACCTCCAAAATGCGTCCGTCAATAATGGATGAGGTATCGAGCAATATCTCCGGTAAAAGATTGAGATTGATGCCGCCAATTTCGGTATTGCCAGTAGTGACTGAGCGAAAATAACGCGAAAATCCGCGCGCCTGACCCAAAAACAGATCGAGCACCGCCACCGTCGCAAAAATATGCACAATCATGGGCAACCATTTGCCGTAATCACCCGGTAATCGCCCCACTGGAATGGCCAAAAGTGCTCCTACGAGCAAGCCCAAGATCAAGCCAACGATGCCAATAAACACGAATGGAAACGACGACTTCATCAAACGACGGGTAATGAACAAAGCCACCAAAGCAATACCTAGAATGATCACAAAAAGCACTGATTGGTTCTCATCAATAATCATTTTTTATCCTTTGGTAATAAACGAGCAATTGCATCGGCAACCGTGGTGGCGTTAATACTTTTAGAAAACCCGAGCTTTTTCGCTTCAACCAAGCGTTCCTTTTGTCGAGCCACAACCCGTACCTCGCCTAATAACCCGACTTCACCAAGCACCACATATTCTTTAGCCAATGGTCGATTAGTGACGCCAGAGGCAACGGCGATACAGACCGCTAAATCTATGGCAGGATCTTGCACACGAATGCCGCCAACGATATTAACGTAGACGTCCATATTGCTCAAATTTAGCCCGGCCCGACGTTGCAAAACCGCAATGAGAATATTAAGCCGATTAACATCAAGGCCGGAAGCGGTTCTTTTGGGATAACCAAATGAGGTAATAACCGTCAGTGCTTGCACCTCCACCAATATCGGGCGCCTACCTTCCAACACAGCCGTCACTACACTGCCAGGCACGCTTTCCGGATGAGTGGAGAGAAACAGCGCCGAAGGATTGAGCACTGGAATAAGTCCTTTTTCCGTCATCTCTAATATAGCCACTTCATTGGTGGCGCCGAACCGATTTTTTAACCCCCGTAAAATACGTGAGTTTTGAAAAGCGTCACCCTCAAAGGATAGAACAACGTCAACGATGTGCTCAAGTGTGCGCGGCCCGGCAATGGTGCCTTCTTTGGTGACATGCCCAACCAATATAATTGCGATACCACTTGATTTAGCCAATATCTGCAACCTTTGCGCTGAGCTTCGTACTTGGACTATACTACCCGCCACCCCAGGAAAATCGGTTGACAACATGGTTTGAATGGAATCAATAATGGCTACTTTTGGCCGCCGCGATTCGAGATAAGAGATTATGCTGTCAATATCGGTCTCTTGCACCATTTCAATATCGGTCTTGACGTCGAGACGATCGGCTCGAATTGATACCTGTTCGAGTGATTCTTCGCCCGTAATGTAGGCGGTGTCTTGAACGTGCTCCGCCATTTGTAAGAGGATAGTTGACTTACCGATGCCGGGCTCACCACCGAGCAGCATAATGGAACCGGGCACGATCCCTCCACCCAGCACTTAATCAAAATCTGGAATGCCGGTTGGCATCCGCGTTACTTTCTCACGTTTGACAGCGGAAAGGGTAGTAGAGACAATATTTAATATCGAATGTTTTGATCCCGACCTAGTGACACTCACTTCTTGCGACAAACTACTCCAAGCGTCGCATTCATCACATTTCCCCTGCCACTTCGGGTAGGTTTTACCGCACTGCTGACAAACATAAATTGAACTTGGCATATAGATTGTCCTCGAGCTTTACTCTATCTCGACAACGCCCGGCTGTCAAAATTATCTGCATAAACTTATTCATAATAAGTCCTTTTCAATGTCTGAA
>CAZQEC010000026.1:0-15906 GCA_964591565.1 uncultured Candidatus Saccharibacteria bacterium | reverse complement strand
ACAATACCTTCGGTTGAATCTACCGTGTAAGTACGCGGAATGACGTGCAATATTTCGCGGTTTTGGACGTTCGGTAGCACGCGCGCCGCTTGCAGTACGCGATCAACGTCATTTTCACCTATTTCGCCGTCAGCGCGCGAGATAGCAATAACGCCCTTACTAATAGCCGATTCAATGTGTGGCCCAGAAATTCCGACCACTGCTGATTGCACCTCAGCCCCACACATTTGTTCAGCCACTTCAAGACTTTGGGCAATGGCACTAATGGTTTCATCTAAATCTACCACTAAACCTTTGCGCATACCGGCTGATGGAGCGGAACCGAGACCAATAATATCTACAACTCCATCCTGAAACTGCCCAATGCACGTTGAGATAGTAGTTGAGCCAACATCTAGCCCCGTAATGATTGATCTTTTTGAAGTCGCTATATGCTCCCCTTTCGCGAACTGAAACTAACAAACTAATGTTTGCTCGTATATAATCATAGCGATAAATAGCGAGGTTTGTCTATAACTTGATGAAATATATAATGCATATCTGATAATGGATAATGTAATTAATAATGGATAATTATCAGAGTCATAAAATGATGTTGTAATAAGTCATAAAAAGTGGCACCAGCCACTCCAAAATTATGCATTATGCATTATAATTTATCCATTTCTTTTTTATCAGGTATTAGGTATCATGTATCAGGGGGTGAGTAGACGCGATTATTTGTTAATTATTCATTCTCCTCTCCCAAATACCTTATACGTTATACCTGATACCCCCCCTTCAGCTACTTGCTACCAGCTACCTGCTATTATTAAATCCCTCACGTACGGATAAAAGGTTAAAATAGCTACAACAGTAGCAATAATGGCAGATATGAGTACGGCGCCAGCCATGGCGTCTTTAACTTTGCGTACCACATCATGTTCATGAGGGTGCAGTAAATCGAGTGTTTTTTCGACGGCAGTGTTCATTATTTCCATTGCAAAAACCAAAACCACCGCCATAAACAAAATAGCCGCCTCAACGTGATTGACTTTAAATACGATCGCTAGCGCAAACGTCAAAAGCATAGCCGAAAAATGTATACGGGCATTTTGCTCGGTTTTAAGTAGGCGGGCAATGCCGCGAAACGCGTAACCAAAACTTAAAATTAATCTATGTAATTGCATCATATCACTCGCTAAAAAAAGTTGAAATCTTGTGGTTAAATTGTGCTTCAGATGCGTCAGTGCCGTGATCAAAACCGATTAAATGCATTAAGCCATGTACTAATACATACATTATATATCGATTCAAATCAGTTTGACCAGATCTGTGATCGATCGAATAACGTCCATGTTTGGCGCGATGCGCTACTATTTTGGGGCAGATAACGATTGATCCGAGGATAACGGGAAACTGATGACTATTAACTTGAGACAAATGACCAGAGACTAGAGACGGGGAAAGATCGGATATTGGGAAACTTAAAACGTCAGTTGGGGCATCAATTTGCCGATATTGACGATTAAGCGAGCGCATTTTGGTTGGTCCGACGATTGAAACATCTAATTCAAAATGTCCAGTATGATTCATCTGTTGCAAAAATTTGCGAGATAAAACCTTGATTTGGTCAACATCAATGTACATTTTGGTTGAATTAGAGTATACAAGCGTAAGATCAATTAATTTCATCTGTAATTAATTTAGTAAGCGTAGTACTACACTCGAAACGCGACTTGGTTCGGCCTTGCCAGCCAAAGTTGGCTTAAGTATGCCCATTACTCGACCCATATCTTGCTTGGAGGTGGCGGCGCATTGGTTAATGGCGTCTTTAACTGCCGTTTCAATTTCGGCGTCACTCATTTGTGTTGGCAAAAATTGGGATAGAAGTTCGGCTTCCCGCTCTTCCTTATCCGCCAATTCTGGTCGTCCGCCATCTTGATACATTAAAGCGGCATCGCGTCGCTTTTTGACCTCTTTTTGCAACAGCAATATTTCGTCCTCATCACTCAAATGATGATCCGCTTTGGCTATTGAGGCATTTTGCAGGGAGGTTTTGACCATACGAAAAGTATCTAAAGTAAATTGGTCTTTAGACTTCATCGCCTCGATAATTTTTGTATCTATCAACCGTGTGATATGCACTATTTGCTTTCATAAAACAATTTTGATTTGATAAAAGTAAATCGTATCAGGTATCAGGTATTATGTATCATGGGCGAGAAGGTATTTTTGTGATCAATTTCCCCCCTGATACCCTATACATTATACCCGATACTTTCCTAGTATCCCCTCTTTGCCGCTTTGCGAATAGATTTACGAATAGCCGACATCCGTCTTTTGGTGCGAGACGGCTCTTCAAGGTGATAGCGATTTTTTTTGACAATACTCAAAAGACCGCTTTGTTGGACATCGCGGTTGAAACGGCGCAGGAGCACGTCAAAACGCTCGTGTTCTTTTTTACGAACTTCAGTCATAGAAAAAAAGTCACCTCACCCTCAATTTTACCAAATATCATATTACCATAAACGGATGAGATTATCAATTTTATGTATTCGTATCAGGTATAAGGTATCATGTATCAGGGTCGAGCGGATAATCATCTATTTGTTGCCAAATTTTTTGCGACTTATTTAAAATTATTTTCCAGAAATTGAATAACCACCGTCTACTATAATTGTTTGACCAGTTATAAAACTAGCTTTATCGCTCGCCAAAAATAAAATAGCTTCAGCAATTTCTGTTGGTTGAGCAATACGACCAACTAAAGCAGTATTTACTTGTTTCCAAACTTTTTCATCCCAATTTTTATTAATAGGTGTGTCTGTGTATCCAGGTGAAACTGCATTGACATAAATATCTGGAGCAAAATCTTTCGCCAATACAGCCGTAAGATTTATAATCGCGGCCTTCGTAGCTGAATAAACTGGTTTGCCCGAAGTTCCTATGTTGGCTCTAATAGAAGCAATGTTAACAATTCTGCCGCCTTTAGCTTTTTGCATCACTGGGATTACTGATTGGCAAAAATGAACAGTTCCTAAAACATTAACTTTGAAAACATCCAACCAAACCTCGTCGGTTGATTCCATAAAACTGGGTCTTGGGGCAATTCCAGCACAATTTATCAAACAATCAATTCTTTGGACTTTCTTAAGAATTTTTTGGATTTCAGATTCCACGGCAACTTTGTCAGCAACATCGCAAAAAATATAATCGCAATTTAATTCTAGTGAAATTTTTTTAAGTTCCTCACTCTCTGTCCTACCGTGCAAAATCATTGTTGCACCATACTCTTTTGCCAAGCGAGCAGTCGCGGCACCAATGCCGGACGAGGAGCCAGTGATTAAAATTATTTTATCTTTTAACATATAATGGCTTATTTCAACTAATATATCTTAGCAATAAATTATTAAGAAAGATACCTTTCAGTTTGCAATAAACAATGAAAGTACGATTATGTTTTTTGATTCGTATCAGGTATAGCGTATGAGGTATCAGGGGTTAGTTTGTTTCCTCGTTCCCCCTATACCTGATACATTATACCTCATACCATCTTATCCAAACTGACTAACCGGGTTGCCTTTGGCGCTGGTCATAGCTCCGAGGGCGGCGCCGGCTAAAATGTGAAAATGGAGGTGGTCAACCACTTGGTCGGCGTTTGTACCGGTATTAACCACCACTCTATACCCTTCTTGATCAAATCCTTTACGTTTTGCCACTTCGTGCGCGGTTAGCAACATTTTGCCAAGCAATGGGGCGTCGGACGCTTCTGCTTCCCGTAGAGTTGGAATATGCTTTTTACTGACTATTAACAAATGAATTGGGGCATTTGGTTGAATGTCCCAAAATACCACTACTTCATCATCGCGATATTCCACTTGAGCCGGGCTGTGTCCAGCGGCGATGCGACAAAAGATGCAATTTTGAGCTGGTTCCATATTAAAACCTTTCACTATTATAGTGCAGAGCGAAGCGAGCACTAATGAGCCTTAACGCGATTATCCAAACAAGGCGTTGCCAATTTTGTATCCAGCAAAAATACCAGCTAGTCCCCCACCAGCACTCAGTAAAATGGCCGTGAGTGAAAATGGGTCACCTTGCCACAAAAACGGCAAGGCACTACCAATGCTTGAGCCAATAAACAAGCCAATCCAAACACAGGTTTTGGTAGTCATACCATAATTGTAATACATTTATTAGGTAAATGGTATGTGTGAAAACGTGAACCCAGAAACCCTGTCATTCCGGACTTGATCCGGAATCTCATCTCGAAAGGATCCCTGAAGCAAGTGGTTACACGCGCATTCGCGAACAGGATGACATCTAAAGACCAAAGTGACGAGCGCACAGGGGGAGGTTGCTGAGTTCACGTGTGAAATAATCAATTTTTTTTGATTACAGTAGACATATTTTGAGGGCGAAAGCGATGTGCTTCGCCCTCGTCTGACACGAGCAAGTTAACGATACGGGAAGCCCATTGAGTAGTCGTCAGCTTCGCCGAAAATATCGGCAGTGTCTGTTACTGTGGGCGACGGCGTAGCGTCATCAGCATTCTGGTTATGCTCCAGAATCTTGTCGAACACCTCTTTGCGGTGGATAGCGATCGATCTAGGTGCGCGAATACCGACGCGCACCTGGCCACGGTTTACCTCCATGACTGTCACTTGAATTTCGTCACCAATCATCAAGCTTTGACCCACCTTGCGTGTCAGTACCAGCATTGTGACCCTCCTTGTCAAAAATGGCCTCCGATGAGATGTTCAGCGGATAGCCAAAATGATACTATTTTGTAATGGATTGTCAATAAAATTAAGTATATCCATTGACACATTAGTCATATCCACGATATGATACTGAAGTCTTGCTAAGTTTGGGGGTAGTTTGTAAGGCAGAAAGCAGGCAACTTAAG
This sequence comes from uncultured Candidatus Saccharibacteria bacterium, assembly GCA_964591565.1. GTDB lineage: Bacteria > Patescibacteriota > UBA1384 > CAJBMM01 > CAJBMM01 > CAZQEC01. The sequence continues at coordinate 11,015 of CAZQEC010000026.1, read as the reverse complement.
CGGATGATTTTCACCCGTTTAGGGGGACCGAATTATTTTCGGTATTTAGTTCAAAAATTTATTAATCCGCATCAATTTAAGTCACACTCGAGCTCAATTCGCCACGTGGCTGGTTTTGCTGTAGTTAATCTACTTTGCTTTGCCGTGCCATTTGTATTCATTCCGGTGCCACTTTTGACTTTGGCTAATACAAACACTCCCGTTCAAATACAAATGGATATATCAACTATTATTAAGTCAGAGACCACAATGCCGATTCAAATTACTCCCGGCGATAGTAATTCTACGATTGATCAGAAACGCCAAACCGATGAAACAAATACTAAATTGCATCACGCCATAGTAGCCAGTGGCGTGGAGGCCAAATCTACATCGTCAGATGTTTTAACCGATTCTATTGCAGATTTTTTGCAAAGTAAGCAGTCGCCTTTGGCTAATCACGTTGAGGAGCTGGTGAAGGTTTCGGTTGATTATAATTTAGATCCGCGCATGATGGTAGGAATTGCTGGCGCGGAGTCTTCTTTTGGCTTGCGTATGCCAGCCGGTTCGCACAATCCCTTTGGGCTTGGTCCAAGTATGCGCTTTTCGTCATTTAATGAGGCATTTTTGGCTGAAGCCAAGTTTTTAAATAAACATTTTACGTCACGCGGAGTAGCAAGCCCGCATCAAATTGGCCCAAGTTACACTGGTACCGGTAGTAAATCGTGGGGCATTTCAGTGGCTGGAATTATGGCGCGGATTTAGCTGGTTGGATAAAAAAATTGTTCATACAAACCAGCCTATTGTAATAATCTGGAAAATATGGTATTACAATACTATTGTTGCAACTCAGCAATCTTCCTAATAAGGAAGCACTTTGCCAATCCGGAGAGAATACAATGCTAAGTGAAGAGCTCCTGTTGGACCTCAAGGGGATCGATGCCGAGACGACCATTGAGGAATTGGTTAAGCTGGTAAAGGAACACCGTCATCAGAGACAGCGTGATTTGCCCGAGCCGTTGGACGAGTGGAGCTATCTTGCAGATGCCGCGTTTCTTGCGTCTTACCATAACAGGCCACGCGCATTCAAAACGCTGATCGATATCATCGCGTACATGTTCGGGATACTCTATAAGGCAAATCCCAGTTTGATGATGGATGGTGCCGCTCGATCATGCGTTCTCATCTGTTCTGATGCGCCGACCGATCCACTGCTAACTGCCTTCATATGTGGTCACCTGAAAGGTGACCTTAAGATGGCATGGTCGGCCTATAATCACTTAAGCGGTGACGACAGGGCTGACGCCGAGAAAGCCATTAACTGGTTGCTCAAGCAGGTAATACCGGAACTACGTAGCGACCCGCTTCAGACAGCCTCCCCAGCATGATCATCGGAGGGCAGACAACAGAATGGCAATAGGTCGGTCGCGGAAAAAGCGACCGACCTATATTAATTGGTGAATCGGGGAATGTAGTAATTAGAAGACTTTTCAGTTTTACATTTTTGCCAAATTCCCGAAGTATCGTTCGAGCATAGGTTAGAACTAACAACTGATTAGTTCTCGTCGCATAATGCTCCTCGAACAATAATTACTTCAAGGTTGTGAACTCATACGTGTCGAACCATTGACAAAATTAGTTAAGTGTGCTAGTATGTAGTGTTTTGCTAATGCTTCCCCTTGGGAAGTTTTTTAGTGAAGCAGAAAATGGAGTTTATAAGTAATGTACACCACCCTTTTGGGGGCAGTGTCCAAGTTTAGTAAGGTAGGGAAAAATGTTCAAAAATTCATTCGTAAATGGAAGAAGTCACATACCAAAACTGCTTTCATTGCTTCACTGTGTCTAAAAATCGCAATTGTGTCGGTTCCATTAGGTATAATGCCGGCAAATGCTCGCGACGAAATCAATCCAAATAATATCCAACTGACGATTGAAATGAGTCGTGATAAAAACATCTTTACGCAGTCGGACAACCCGATCAAAATTACCACTGGTGAAAGTAATGCCACCATTTTGGCGCGTCAAAAAGTGCTGAAGAAATCAACCTCTGTTCAACTGACCCCAGCGCCAAGCTTGGAGGCAAAGCGTGATTTATATCGCTTGGCGGGCGAAAAATACGGTGTACCGCCTGCGTTAATTGAAGCGGTACACCAAATCGAATCTGGAAAATCGTGGGATACGGCCCGCCGTTCTTATGCGGGTGCTACCGGCCCGATGCAATTTATGCCGTCAACATTTCGTAGCTATTGTGCTCGTACGGGTGAAGGTTGTAGTATTACGAGTGCCAAAGACTCCATTTTTGCCGCTTCCCTATTACTTTCAGCCAACTATAACGGCTCGTGGGATAACTCAATTTTGCGTTACAACCACTCGGTTGCCTACGTTAAAACGGTCAAAACTATGGCCAATGAGTTGGGAGCGAATCTGTAAAGAAATGCAGCATAAATGATAATGGATAAATTAGAATGGATAATGTAATTAATAATTGATAATGTTAAAAAACACAGCTATTTGATAAAATCTGATTCAAACATTACCATTTTGCACTATCAATTACATTATGATTTATGCATTATACGTTATGATTTATCTATGATAGTGTTATACTATTTTTATGACTAAAATTACTTGCATTATTGGTCGCGAAGTACTAGACTCAAGAGGCAATCCGACCGTTGAGGCTGATGTTAGACTGGATGATGACTCATGGGGGCGTGCCACAGTGCCTAGTGGTGCCTCTGTGGGGGCTCATGAGGCGCACGAACTACGAGACGATGATAAACAGCGCTACAATGGTTTAGGAGTACTGGGGGCGGTTAGCAACATCAATAACATCATTGCACACGATTTAGTCGGGCTAGAAGTGGATAATCAGCGCGCGTTAGATGAGCGTCTAATTGCGCTCGATGGCACCGCCGATAAATCACATTTAGGCGCGAACGCTATTTTAGCGACCTCGATCGCTTTAGTTAAAGCGGCGGCTATGGCGCGTCATCAGCCAATATATCGCTTTTTGGGGTCTGAATCGGCTAACTTATTACCAGTGCCAATGATGAATATCATTAACGGTGGTAAGCACGCTACAGACTCAATTGATTTTCAAGAATGTATGATTATGCCAATTGGCGCGGAAAACTTTCAACACGCTTTGCAGATGGGTTTGGAGATTTATCACACTTTAAAAGATTTGATTAGTGCCAAAGGATTGTCAACCACTATTGGCGACGAAGGTGGTTTTGGATTGCAAGGCGTAACGAACGACGACGCGTTAGAGTTAATGATGCAAGCAATTGAAAAAGCCAATTATCAAGCTGGCAAAGATGTTTATTTAGCGCTCGATCCAGCTTCCAGCGCCTACTATGAAAATGGGATTTATCAAATGAAGCGCGAAAATAAGTCGTTTACACCCGCCGAAATGCAAGATTATTTTATGGATCTAATGTCAAAATACCCGATTTTTTCGATTGAGGATCCATTGTTTGAAGATGATTGGGATGGATATGCTGAATTTACGGCTAAAGTTGGGGCAAAAGTGCAAATTGTGGGCGATGATTTATTTGTCACAAATCAAACCAGATTGCAAAATGGCATCGCCAAAAAATGTGCTAACGCCATTCTAATCAAACCGAACCAAATTGGCACAGTGACCGAAACGATTAACACTATTACATTGGCAAAAAAGAATAATTTTGCCACCATTATCTCGCATCGTTCGGCCGATACCGTAGATCCGTTTATCGCCGATTTATGTGTGGCGTTTGGGTGTGGGCAAATTAAAACTGGAGCACCTGCGCGTAGCGAGCGCACCGCTAAATATAATCAACTGTTGCGCATTGAGGAAATGCTCGGCGCCCGTGCTAGATATGCGGATTTGGTGTAAACCCCATGTTTTGCTACGATGATGGCAGAATAGGTGAGGATTTAAGATGAGTGAAAATGAGCATCTAGAAAATCACGAAGAAACACAACCGATAGCATCAGATGATACTAATGTGCAAGATGTTGAAAAAGTGGATTCTAGTGAAATTGATGTCGAGCAACTAAAGCGCGAGCTCACTTCAGATATTCAAAGATGGCTAACCGCCGATATAAATACTTTCAATTACCATTCATATGAGAATTATTATCCAATATCAAACAGCAATATTGAAAAGTTTGGATTAAAGGAATGCCTTTTCGGATATTTAAAATATATATCGTTTAAAATTCGAAAATGTGGGCAGCGCTCCGAAAGTATTAATTATTATTTGCGCGACCTGCTTGATACTCGATCCGATTTGCTAAAATTTTTTAAGTTTAGCCAAGCTCTCCATGATCCTAATTGGCTTGTTCCGAATTATCCTCGATTAAAAAATAAAAGTGATCGAGAAGTTGTAAGAGAGTTAATAACGTTTGCCTATGATTACTTGAAAAAATATTCTGATTATATATTATCACTTCCAAAACCAAAGCCAGCATTAGGATCAGATAATGAGTTGTTACGTCCGGCTAATAGCACTGGAGAAGTTGATACAGATAAATTAGTGCGCCCAGTTTACCCTGAAGATAAAGCAAGTGACGATGTGAAGTAGCCGATTATTCGTTCGAAAAGTTTGAGGATATCTTAACTATTTTTGAATTGGAGCAGAAATGAACGAAAATATTCATCAAGACCATGATCATAGTGAAGAAATACGACCAATAGTATCAGATGACACTAATGTGCCTGATGTTAAAACGGCGGAATCGGGCGAAATTGATGTAGAGGCGTTAAAGCGCGAATGGGCGGCGGAGTGGGATCAAATATTACAGGCGGACAAATTTACGCTGAACGATTATTCTCCAACTAACGTTACAGAAAAAGAGCTACAGAAATCTCTTCACCAGTATTTGAACTATAAAGTTGCTGCTATTCGAAGAGATATGCCGAATTCCGAACATATAGGTGAGCAACTACAAAAACTTCTTGTTTATCGATCCGATTTATCGCGATCCTTGCTAAGTAGTGCCTTGCGTCAGCCTTGGTTTGCACCCCAGCACCCCTTACTAAAGAACAAGCAAGAGCGTCAATTTGTGGAAGAGATGATGACGTTTGCTTATGATTATCTAAAGAAATACACTGATTACATTTTATCAGTTCCTAAACCAGCGTTAGGATCGGATGCTGAATTGCTACGTCCTGCAGCTGGCGCGGGAGAAGTTGATGAAGCGGGATTAGTACGACCTGTTTACCCTGAAAATAAATCAAGTGACGATGCGAAGACATAATCTAGATAGTTCTCGCAAAGCTCGAACAATATTGGGGGGGGGTGAGAATTAGTAATTAGATCTCTTTCAAAATCTGCTTAAGTAGTCATTTCGACCCCCCGACGTTCCAGTCGGGGTTGGAGAAATCTCAAATGATTTTTTTATAGATCTCTCCACTGCGGTCGAGATGACAATATTGATTTGGGTTTTGAAAGAAATCTATTATTGTTCGAGCTTAAGCGAGAACTATTACATCAAAAGATGTTACCCCGCGCTTGTGACAGTGGAGCCGGGGTTGATTATTTCAATCCAAGTTGGGCCGCGATATAGTTTAATCAACCCACCTTTTTCATCATAAAACTCGGTGCGGTCGTATTTATCGCTTTTTTTCCAAGTACCAACAATTTTTTGCCTGTTTTGATAAACTTCGGCCTTACCACTACCAACTGTAGGCATGGCACAGCCGCCTGCGCCATTATCCAACGTAACGGCGGTGCGGCCAATGTATTGAATAATGATATTTTTCGGCGCGATATTTTTTTGATTTTGCGCATCAATGTGCGGTTTTCCAGCTAGATTGCGGGTGTATGAGTTGGTAGTGGCATCAAAAGTATAATCCACTTCATACGAAGCGGTGGAAAAGTTTATTTTAATCGTTTTGGCAGTTGCGACTGCAGGCGTGGTGGGATCATCTAAAAACGTATAAATACTGTAATCGTCCCGCAGGGCCGTCCCCCACTTTTTCAATCCCGCCAGCTCATAAAGTTTATCGGTCGAAGAAAACATAGTGTGTTCGGTTGCAATGCCAGGTTTTGGCTCACGGTGGTAATATTTGCCGTTGGCAAATTGATCAATGTCTTTAATTTTATCGGTTGGTATTTTAACTTTGACCGCATCTTGGGCGCCGCCAACGTGAGCGTAGTAGCAATCGTATTCATTACACCAATCGGCGTAATAAGTGCGAGCACTGCGAATCGGCCCAATTTTGCTGGCCGAATTAGGCCCAAATACGGCTAAAAAACGGGTAATTCCCCCTTCAGCAATGGCTTCGTAGACAATACTGGCGGAGGACAAGCCGAATTGTGGGCGCGCGTCGGGATGATTTTCGATCATGACGCCAAGTGGGTGTCTAGTGTTTAAGTTTGGATCCACTGCTACACCATCTAGTTTTGACGGTACTTTAATTACGGTGGCTTTAGAGTTATTGAAAAGTGATTTGGTATACGAGGAAAAGTTAGACGGTCGCTTAAATATATTGGTCGAATTGATGAGCCAAAGATATAATACACCACAGCCAACCATAATAATGATTAACACTAATATTGAAATAATAGGGCTTCGTTTCATAATGGAGCGATTATTTTTTGCCTACAATAACAACAATTTCGGTTGCGGAGCTTGGAACTGTATCGTCCAATTTAGCTTCAGCAGTGTATCCTTTGAGTGCGACTACCACTTCATCTGCCACGGTTTTGGCGTCGGCGTTCTTGTACAAAACTTCGGTAGTGGCATAGGTATATGCTTTGGCATTTGCGGTGCTAGAAATAGTAAAACCAGCGGTTTTCAGTAAAGTAGCCGCTTTGGCTCCAGCGCCTGCCACTCCCCCACCATTAAGCACTTTTATGGTGGTTTTTTCTTTTGTCAGCACCGTTGAAACGACAACTGGCTTGGATGCTTCAGGAGTGGTTGTTTTGGCGCCATCGGTATCGGTTTTAGTTGAAGTAATTTTTGGCGTTGTATCGGCCTTGGGGGTGACTGAACTCGCATCTTTTTTAGTTTGCGTAAAGTAAATGACTGCTTGTGATACTAATAGACCGAGTAGCACTATTAAAATAATGCTTAAAATAGCGGTGACAATTTTTTGCTTATTATGCTGGCTACCGCTCACGATAGCCGACACAGGTGAATGGTTAGATGGCTCTTTTGGTGCCATTGCTGGGGTAGCGCGAGGAATTTCTGGTGCTTTTGGCATAACATCTTCGTCTTTATCGTCATCTTTGGTCAATTGTGCGTCCGCACTATCTGGTTTTGCAGTTTCGGCCTTGTTTTCATCTGCATCGCTTTTAGTTGGAACACCGACCGAAAAATCGGGACGCAAAGCTTCTGCCTCACCTTTATCAGCCAATTTTTCGTCGGCATTTTCGGCGGTTTTGTTATCCACCGTCTCGTTTGTCTTATCTTCACTCTTCTTATCCGAAGACTCGTCACCATGCCCAGCGTTAATGTCAAAGAATTTAACCATTATTTATTGTTTCCCCTGTTAGTATTGTCCTATATAATCTAATTATACACAAGTCTTGTTAAGGGAAAACAGTGGTGAAAACGTATCAGGTATCAGGTATAAGGTATTAGGGAATAAATAAATGATCGAATCTACTCGCCCCTGATACATGATACCTAATACCTAATACAAGTAGATAATTGATTATTTCTACTTGAACTTTCTAATAATTCCTTTCACCTTACCCTGTACGGTCACGTTTTTGACTCGCAAGGGCTTCATAGAACTGTTAGCTGGTTGCAGGCGAATGTGGTCTTTTTCTTGATAATAACGCTTAAGAGTGACGTTTTCACGATCAATTAAAGCTACAATAATGTCGCCATTGCGAGCCGATGCGGCTTGTTCAATAATGACATAGTCGCCATCAAAAATACCATCTTCAATCATTGAATTACCCTTAACGCGCAGAGCAAAAACGTTTGGTCCAATCATGTCGCGGGGAATATCGATCGTTTCGTTAGTACGAATGGCTTGAATAGGAGCACCAGCGGCAATAGTGCCCATAAGCGGTATGGTAAAAGTGGCGTCGTCCCAGGTTGGAGTGAGCTGAAGTGAACGCGCTTCGTTGACCGCGCGTTGCAAATGCCCCTTACGGTCGAGAGCGTCAATATGTTCAGCAATTGTTGATACACTAGCCAGCTTAAACTCGGCGGCGATTTCACGGTAGCTTGGGGCGTAGCCGTTTTCATCAATAAACTGCTCAATGTAGTCCAAAATTTGACGTTGTCGTTTGGTCAATGGATTCATAACTACTCCTTTTTTTGATCTTACTTACAGTATATCCGAACATAAACCGTAGTGTCAAGTATCGGAGGATAGAGGATGGAAAATGGAGGATGGAACAGACAGAGAATTTTGTCTCACATTATCAATTAAAATAAAGTTGCGAATGATGATGAGCAAATGCAACAATAAATCATAGATTTAATCCGTAATAATTTATTATTTATACATTTCTTTTAATCTGCCAGCACGCTATCGCCACCGCTGTGGCGACGTTGAGCGATTTGGCGTGGCCGAGCATTGGAATGTGAACGTGTGAGTTAATGTCTCGCAGAACGTCAGATGAAACCCCATCAGTTTCGTGACCGACGACAAGTGCCATAGGAAAAATCGGCGTAAAATTTTGTAGTGGTACGCTTAAAGGTGTGATTTCAAGCGCCACAACATTAAACTGATCATTTTTGAGTTTAGTTAGACACTCGGACGTTGATGCAAAGGCGTTCCACTCAACGTGCGTTTCGGCGCCAAGAGCGGTTTTATGAATTTCGGCACGCGGTGGCCCAGGTGTGATACCACATAGCATAATTTGATTAACTCCCAGTCCATCGGCAAGACGAAATATGGCACCAACATTATATAAGCTACGGACGTTATCTAAAACCAATATAAGATGCTCATTACCCATTATTGGTACTTAAAAAATGCATAAATGATAATGAATAAATCATAATGTAATTAATAATTAATAATGTATGGGACTAAATTTGGCGTAAATCTGAACGCTAACTGATGATAAATAATGTGCGATAGCACACCATTATTATGCATTCTGCATTTTGCATTATACATTTCTTTACTTATGGCACAATAGCCAATCTTTCTTTAAGTATTGGCAAAAGCTCTTCGATTATGACATTATCCTGCAGTCCCGAAGCCATGTCGCGCAGTATGACGTGGCCATTTACCGCTTCCTTTTGACCGACTATCAGAGTAATACGTGCGTTTAAGCGCGCCGCGACCTGTAATTGTTGGGTAATACTTTCACTCTCGGTGGCAAAAACGGCGCTGTAGCCAGCGTTGAAAAGTGATTGTAAAAGCGGAACACAACATATTTTTGCCTGTGGTCCAAGCTGGGCGACAAAAATTTTGACGAAACTTTCGTCTGACAAAGTGGCGTGCCCAGTTTCAAGATAATTAGCCAGACGTTGCATATCAATGGTGACGCCGATGGCGTTTAATGGTTGCCCGACGATGCTTGTGGCGAATTTATTGAAATTATATCCAATAATGGCTGGTCTAGGTTCACCATCAAAACGAATGGCAAAGGCGGTTTGTTCAGCTTCGGGGTCTGCGGTGTATAAACTTTGATCTATATTATAAGTAACATCTAAATCGTCACATGATTCGAGTAATGAGGCCATGGCGCTGTGACACGGAACGCAAAGATGATCTAAAATGCTTGGCGCCTCCATAATCACGCCCGATTCGGCGTCAACATTGCACGTTGCGAGTGTAGCGAAGTTAGGGTTTACGGCACAGGTTGGACACAATTCGCTTTTACGGTCGGTCGCATAACTTTGAAAAATAATTTCGTACGCTGGACGACAATCGGAACAGCCGATTGAATGAACAGATACTTTAGACTTCTTGACGTGGAGTGCCTCGTCTAACTTGCGTAACACTACCAACATAGAAGCGTTGGTAATGCCGTCTTTAGCACCTAAACAATCGAGGCAAATATAGCGTTGATGACTTAAAACTCCGTCAATTTTAGTCACTACCTCTGGTTTGTATGCCAAACGGACTGGTGGCGGCCAGTCATATAAATTATTTTCGAGAAAACTGCGTAACACTCCGATACGAGGATGCGCCCGCATGACGTATTTTTCTTTATGATCTTTAAGATTTGTTTCAACAGTTCGAGCAAGAAATGATTCGCCCAAAGCCTCGGTGTAGGCCGATGCCGGATCGAGTTGTGGTAAAACAATCTGACGAAAACCAAACGAATTGGCAACAGAGTCCACAATTTGTTCAATGTGTCGCCAGTAGCGTAAAGAATCTGGTAAGAGATCAGTTAATCCAGTGGCACTGCGGTGTTTGACCGAAGCCGCCTCAACTTCAATAATATCTGTTGGCATAGCCCCTCTAGCATTATGCAAACGGTTACTTCTAGGGCTCACTGTATCAAGCGGTATGAGTTTGTCAATAGTCGGAAGACAGAAGACGGAGGACAGAGGACAGATTACAGATAGAATACAATCTTTGCTTTTTCTGTTTTCCGTCTTCTGTCTTCTGTCTTCCATCATCCGATCGTCAGTTCTCCATTAATGTGACGGACAATGACCGTTTTGCGTTTGTCAATTTTCCCGTCCACAATGCCGCGCGCTAGTAAATCTTCGACTCGATCCTGAATTTCTCGTCTTATTGGTCTGGCGCCGTATTCGGGGTTGTACGATTTTTCGGCGATGAATTTTCGCGCACTTAAATCTACTTGTACTTTTAATCCTTTAAGTTTGGTGCGCTCTAAAAGTTCTGCAACTTGCATATCCACTATTTGGCGAATATTTTCTTTAGTTAATGGTCGAAAAACAATTACTTTATCGAGACGGTTCAAAAATTCCGGCTTAAAATTATCCCTAACTTGCTTTAAGCTGGCTAATTTGGTTGATTCAAACTCGGCTTCACTGGTACGCGAGCTTTGTCCAAATCCGAGGGCGGACTTGGTTAATTCTTCGAGTCCAATGTTAGTAGTCATAAGAATCAAACAGTGCTTAAAATCAACTTGGCGACCCGAAGCGTCGGTTAA
>CAZQEC010000025.1:0-16865 GCA_964591565.1 uncultured Candidatus Saccharibacteria bacterium | reverse complement strand
ATAAACAAGCTTTTTTGAAAAAGAAATAAGTTACAATACCTAGCCACGACCAATTATATCTTTAATTATTTATATTATATGACTAATTCTAAACAAAAACTTCAGTATAAGAGAATGTTTGAGACGAGGAACGTAAGACCATACTATACAATTGTTCATCTTGGCGGTTTTGGCGCATTACTTAAGGAAGTAACAGGGTGGGAATACAGCGATACTATATTTGTGACATCGCCCGATATGAACAATACGGCCTACTTTAATGTTGAAGAAATGAAGAGAGCGACAGAGTATTTTAGGAAATTTTGGAAAAATGAGGCAAGAACTACAAAATTACTTAAAAATGTTCGTGAGCGATTTGAAAAAACTACCGCTGTAGAGAATCGTGCTTGGAAACAAAATCGAAGTGAAAAAACAGACGATGAGTTACTCAATGAGATGTATTCTCTGTGGAAAACTCTTTTATGTGTATTTCCAACAATGGTTATTAGCCAACCGCAACATGTATTACCACTTGATGAGAAAATTAACACGTTGCTCGAGAATCGTCCAGAAAAAGATAAGGAATTGGTTGCTGCAACATATTGGGATGATGACTTGCCTTGGGCTGATGAGTATCGAGAAATCGAGAAACTTCATAATATATGGGGCACGCTTTCTCCTATTTTACAAAATGAAAAAATCCAACAACTAGCAAATAATTATGGATGGTTTAATGCTATTGAAGGCAATGAGCCGTTCGATGCCGAACATTACCGCCACAAGGTTGTTATTTTTAATAAAAAACCGAGAATAAAACCAGACGTAGAAATAACTGAAGAAGTGCAAAAAATTGGAGCGCTTATTGCAGAGTTAGGATTCCTTCGATTTTGGAGCCGATATCATTTTATGACGGTAAGATACCACCTTAAAAATATTCTTATTGAGTTAGTTAAAAGGAGCAAGCAACCAATATTAGAATTTGCAACGGTTGATGAAATAAGTCTGTTCTTTAAAAGTAAAAAGATTGATATTGAGGAAATTACTCGAAGAAAAAATGGTTACAGTTCACATTTTGTCGACGGGAAGACACAAATAGTTACCGGACAAAAAGCTGAAAAATTACAACGGCTAGTTAAAGAGGATTTTTCAGGTATTCAAGAAATTATTGGGCGTATAGCTAATAAAGGAAAGGCTACCGGAATAGTACGAACAATTAGTTTTGTGGCAAAGGACTACAACGAGCAAGTAGCTTCATTTAAGCAAGGCGAAATTTTAGTCACAGGTATGACTCGTCCTCAAATCGTCCATCTATGTAAAATGGCGTCAGCTATAATAACAGATGAGGGCGGAATTACAAGTCATGCGGCTGTAGTCAGTAGAGAGTTTGGTATTCCATGTATTATTGCTACCCATAATGCGACAAAAGTATTAAGGACGGGAGATTTGGTTGAGGTTGATGCTGAACAGGGTGTAGTCAGAAAAATTACTAATTAAATATATATTATGTCACCAGAATATTTAATACCACAAGAAGAAAAAAAATTTGAAGTCGGGGTTTCTCGTCACGCTCCTAAAGTAGAAAAATCTGGAGAAATAGTCGACGTATCCACTCAAGAGGTTGATGAAGAAAGTGCAAAACAAGAAATCGAACATAGAACTAGATTTGTTCTTGATAATTTAGAACAAGCTCCAACAGGAACCGTGTTGGCTTTTGAACCATCAAATGTAAAACGCTCTGAACAAACCAGGGGTCTTTTTATTGATAAGCTCAAAGAATTATTAGGAGAACGCGATGATATCAAAATAGTGGAAATTGGAGAAAATCGTGAGGCAGCAAATAAAACACTTGATCGGATAAGAAATGAACCGGAAAAGAAATATATAATCGCTGATCTACGTGGGACATGGCTTATTGGATTTAAGAACGATGAAAGTTTTATACCCACATTCATGGCGTGGAAGAATAAACTCAAGGGGGATGAAAATCTATTGGGTAAAGTTTGGGCGGCGCACAAAGATGAAATTACCAGTGTCGCAGAAGAACTCGGGACTAAAGGCATCGATATTAGTGCTGGAGAAATAGATCCTAAAAAATTTCAATCTACGCCTGAAGAACAAGTTTTGCGTTTTGTAAAATGGATACAAGCAATAAAAAAGATAGGCACTTCATATTTTCCAAATCGATCTCTTATTCTTGAGGGGATCTCGCATAATTTACGATCCGATTACACTACACTTGCTTTGCTAGGAGAGGATATTTCTGTAGAATCCATAAATCGTGTTTTGGGAGGTGAATTTCGTAAACCATTTGAACGATCAAGTATTATTTTTGAGGAAAATGGCAACGTAAAGATTAGATATCGTGAGATAGAAAAATCGTATTCATTAGAAGAATTTGAAGAGGTTGTTAAGAGTATAAGGGAAAAATTGAATGCAAGGAAAAATGAATGGGCTGAATCCAATTTTTAGCCATATTTATTATCTCATTAACCGTCACCAAAAATTCATAAGTCCGCGCATATTCTTCCTCTGACCTCTCATCCACGAACTCATATTTATGAAGTTTTTTCACCCCGAAGTGTCGAGAGAACATAAGTGATATTTAGTACTCTGCGTGCTCAACCAAGCCAAAATTTGCCAGTGGGTAAACCGTAATCCACACTTTGCCGATCACATTTTTACTGGGCACTAAACCCCAACTGCGCGAGTCGTCGGAGTGGTCGCGGTTGTCCCCCATTACAAAATAACCCCCCTTATCTACCACCCACGATTGCTCCACCAGCTCGTTGCGCACTAAAGTCTGCGCGCCAGAGAGTAAATAGGCCTCTTTTAACTCTAAACCATTCGGGTGATCGTTGTTGTAAATTTTGACCTTACCCCCGCCAATCACCACACGATCTCCGGGCACGCCAACAATCCGTTTAACGTAATTTAAGCTGGGCTGAAGAGGGTAGCGAAAAACAATAATATCACCGCGAACTGGTTTTTTAACGGTAGTGCCCAATTTTTCAACCATTAAATACTCTTGATCGTGAAATGTCGGCTCCATTGAACTACCATCCACAATGAATGGTTGAATAAGAAATGTGCGCACCACCAGCGCGAAAATAAGCACAAAAACAGCAGTTTTGACGATATCATAAATATAGCGAAAAACACGTGAAAAAAGATGCTCTGAAACTGCTAACTCGGGCTGACCGAGATTTGTATCAGATAAATCGTTAGTGGGGTTAGTTTCCATGTAATAATAGTTTACGGGGTTTGGGAAATAAGGGCAAGAGAACGGATGATAGATGACGGATGACGGAAAATGGAGAATTTGGAATGGAATTGATCGCTGCCTGATACGTGATACCTTATACCTGATACCTGATACGATCTACCTGCTACCAGCTATTTTCTTAACCAAATTCACCATAATTGGCGTACCGATATACGACTCACTTTTACGAATAACGTTTTCAATAAACCTTATTTGCGAAAAATGCCAAGTTTCGGGACGATTTACCGTTAATGCAAACGTTGGCGGGGCAACAGCGGCTTGATTAATTGAATATATCAGTGGCAGATGTGTGTGAGATGACTCTGCGGTCGATTTTATCAATGATAGCTGATCTTGGCTGAGCATGACTTGACGATTATTCTGCACAGTTCTAATTTGCTCCATTAATTTGGGCGTGTTCAAGCCCATGGTAGCTGAAATAAATACCACCGGTGCATAAGGCAAATAGGCAAAAACACGCCCAATTTGAGCCAAAAACTGCCGTTGCGATTGATCTTCGGTCACGGAATCTGTACCATTTTGCCTTAAATCCCATTTATTAACCGCTAAAATAACGCCTTTGCCCGCTTCCACCGCCATACCGGCAATGCGGGCGTCGCCGTGGGTTGGACCTTCCTGTGCGTTGATAGTGACTACCGCCACATCACATTTTTCGACCGCACTCAAACTGCGCAACACCGAAAAATGCTCCACCCCTGTTTCAACTCGACCAGCCCGACGAATACCGGCCGTATCAATAAAGCGAATTTGCCGTTCTTTATATTGCACACTAACGTCAACTAAATCCCGAGTAGTGCCCGCAACAGCATCTACTGTGGCGCGATTAGTCCCAGCGTAGCGATTTAGAAGTGAAGATTTACCGACGTTTGGGCGTCCAATTAAAGCCACTTTTATTTCATTCTTTGGTGTAATAATTGGGGCGACTTTAGGTAATAGTTGCACCACCCGATCAAGCAAATCGGTGAAGCCAATGTTGTGAATAGCTGATGTGGTAAATAAATCCTTAAAACCGAGCTCGCTAAACTCTAGGGCGGACTCCTCAAGCGCTCGATTATCAGTTTTATTGGCTACCACTATAATTGGTTTGGATAAATTGCGTGTATCACGCCCAATTTGTTTGTCTTCGTCAGTTAGTCCAACGCTAGCATCGGTCACAAACAGAATTAAATCGGCCTGACGTTTAGCCATTTCAATTTGATTTTTGATTGAATGAGCCAATTCGCCTGATTGCTCAACAACCCCAGCCACGTCTATCAGAGTCAAACCATACCCCTGATGTGAAAGGTGCCCGTAAACTCGATCGCGGGTGGTGCCAGCTTCTGTCGCTTCAATAGAGCGACGCTCACCGATTAAACGATTAAAAAGTGATGATTTGCCGACGTTTGGGCGCCCAATTAGTGCAATTATGGCCATTTTTTTCCTTGACAATTAAACTTCAATATACTACAATTTGACCTATTGTGCAACCGTGCCAATATCGCGACGGGCGGGAGAAATGCATGCAACGCGAAAAGAACACAGTCTTACAGATCCTCAGACTGTTAGTACCCAGTGATTGTCCGGGATGCCAATTCAACTCTATCCACGTCGTGGAAATGGGGGATGGAACAAGAAAGCGCATGTTTCACTGCAAGCGTCGCGATTGCGACAACTGGCAGACGGAGGAGGTAGAGGAGAACCCAAGAAAAATCGTCGAGACGGGATAATGTCTTCGGCGTCCACCCCGTAACGCCCCGCGTCATCTTTTGTGATTCGGGGCTTTGCTTTTACTCGATAAACAGATTATTCTTGGCGCATGAGCACACAACATTTTGCCGACATTTTAGTACAAAAAAGCGGCCGCAGTGCCATTTTTACATACTCTATCCCATCGACTCTAAATGATCAGATATTGCCGGGAATGGTGGTAAAGGTGCCGCTACGTGGTCGCTCCGCTTTCGGCGTGGTGTGGCAGATCAAACCATATATTGTACGCGGCATCAAAAACGTTAAGAATATCACCGCCATTATTGATCCAGATTTGAAGCTGACTCAGGCACAAATGGAATTGGCCAAATGGATGAGCGACTATTTTGTCGCCCCATTAAACATCTGTGTATTTAGTTTTTTGCCCATTTTGCAGGGTAGACCGACGGTGAAATTAGGGCTAGATGAGATCAAAACACGACACGATGAGACCAAAAATCGTCTTAAATTATCGGATGAGCAATTATCTGCTCTCGATGCCATCGCGCGCTCGACCAAACCAGTGTTGTTACACGGCGTCACCGGTTCGGGCAAAACTGAAGTTTATCTGCGCCGCGCCGAAATGATACTGAGCACTGGCGGGCAAGTGTTGATGTTGATTCCTGAAATTGCACTGACTCCGCAAACTTTGGCGCGTTTTACCGAACGGTTTGGAACTATTGTGGCGGCTTGGCACAGTGAGCTTAAAGCAACCGAGCGTCGTCGGATTTGGTGGCAGGTGAGAGACCAAAAAATAAAATTGATCGTGGGTTCGCGCTCAGCCATTTTTTTGCCGTTTCAAAACTTAAAGTTGTTGATTATCGATGAGGAACATGAACATTCTTATTATCAAGAAAGTGCGCCACGTTATGATGCTCGGACGATTGCCGTGGAGATGTTTCAACGAAACAAAATGCAACTTATATTCGGCTCGGCCACCCCGAGTTTAGAGCGGGTTTGGCAAGCTAGCTCGAATCAAATGACACTAGCGGCACTGAAATATCGCGTTTCTGCACGCCCAACACCTGAAACGACACTCGTAGACTTGCGCCAGGAACCAACTAATCAATCTTTGCTTTCGGGCCCTTTGTCCGATGCTATTTCAAATACATTAGATAATCACCGCCAAACTGTCATTTTATTAAATCGCCGCGGCCATGCCTCAAGTGCGCTTTGTCGCGCCTGTGGATTTATTGTACTATGTCGAAACTGTGACATTCCCATGACCGTACATAACGCAGGGTCATCAAACGTCAATTTACAATGTCATCATTGTGATTTACGCTACGTTATGCCGAGCGCCTGCCCAAATTGCCGCAACGGTGCTCTGGAATATCACGGTTTTGGCACCGAGCGCATTGCCGCCGAGCTAGCTAAACAGTTCAAAGGGGCGCGAGTTTTACGCATGGATCGGGATTCGACTTCAAAACGCGAGATGATAGATAAAATGTATCACGATTTCGCGGCGCGAAAGTATGACATTTTAATCGGCACCCAAATGATCGCTAAGGGCTGGGATGTGCCGAGTGTCGATTTAGTCGGGGTGTTACTGGCTGAAAGCGGGCTGTTTTTGCCCGATTATCATTCGAGTGCCAACACCTTCAATTTACTGGTTCAGGTGGCAGGACGATCAGGTCGGGGCGACCAAATTGGCCGCACCATTATTCAAACATTTAATCCCGAGAGTGCCTTAATTCGCGCCGTGGCAAAACATGACTTTGGGGCGTTTGTGAAGGCCGAGCTAAAAGCAAGGCGCCAGTTTAATTATCCCCCATTTTCGCATATTGTGCGTTTTGTGTTTCAGCATTCAGATGTATCCAAGTGTCAGCACGAATCAGAAGGTTTAGTCCGTCATCTCAAAAAAGTGATTGAAAATCATGAGAACATGCTCGGTTCAACACCTTGTTACTTCGAGCGATTGCGCGGCAAAGCGCGTTGGCATATTATTTGTAAATTAAATAATGATAATGAAATCTCGGCGGTGAAAAAAATTGGACGAGATTTGCAAAGTCCATGGGTGGTCGAGGTCGATCCGGGACAATTGCTGTGAAAGTATGACGAAAATTCTTTAACATGATATTATGAGCTCATGAAAATAGTCGTTTTTACCGAAACTTACCTGCCAACAGTTAACGGCGTGGTGAATTCGATCGAACTTTTTCGCCACGAATTGACCAAGCGAGGCCACCAAATTTTTGTGGTCACTCCTCACTCCGATGCCGAGGGTTTTAAAGCCCGTGAACATGTTTTTCGCTTGCCCTCTTTTCCCATTATCGGACAGCCCAGTCATCCCTTGGCGTATATGTATTTAAACCACGCCTTGTCGATTGTGGATGAAATAAAACCAGATATTATTCATGTTCAAGGCATGTTTAGCGCCGGTATTTTAGGCAAACGCGCCGCCTTAAAACGCCACATTCCACACATTTTAACTTATCACACTCATCTTGAGGGCTACGCTCATTATGCAGGACCGTTAGCATTCATCGTCAAACCACTGTTGCGATGGTGGACGCGCTATTTTAGCCGTCATTTTGACGTCATTATTACTCCAAGCCCCAGTATGGCCAAAGTACTTAAGAAATATGGGGTCAAAAATGACATAGTGGCTTTGCCCACCGGTATCGAATTAAAAAATTATACACCACACGAAAAAAACGCCTTGCGTAAAAAATTGAATTTTAATCCAACATCAATCTATATCTTGAGTGTCGGACGGCTGGCAGAAGAAAAAAACGTTAAGAGGTTATTAAGCGATTTTGGGCGCATTCATGTGCGTCAACCCAATGCAAAACTACTATTGGCTGGCGATGGACCGGATCGTCATGTATACGAAACCATTGTTAAAGCACACGGTTTGGAAAATTTTGTGACGTTTTTGGGAGTTGTGCCACACGACCGGTTGATTGAGTATTTTGTGGCGTGCGACATTTTTGCTTTTGCTTCACTCACAGACACTCAAGGCATTGTGCTAATTGAAGCGATGGCGAGTGGCACGCCAGCGGTGGTATTTAATGCGCTAGGGCCTGGCGATATAATTAAACATAACGAAAACGGTCTTAAAGCCACACCTGATACGGATCAATTTTACGAACACCTGCACTTAATGGTTGAAAATAATGATCTACGAGAAAAGTTGAGTTTAGGAGCCCTGCGCGAAGTGCGTAAGTATTCGATCGAAAAAACTACAGACCAGTTGGAGCAGATTTATAAAGTGCTGGCACAGAAAAGCTGATCAGATGATTGGCTTATTAGCTGATTAGAGAATCAGAGACATAAATGACGCGGAACAAAATTATTAAATGTCTTCCCTTCTGGTACCTGATACCGAATCTGGCTTACGCCGTCTAATTATGTTATAATAACGCCATGAAATTAGATATTATTAAGTTACCTAATCCCATATTACGCGCCAAAGCGACGCCGATTAAGCGTGTTACCCCAGATTTGAAAAAACTGGCGCAAAATATGCTCGAAACAATGTACGATGAAAATGGCATTGGTTTGGCGGCACCACAGATTGGCAAAAGTGTTCGGCTGTTCGTCACTGGATTAAACCAGCCCAAAAAAGACGATGATGTTATTCCTGAAACTGTTATTTTTAACCCGGAAATTAAGCACAAATCGCGCTCGCGCAATAAACATTCCGAGGGCTGTCTTTCAATTCCAAAAATAACTGGTGTTGTGGAGCGACCGAACGCAGTCACTGTTATTGGATTAGATCTCAGCGGCCGAAAAACGACCATTTCCGCCGAAGGTATGTACGCGCGAGTGATACAACACGAAATTGATCATCTAAACGGTGTTTTGTTTACAGATCGCTTGGTTAAATATCGCGTGGTGTTTTACGGCACATCAGAGTTCGCCGTGCCGGCATTACAACGACTGGTTGATCATCCGCAGTTTGATGTACTAGCAGTAGTGACCGAAACGGATAAACCAGCCGGACGAGGACACAAATTGGTTGAGTCACCCATAAAACAACTGGCGATAAGCAATAATATTCCGCTTTTGCAACCGCAGTCATTGAATGTTAATCATAAAAACCACAACGTCGCCAACGATGCGATAGATGTAGTCAAAACGCTTAGCAATTTGAAACCTGATTTTCAGATTGTGGCTAGTTACGGCAAAATATTGCCCCAAAGCGTGCTAGATTTAGCCAAAATTGCTAGCATAAACTTGCACCCATCACTTTTGCCAAAATATCGCGGCGCAACTCCCATTCAATCGGCAATCTTAAATGGGGATAAGGAAATTGGCACTTGTATAATGTTAATGTCCGCCGAAATGGACGCTGGACCAATTTTTTCGATGTATAAACATCGCGTATCAAATACTGATACTAGTGGTGCAGTAATTGAGCGCTTGGCTCGGCTATCCGCAATTCAACTAATAATAACATTGGAGGATATTTTGGCAGATAAAGCCGAATATTGGGAACAAGACGCCACAAAAGCCACTTTTACCAGCAAGATTTCGGTTGATGATGCCAAAATAGATTGGACAAAAAATGCCGGTGACATCGTTAATTACATTCGCGCTATGTCGCCCAAGCCGGGGGCGTGGACAGTGGTAGATAATATCAAAATCAAGATATTGCAAGCCAAGTTAGATGAGAAAGGTCAAACATATTTTGATCAAATTATTGTTCCCGGTAAGCGCGCAATGGGTATGAGTGACCTAAAAAATGGCTACCCAAAATTATACGATTTCCTGACCGAGATGATATCAAAAAACTGATTATCACTTAGGTGTATAGCTATTTCCCTGCCTGCGGCAGGCAGGCACCCCCGAGGTGGAATACGTTCACACCTTGGAGATGGATGAATCAACTTGCGATTTGAGACAAAATAGCGTATTAGTTTAGTTATGCGTCATAAAGAATTGATCGCCCAATTAATATCAATAGGATTGACCGATCATGAAGCGAGCGTTTATTTAGCAGGCCTAAAAACTGGTCCTAGTTTACTGGCGCCATTGGCTCGGGCGGCTGAAATTTCGCGATCAACCACTTACGAAATTGTGGAAACATTAGCAAAACGTGGCTTATTTTTGCTATCTACCAGCCAAAAACGGACGATTTATTCTGCCGTCGCGCCGACGCAATTATTGAAAGAGATTTTGGAACGCGAATATCGTATTCGGGCTATTATTCCTGAGCTCGAGCAGTTAATACAAAACAGTCCTGATCTTTCTTCAACAAATTCGGTTAATTTGCCTCTAAATATGAAATAATCGGAATTTCTGTGTACATATCCCTCCCTACAGTTGTCAACTGTATAAAGTTTGACCCGCAACGATTTTTACTGTATAAATAGAGTATAAGATATTAAAGGAAATTTATGTTACGAATTCGCTTAACCCGCACTGGCAAAAAACACCAACCAACCTATCGTATTGTGGTCGCTGAACATTCAGCGCCAATTAAAGGTAAGTTTATTGACATTCTGGGCTACTATTTACCCACTCGCACCCCGAAAGTGTTGGAGGTAGATGGTGACAAAGTCAAACATTGGATTTCGGTAGGCGCTCAAGCCACCGACACTGTACATAACTTGCTGGTGACCAAAGGCATCTTGACGACCAAGCGCAACATCAAGTACTCTAGAGTTAAGGTAAAAGAAGAGCCAAAAGCCGACGCACCAAAGTCGCCTGAGAATAAAGAGGAAATTAAGAACGAAAACGTCGCGATGACCGATGAAAGCGTAGATCCAAAAACCACAGTCGAAACAGAAGTGATTGATGAGACACCAAATATTGAACCTACAGTTGAGGAAGAGAAACCGACAGAATAATCGCATTTTTGCTTGTGCGGGCCTGTTCGAACACGGATTATAAGCCGGCCGAACGGGCTTTTTGGTTAAAATTTAGTTGATTAGTTTAATGTAAATAAAGAAAGGGCGTGAAATATGACCGATCAAGAGTATGTGGAGATGATCGTGAAGGAGATTGTGGATAATCCAAAAGACGTTAAAACCGACAAAACAATTGATGATCGCGGGGTTTTAATATCTCTGACACTAAACCCTGAAGATATGGGCAAAATTATTGGTAAGGGTGGCCGTACCGTTAACTCCATTCGTAAACTTCTGCACGTTTTTGGAGCTAAAACCGACGAGCGCATTAACTTAAAAATTTATGAACCCGACGGTGGCGAGGTGCGTACACCGCAAGAGGAAGATGTAAACAGCGAAGATGTGCCAAAAATTGATGATGAGCCAAGTCAGCCGGAAAAAGTTCAAGAAAATGATGATGTTGAGGAAGTGATTGATGATTCTAAAATTGATGAGCCAGAAAAAACCACACCTAAATCTAAACAACACAATTTAGATGACATTCCCACCGATGTGTTGGCTTAATATTTTTGTGTTCCGTCAATCTAAAAACTAAAATTATCTTGTCATCTCGAGCGGGTTCGACTGCGCTCACCGCAGGCGTAGCCGAGAGATCTTTAAAGATTTCTCCGACCCCGACTGGAACGTCGGGGAGTCGAAATGACACCGAATTCTTAGATTCACGGTTGTGTTATATTGACTAATAATGATGAAAGTTTTCATGAAAATTGATATTATAACCCTATTTCCTGACCTGTTTGCTCCGTTTATTAACGAGAGCATTATTAAGCGTGCCATTGCGGATAGTTATTTGACGGTGAACGTGCATAATCTGCGTCAATATGCGACCGATAATCACAAAACTGTCGATGATACCCCGTACGGCGGTGGTACTGGTATGGTGCTAAAGGTGGATGTGGTAGATAAAGCGCTGGCTGATATTATCAAACAAAGTGCAGATCATAGCACGGCGCATCGCATTCTGCTCACCCCTCAGGGTGAACGTCTGACAGCACCAAAAGTGGAGTCGTTGGCAAAGCACGAATGGATTATTTTGATCTGCGGGCATTATGAAGGGTTTGATGAGCGCATTCGCGAGCATTTAGTTGATGAACAAATATCAATCGGCGACTTTGTGTTAACTGGCGGGGAGTTGCCCGCATTAGTAGTGATGGACGCGGTGGCGCGATTTATTCCCGGAGTTTTGCCCGAAAGCGCGCCAAACGAAGATTCATTTAGCTTAAAAAAAGACGGGCATTTCGCTTTGGAGTATCCGCATTATACAAGACCTCTAGATTATAAGGGCTGGAAAGTGCCAGAGGTGTTACTCTCCGGCAACCACGCCGAGATCGCCAAATGGCGGGAGAGCCAACTAAAAATAAGTAATGGATAGCAAAGTTTAGTGTCAATGCTACCCATTTATTTCCTTCCGCGGTAAGTCTAAAAACCAACACCACGGTAACGCATACGGGTCGATAATCGTGCGAGGTTCTTGCATCAACATACACCACTGATCGAGTGTAATCACCCGCGCCCGCTCATCGCCGTGCAATATCGCGGCTGATATATTGGCGATTAGCGTCATTTTGATCGCAAATGAACCGATGTTCGGCCCCACATTTACTCCCCAGAAAAACCGCCATTCGTTTTTGGTAAATGGATTTTCCGGTGCGGGCGAGACATGATCCATAGTCTCTTTTGACACCTGTCGCCCCGCCATCGCAGCTTCGTAGGCGCCGATCCATGTTCCGAGATGCGCCACCAAGTGTGCATGTCGTTTGGTGTATGACCAGTTTTGCGGCTGGGTTATGAGGTGAAATGCTGATAATATTTCACCGTAGTCAAGCCCTACCCGCAGATCATCACAGTTCGAATCAGAAAGCCACAAATCTGCTAGTGAAGATAATGCCGTTATACCAGCATTGTGTATTAGCATACTTGATGCCTCGAAATCGGCTGGATATCGCATTGTCATCGTAGTCACGTCAAACTGTCCTGCTTGTTGACCCGCCAGTTGAATGCATGCATCGCGATAGCTAGCAAACAATCCGGTGCCGATAGCTTTAGGATCAAAGCGACGAACAGCGGCGTCGGTCTGAACAATTGGCGTAGACCATTGCTTCATTAGAATCCTCCTTCAATAAGCAAAGTCGTGGGCTCTCGAGACATCCGAGAGCCCACTTGTGCGGCCGTGATCAGCGAGGATCAGGGCGACTCCCAGTCCGGGTACGCCCGTTGGCACCGATTCCGGCAGTCTTTAATCGGGCTCCGAGACCGATCGTACCTTGCGTTTTCATCGCCTTGTCCGCGACGAAAAACGCGTCCCGTTCGCTTTTGGTGATCTCGCCGTTAGCGAACATTTTGTTCGCATCGGCAACATTCCTTGGGTACGCCATCACAAAATCCTCCTACAAATAGTGCTGAGAACGCGAGCGTTCCCAACGTGATATGTACGCACCCCTCGCACCATCCTGGGATTGGGAGTGAGTTATAATTATACTACTCTCATTGACAACGCTTGTCAATGGTTGTCGAATGCGGAAAAATACAGGGTCTCACCTTGTACAGGGTGAGACCCTTGAGAGGGAGAGACCCTGCTTGCTGGAATAAAAGTTGAAGGCCACCGCGCGCCGTTGCGCGGTGGCCCGTAAATCTACAGCGATCACCCTAGTGAATCGGTGGGTGATCACGCGACATTCTGGTTCTCTTCTTTGGATTGTTCCTGAGTGCAAAGCCTTTGGTGTTATACACGCGCCGAGGAATATCATATAATTCCTTGCGCGCCGCACGTACCGTAGCCAGTTCATCACCCTCAATCCACCTTCGACGAGAAGAAGAAGCCATCGTGCCCTCCATCAAACGGTGCACACCGCCCGGTTGCGGTGAATTAGTAGTAATTTATCATAGTTAGAATATAATGCAATGACAACATGATCGAGCAAACATCCCTCTGTCTTTGCGAGGAGTGGTGAGCTTAAGCCGGACCACGACGTGGCAATCTACATGCATCTGACTCAAAGATTGCTTCTCCTGCACCAGACGGTACAGGATCGCAATGACAAAAATATAAAATAATTCACTAATCAGCTCAATGCCCAAATTTTCCCTCCACCAACCTTTTCCTCCAGCCGGTGATCAGCCAAAAGCGATCGAGGCACTGACCAATGGATTAAATATGGGCTTGCGCCATCAAACCCTGCTCGGCGTGACCGGTTCGGGCAAAACCTTCACTATGGCAAATGTGATACAGCGGGTGCAACGGCCAACGCTCGTCATTGCCCACAACAAAACTCTGGCCGCCCAATTGGCCAGCGAATTTCGCCAGTTTTTTCCCGACAACGCAGTGCATTATTTTGTGTCGTATTATGACTACTACCAACCCGAAGCGTATATTCCGACGTCCGATACATATATTGAAAAAGATTCGTCAATCAATGATGAAATTGACCGTTTGCGTAACGCCGCCACTCAAGCCTTAATGACCAGAAAAGATGTGATAATAGTGGCTTCAGTCTCATGCATTTATGGGCTGGGCTCACCCGATATTTATCGTACTTCGGCTATTCCAATTGTAGTGGGCGAAAAATATGGTCGCGCGCGTTTAATTAAACGCTTAACGGCCATTTTGTACGAGCGAAATGATATAGATTTAGCCCGTGGGCGATTTAGAGTCAGGGGCGATGCGATCGAGCTTTACCCAGCTTACGATCAGCAAAGTTATCGCATTCGTTTTTTCGGCGAAATAATAGAAGCAATTGAGGCATTGGATCCGCGCAGTGGTAAGGTGACAAATAAATTGGAGCGGTTTGAAATTTTTCCGGCCAGACATTACATCGCCGACCAAAATTCGGCCGATATTCTAAAGCAGATTGAAGCAGATATGACCAAAGAGGTGGCGAATTTTGAAAAATCGGGTCGCCTAATTGAAGCACAACGCCTAAAAGAACGCACCAATTTTGACATTGAAATGATTCGCGAAACTGGGATGTGCAATGGCATCGAAAACTATTCGAGGTACTTCGATCGCCGTATTCCCGGCTCCCCGCCTTCGGTGCTGTTAGATTATTTTGCAAAAGATTATTTATTATTTATTGATGAGTCGCACATGACGGTGCCACAAATTCGCGGTATGTACAACGGCGACAAGGCGCGCAAAGACACACTTGTTCATTACGGGTTTAGACTAGCGGCAGCGCGCGACAATCGCCCGCTCACATTCGCCGAGTTTTCAGATCGAGTTGGACAAATTATTTATGTTTCAGCCACACCAAGTCAATATGAAATTGATCTTTCAACCCCGAATGGAGTGGTGGAGCAAATTATTCGCCCAACCGGGTTGGTTGATCCAACAATTGATGTACGGTCAACTTTGCATCAGGTGGATGATTTAATCAACGAAATTCGCCTGACCGTGCTCAAAGGTCAGCGCGTTTTAGTTACTACGCTAACTAAACGCATGGCGGAAGATTTAAGTGAATATTTGCTCGAACTCGGCATTAAAGTGCAGTACTTGCATTCAGATGTACAAACACTCGAGCGATCGGAGATTCTACGCGATCTGCGTCAAGGCGTGTTTGACGTGGTAATCGGGATTAATTTACTGCGCGAGGGGCTCGATTTACCCGAGGTTAGTTTAGTAGCCATTTTAGATGCCGATCGCGAGGGTTTTTTGCGTAATGATGTAAGTTTAATCCAAACCTGCGGGCGAGCGGCGCGGCACATTGAGGGCAGAGTCATTATGTACGCCGATGTGATGACCAAGTCAATTCAGCGCGCCATTCATGAGACCAGTCGGCGTCGCCAAATTCAGTTAGAGTATAACCGCGCTCATAATATAACCGTGACTAGTATTTCTAAAACGGTTGCGCCTTCAACACGCAAGGCAGATGAAACCCCAACATTAGATGTGGACAGTATGCCTCAAGACGAACGCCAGCGCCTTATTAAACTTTATACAAAGCAAATGCTCGCCGCCGCTAAAAATATGGAGTTCGAAAAAGCCGCCAACTTACGTGACCACATCCGCAATTTAAATATAATTGGTTAGCATCAAAATGAATAATCTAATCTAAATGATATATGCAATCATATATTATCACGTATTTCATCTGTTAAGGGGTAGAGGGCTCGTTGCGATGTCGCCCCCTTCCCCTTAACAAACCCCACCCCTACACGCTACAGGAAAGAACTATTAGGAATAGTTCTTGATTCAGAAATTATGTCCATATTGACCTTAACAACTTTTTTTAGTACAATAGTTGTAAGTAAGGAGATTGGTTGAACAATTTTCAACTACGCCAAATACTGCTTGAAATTCAAAGTAATTTGAAATGTATGAAGTGTGGCAAAGCGTACACGGCGGAAAATATTCACTTACGCGGCGCTTTTAAGAATATGTTTCTGTTTCAATTGGCCTGCGCCGACCATGCCGCTTTCGCCACTATAACAGTTGTTGGTCAGTCCAACGAACGCGTTGAGGCAAAATTGAGTGTAGATGACTGCATCGGTTTTCATCATGAGCTAGAGCGGTTTGATGGCGACTTTACTAAGATATTTAACGGAAAATGATCTTTTAGTTAGGGATCAAAAGGATATTAAATGGAACATTCGCTTGTCGCGGCCTTGCGCACAGTGGTCGGTAGAAAAGTTAATCAAATTCGCAAAAACGGTCAAATTCCGGCCGTTGTGTATGGTAATGGCACTAAAACACGCTCTATCGCGATTGAAAATCAAACATTTTTTAAATTGTTCGACACAGCTGGCACCTCGACAATTATTGATCTAAAAGTTGACGATTCTACCCCAATTAAGGTATTAATTCGCCAGCCCCAAATTGATCCAGTCACAATGCGTATTTTGCACGTTGATTTTCATCAAATTAATATGAAAGAAAAAATTCGCACTGAGGTGCCGTTGGAGTTCATTGGCGACTCACCGGCGGTGGTTGATTTGGACGGCAAATTGGTGTATAGCTTGGTCAGTTAAGCGATCGAATGTTTACCTGATGACTTGGTACAACAAATTGACGTTGATATTTCAGT
>CAZQEC010000024.1:9599-17335 GCA_964591565.1 uncultured Candidatus Saccharibacteria bacterium | reverse complement strand
TAAAATTGATTATCTCGATACCGCTCCCGAAGAGATTATGATTGTTGCACCGGCTTCCACCGAAGTAGATAAAGACAACCACATCATCAACAAACGCACACTGGTGCGAAAATACGGTGAGCCGGCGGTTGAGTTAAGCGATAAAGTTGATTACATTGATGTTTCGCCAAAACAAATTTTGGCCATCGCTTCAAGTCTGATTCCATTTATTGAGCATGACGAAGCGGCTCGGGCGTTAATGGGGGCGAATATGCAACGCCAAGCCGTGCCACTGGTAGTACCTGATTCTCCAGTCGTTGGCACTGGTATGGAATATATGGCGGCTTACGATTCAGGTCAAATTATCGTGGCGGAAGAAAGCGGCGCAGTTTTAGAGGCGACGGCCGATCACATTACGATACAGGACGACTCTAACAAGCAAAAACACATCTATAATTTGCAAAAATTTGTGCGTAGTAACCAAGCTACCTGTATCAATCAACGCCCGATCGTAGAAGTAGGTCAGCAAATTAAGTTAGGAGATGTTATCGCCGATTCATCTGCCACAGATAGCGGCGAACTGGCGCTTGGTCAAAATGTGTTTGTGGCGTTTATGAGTTGGAACGGTGGTAACTTCGAAGATGCTATCATTATCTCGGAGCGCTTAGTACACGACGATCGCTACACCTCGATTCACGTTGAAAAATACACTATTGAGGTGCGAGACACAAAACTCGGCCCCGAAGTGATTACACGTGACATTCCAAACGTCGGAGACGAAGCGCTGTCTAATCTTGACGAAGAGGGCGTAATTCGTCTTGGCGCCGAAGTCGAAGCCGGAGACATTTTAGTTGGTAAAATTACACCTAAAGGTGAAACTGAACTGTCGGCAGAGGAAAAACTACTACGCGCCATATTTGGCGAAAAAGCCAAAGATGTACGCGACGCTAGTTTGCGCTTGCCACACGGTGAACGTGGTAAAGTGGTTGAAGTGAAGATATTTAATAAAGATCAGGGAGATGAGTTACCAGCTGGAGTATATCAGCAGGTTGAAATTTCGATCGCTCAACTGCGCAAAATCGCCATTGGTGACAAATTAGCTGGACGACACGGTAATAAAGGTGTTATTTCAACTATTTTACCAGTTGAAGATATGCCATATTTGCCCGACGGTACTCCAATTGATATTATCTTAAATCCGTTAGGTGTAGTTTCGCGTATGAACCTTGGTCAAATTTTGGAAACTCATTTAGGTTGGGCGGCTAAAGAGCTTGGTATTAAAGTGGCGAGCCCAGTATTTGAAGGAATGCGCTTTGAGCAGATACAAGAACAACTAAAGTCAGCAAAGCTTCCAACTGACGGTAAAATTCAGCTATTTGATGGCCGCACTGGTCGTGCCTTCGATCAAACTACGACCGTCGGCATAAACTACATTATGAAACTTTCTCATTTAGTGGATGATAAAATGCACGCTCGTTCAGTCGGCCCATACTCTATGATTACACAACAGCCGTTGGGCGGAAAAGCACAATTTGGCGGGCAGAGATTTGGTGAAATGGAAGTTTGGGCGCTCGAAGCGTACGGCGCCTCACACACTTTGCAAGAAATGCTGACTGTTAAGTCTGACGATACCGTCGGACGCGGCAAAGTATATGAAGCCATTATTAAGAATGAACCCATTCAAAAACCGTCGATCCCCGAATCGTTTAATGTGTTAGTTAAAGAATTGCAAAGCTTATGTTTGAAAGTTGAGCTGTTAAGCGAAGAGGAAGCCAATGTATATGAAGCGCATAAAGAAGAAGCGACTAAGGTAATGGCGCCGATTTCGGCGACCGATGAAACTTTGGAAGATATTTTAAATGAACCAATTATCACCGAAATTGATCCAGAAGACGTAGATAAAGCAGTAGGTGAAATTACCGAAGAAGATACGCCAGCGTTGGATGAAGCTTAAAAAGGAGTTTTTGATATGCAAATGAACGATAATCGCAACAGTTTAGCCACCCGAGTTGAGTCGGCTCCGAATCAAGACCTTTTTTCGGCAGTGCGCATTGCTGTAGCTAGCCCTGAAGACATTTTAGCCTGGTCACACGGTGAAATTACTAAGCCAGAAACTATTAATTACCGAACGCAAAAACCAGAACGCGACGGGTTATTTGATGAACGTATTTTTGGGCCGATCAAAGATTGGGAATGCTATTGTGGCAAATATCGTAAAATTCGCTATAAAGGTGTGGTTTGTGACAAATGCGGTGTTGAGGTTACAAAAGCGAGCGTGCGTCGCGAACGACTTGGTCACATTGATTTGGCGGTACCGATTGCTCACGTGTGGTACATTCATGGTATACCGAGTATTCTGGGCACATTATTAAATATGAGCATCTCCGATTTGGAAAAGGTGGTCTATTTTGCTGGTTTTGTAGTGATTGATGTTAATGAAGTCATTCGTGCCGAAACTTTGGCCCAATTAGAAACTGAATTTTCGGAATACAAGCAAAAGACGATCGATCCAAGCGCGAGCGCAGAAACAGTCGAAGCCGCTTACAGGGCCGCTAAACAGGAGATTGAGTCACTGGGAGTCAGACAAATAATTTCCGAAAATCGTTATTATGATTTATCAATGAAATATGGACACATAGTGCGCGTTGGTATTGGCGCGGAAGCTATTTTAGAGTTATTGAAAAAAATTAATATGGACGAGCAAATTACGGAAGTGACCGAAATAGCTAGACACGCGGTAGGTGCTGGTAAACGTAAAATTGTCAAACGCTTACGTCTTTTAATTGACCTACGTGAAGCTGGAATATCGCCAACTTGGCTAGTGCTAACACGCGTTCCGGTTATTCCACCGGACTTGCGTCCAATGGTGCAACTAGATGGCGGTCGCTACGCTTCATCAGACTTAAACGATCTCTATCGTCGGGTATTGAATCGCAATAACCGTTTAAAAAAATTATTGTCACAAGGATCGCCCGAAGTGATTGTACGCAACGAAAAACGGATGTTACAAGAGGCGGTAGACGCCTTGATTGACAACAATGCTCGTCGCGGTCGTGCTGTTTCGTCTGTTGGCGCGAAGCGTAAGTTGCGCTCACTATCAGATTTGTTAAGAGGTAAACAAGGACGTTTTCGCCAAAACTTATTAGGCAAAAGAGTTGATTACTCTGGGCGTTCGGTTATTGTAGTTGGTCCAAATTTGAAATTGCACGAATGCGGTTTGCCTAAAATGATGGCGCTGGAGCTATTTAAGCCGTACGTTATTGGCAAACTAATTAGCGAAGGATATGTGCACAACGTTAAAAGTGCATCGCGGGAAATTGAATTGGGTAAATCATATATTTGGGATATTTTAGAGCAAATAACCGATAATCACCATGTCTTGTTAAATCGTGCTCCGACGCTCCACCGTCTTGGTATTCAAGCATTTAAGCCCATTTTAATTGAAGGCAAAGCCATTCAAGTGCATCCGCTTGTTTGCTCGGCGTTTAACGCCGACTTCGATGGTGACCAAATGGCGGTGCATATTCCATTATCAATCCAAGCTCAAGCCGAAGCGCGCGATATTATGCTATCCAGTCATAACTTACTCAAACCATCATCGGGTGAGCCAACCGTCACACCGTCATTAGATATGGTACTTGGTTGCTATTACATCACCGTTATTCAAGACGGCTTACATGGAGAAGGCAAGATTTTTGGCACAATTAACGAAGCGATTATGTCTTATGAAATGGGTAATTCGCACATTCGTGCGCGCATTAAAGTACGCATTGATGGTATTATGATTGAAACAAGTGTTGGGCGATTATTATTTAATCAAATTTTGCCACCTCAGATTGGTTTTCAAAATGAAGTAATGGATAAAAAAGCATTGCGTCAAGTCGTGCGTAAGGTGTTTGAGCTATTAGGCGATGACGAAACGGCTAGTTTGGTTGATCGCATTAAAAAACTTGGGTTTGAACACGACACTCTTTCGGGCATGACGTTTAGTATGGACGATGTACATGTACCAAATACTAAAGGCGAAATTATTAAAGAAGCAGAAAAAAACGTTGAGCTGATCGAAAAACAGTTTAATCGTGGTTTGATTACCGAGCAAGAACGCCACACTGCAGTGGTTCAACTTTGGTTGGCGGTGGTAGCAAATATACAAAAAGAGATGTTAAAAGAGTTTGATAAAAACAGTCCAATTTATTCGATGGTGGTCAGTGGAGCACGTGGTTCAAACACTCAGTTAACTCAAATGGCGGGAATGAAGGGTTTAGTGGTAAATCCATCTGGCGATATTATTGAACTACCAATGATTAGCAACTTTAAAGAAGGCTTATCGGTGTTTGAATACTTTAACTCTTCACATGGCTCACGCAAAGGTCGCGCTGATACGGCCCTGCGCACCTCTGAAGCCGGATATTTGACTCGCCGTTTAGTTGATGTATCGCAAGATATTATTATTTCGACGCATAACTGTGCCACAGATCAGTTTATGACCGTACCTTTGTCTTACAATACCGAATTTGGCACTTCGGCCAAAAATGTGATCGTCGGACGAGTTTTGGCAAAGACAGCGGCTGGAATTGCAAAAAATACTCTGATAACCGATGCTAGTTTTGCCAAGATTGTGTCGAGTGAGGTAGAGGAGGTGCAAATTCGATCACTATTACACTGTCAAGCAGAGTTTGGTGTTTGTCAATTGTGTTATGGCGAAAACTTGGCTACCGGAAAATTAGTGGCGCTGGGCGAAGTGGTTGGTATTATGGCCGCCCAAGCGATTGGTGAGCCGGGCACTCAGCTGACAATGCGTACATTTCATATGGGTGGAGTGGCCTCTGGAGGCGACATTACCTCAGGTTTGCCTCGCGTTGAAGAGTTGTTCGAGTGTCGCTCACCTAAAAGCCCAGCCTTAATGGCAGAGTTTGACGGCAAGGTGCTGATTGAAGAAACTAAAGAAGACCGCATTGTGCGCGTTGTCTCCAATGAGCGCGCGCGTGAAAATCACACGGTGGCTAAAGATTATACAGTTGTCGTTGAATCTGGTGACGCGGTTAAACCGAAGAAAGTACTGGCCACATCGCCGACTGGGGTATCAATTCGGGCTGGTATTGCGGGTAACGTGACGATTGAAAAGAACGTTATCACGGTCGAAACCGGCGAAAAAATGTCGCAGGAGCAAAGTGTTTCGTCCGTCATACCATTGTTGGTAAAACATGGCGATAAGGTCTTGCGCGGCGATCGTTTAACCGAAGGTCATTTAGATCTTATTCAATCTATGCGCCTGCTTGGTGAAGGTTTTGTGCAGAACTACATTACCGAAGAAGTGCAGGCAATTTACGCGTCTCAAGGTCAAAACATTAACTCCAAACATCTTGAGGTAATTCTACGCCGCATGTCTTCTAAGGTGCGTATATTGGATGCTGGTTCAAGCCGGTTTCTACCCGGACAAGTGATAGATAGCGTCCGTTTGAACAGTGAAAACCGCAAGATTAAGCAACAAAAAGGTGTACTTGCGACCGCCGAAGGTATGATTTTAGGTATAACTCGCATTGCTATTATGACGGAAAGCTTTTTGTCTGCCGCCAGCTTCCAGGAAACTACCTCCGTTTTGATTGACGCCGCCACTACCGGCAAAATTGATCATCTGCGGGGCTTAAAAGAAAATGTTATCATTGGCAAGCTGATTCCGGCTGGCACATCATTTCATCAACAAACAAAAATTGTTTTAAGTGAAGATAATACTGTGGTCGCATCGGACACTATCGGTGAGGTGGCGTTAATTAATACGACTGAGCAGAAATTGACGAAGAGCGATAAATCTGCTAAAATTGCAAAAGAACCAATCGTCTCGTAATAAAAAAATGAAATAATTTTTATGCCTACAATATCCCAACTTATTCGTCACCCAAGACAAATAAAGGCCAGTCGGTCTAAGGTTTTGGCGTTGAAAAAGAGTTTCAATCTCAAGAAAAATAAGCCCGTACCAATGCTAAAAGGGTGTCCGCAAAAGCGCGGCGTTTGTGTCAAAGTGGCTACTATGACGCCAAAAAAACCAAACTCCGCCTTGCGCAAATTCGCTCGAGTTCGTTTAACAAACGGTATGGAAGTGAATGCTTATATTCCAGGTGAAGGTCATAATTTACAGGAACACTCCGTAGTGTTAATTCGTGGCGGACGGGTTAAAGATTTGCCCGGTATGCGATACCATATTGTACGTGGAAAGCTCGATACGCAGGGCATCTCGAAGCGCCGTCAAGGCCGCAGTCTCTACGGCTCAAAGAAACCGAAAGAATAATATGTCACGCGGGAAAAAAACGACGAAAATACGTTATATCGCTCCAGATGCAATTCTGGGCAGTGTAGATGTAGCCAAATTTATTAATTATTGTATGCTCAATGGCAAAAAAACAGTGGCTACGCGCATCGTTTATAATGCCTTAAATGCAGTGAGCGAAAAGCTCAAAATTGCTCCGGCAGATGTGCTAGAAATTGCAGTTAAAAATGTGGCACCGGTGCTTGAAGTTAAAGGGCGTCGTATTGGTGGCGCAAACTATCAAATTCCAATGGAAGTTTCACGGACTCGTCGCAATACCTTGGCGATGAAGTGGATTATTGCTTCCGCCCGAGCCAGTCAAGGTAAACCGATGCATCAATTATTAGCTCTAGAACTCGAAAATGCTTATAACAACCTTGGTGCGGCGATGAAAAAACGCGATGAAATGCATCGTATGGCAGAGGCAAATAAGGCCTTTGCTCACTTCGCCCGATTTTCATAAATATGATTAAGAAAACCAAATTTATTTTTATCGGTGTTGCAATATTTATTCTCAGCGTTCTTTTTTTGCCGTCGGTAAGTGACAAATGCCAATTCGGCGCCGGTTGTACAACCCTTGAATATATTCGTATCAGTACTGACTATTTGGGAGCGTTAATATTTATTGCTGGTTTGATCTCATTCTTATTTATAACTTTTAAGATGAAGAAAAAATAATTGTGTTAAATATATCAGCAGACTCAGTTCTGAAGCGATATAAAGTAACGAAACAAAACATCCGATACATAAAATGCGATGCGGTTATGTGTAGCGCTACTTGATACCTGCTACGCATACACTACAATCTCGCAGGGAGGGCCCTGTTGAAGGAGACTCCATCTTGTACTAACGCCCCAACGCGGTGAGTAGTTTTTGGTACTTGTTTATGGTAAATGTTCGTGTATCATAAATAATATGATTATATCACACAGAGTACAACCTTAAAGAAGATTGGATATAAGCCATGACCGAAGAAGCACTAAACAGAATCGCAATTTTTCGCAAAAATGAAATCCGTAAAGTTATTTATAAAAACGAGTGGTGGTTTTCGGTGGTTGATGTTGTCCAGGCGCTAACCAATCAACCAGACTTTCAAGTGGCTAGAAAGTATTGGAATAAATTGGCGGAAAGATTTCGCCACGAAGGAAGTGAAGTGGAGACAAACTGTCACCGGTTGAAACTTCCGGCGCCAGACGGCAAGATGCGAGATACTGTGTGCGCGCTCAAGGTATCATCCTGTGTAGGGAGACACCTTGTTGAAATTCCCAATTTTGGAAAGATATTATGAAAAAAAAGAATCAAATCGTACCCAATAACAGTTTTACAGAGTTTTTACTTTACACCACGCCAAATGGCAAGGTGAAAGTAGAGATATTTTTGCATAATGAAAATATCTGGCTTACGCAAGACAAAATAGCTCTTTTGTTTGGTGTACAAAGACCAGCTATCACCA
>CAZQEC010000024.1:0-9589 GCA_964591565.1 uncultured Candidatus Saccharibacteria bacterium | reverse complement strand
AGAATATCTTCGAAAGTCGGGAATTAAACGAAATTTCAGTTAGTTCCATTTTGGAACATACTGCCGCGGACGGCAAAACCTACAATACAAAGTTTTATAATCTCGATGCCATTCTTTCCGTCGGGTAT
The DNA here is from genome assembly GCA_964591565.1 of uncultured Candidatus Saccharibacteria bacterium. GTDB lineage: Bacteria > Patescibacteriota > UBA1384 > CAJBMM01 > CAJBMM01 > CAZQEC01. The sequence goes on along the minus strand of CAZQEC010000024.1, from coordinate 9,461 downwards.
CGGGTCAACAGCTCGCAGGCCACACTTTTTCGCATCTGGGCCACTGAAAGGTTAAAAGAATACATCATTAAAGGGTTTACCATGGATGATGAACGGCTAAAAAATCCGAACACCATTTTTGGCAAGGATTATTTTGAAGAGCAGTTGGCACGTATTCGGGATATTCGATCCAGCGAACGTCGGATGTATCAAAAAATCACTGATATTTATGCCGGGTGTAGCGCCGATTATAATCCGGACGAAGAAATTACCAAACAATTTTTCGCGACAGTGCAAAATAAACTCCACTTTGCAATTACTGGAAAAACTGCTGCGGAAATAATACGCGAAAGAGTGGATAGCAAGCGGGCAAATATGGGACTCTCTGTTTGGAAAAACTCTCCAAAAGGCAAGATTAGGGAGACCGATGTCGTGATCGCAAAAAATTATCTGAACGAAAAAGAACTTGATCATCTCAACAGAATTGTGACTATGTATCTTGATTTTGCGGAAATGCAGGCGAAGCGCGGAATTCTGATGCGGATGAATGATTGGGTAGAAAAATTAAATGCATTTTTAAAGTTTAATGAGCGACAGATACTTGGCGACACCGGAAAAGTGAGCCGCGAAGTGGCTGAAACGTTGGCATTAGTAGAATATGAAAAATATCGCAAGGTACAGGACAAAAACTATGTTTCCGACTTTGACCGAGAGGTGAAAAAGCTACTCCAAAAAAATAATAAGGTTAAAGATTCGGAACTAAAACATTATAACGATAATAACCCTGAAAGGCGGATGGGATGAGCGAAATGGTGATTGTAATGTTTGATACTAACATATTTAATTTAATCATTGATAATCAAATTGACGTTCACTCTCTTAAGGATCCAAATACCGTGTTTATCGCAACCCATATTCAGATAGATGAAATAATGAAGACACCTAACGAAGAAAGGAGAGATTATTTAATCTCAGTATTTCGTGAACTTTTAAATGACGGTTCCCCAGATGAAGTTTTTCTTTTTAATGGGGCTACTTTAAATGCAAATAAGCGACAAATTCGATCGACTGAATCTGCAGTTTGGGGTCATTCAAGATGGGGCATGGCAAAATGGACGAGAAAAGATAGTTTGTATGAGTCTATCAAACTGAAACTTGATAAACTAAATAATCAAAAACAAAATAACATTGAAGATGCACTAATTACTGAGACTTGTATCAAAAACAGCTTTGTATTAGTTACTGAAGATCGAGATTTATACAACGTCGCAAAGCAAGTTGGCTGTTTAACTCAATCATTTAAAGACTTTCGCGATCGTAAATAACTAAAACTGTTTTGCTAGGTGACATTTTGCGATGTCCCTAACGGTGAGGTTTTGCAAAAAAGAAACCGAGGAGGAGAAACGGAGAAACGCGCTCATAATCCGCCTAGATCAGCGGTCGGTGACAATTTGTCGCTAGTTGGACCAATCATTACCTAGGTGTGAAGCTAAATCACCTCGGAGGTGTGAAAACAAGTTTTTGAAACATATTGGACTATATATAGGAAATAGTTGATATACGATAATCTATTTGCATACGCGAGTTAATTATCGTATCTAGCCTCGTGTTTGACTCAAAGAGGTTAAGAAAGTGTGAAGCTACTCCCTGCCTGACGGCAGGCGGGCACCCCCGAAGTGGAGAAATTAACTACTCGCTACCTACTACTTACTTCTAACTACCTGCTAATTCTGACACTGGCTAATGGAGTGATTTTGGGGTATGATTGTAGCATGAAATCTAAGAAAATAGCTAAAAGTAGGGAAAGTCATGTACTCTGTGCTAGATGTAAAACATTGTTTTTTGCTACAGTTTTAGCAGTCAATATCACAATCCCGTTAGTATGTCCGTCGTGCGCATCACAATTACCCGATGATCCGCCGTCTAAGTCATATGCTCCATATAAACAAGTTATGGTGACTCAATCGTATGCAATGAGCGCAAACGTTGCTACTACAACCGGACTCGATATTGGCTATTCAAGTAGGTTACCAGTGAAAGACTTGAGTGACTGGAACGATCGGATTGGGATATGAAACTTACCGAGGATGAAAAAAGAGAATTATGGCATTATTTATGTAAAGAGGCCAGTAAACTTCAATCTTTATGCGCGATTTATCAACGGCTCGCTAACTTGTGGCAAAAAAATAATGATCGATACGGGCAAGGTATTGTTACAATACTTCATACTATATATTGCACGCTCATAGTTAGAATTCCCACTTTTGTTGACAGGGGTAGTGCTAAGTCGCTATTGGCACTGGATGCGATCAAAGATGATGAAATTAAAAAAATTAAAAAAACAATTAATGAAATAACAGATCAGAGACACCGAGCAGTTGCTCATTCAGGCGATCTGGCTACCGATCATTTCCCTTTTTTCACTCATAAAGGAATAACAATGTGCGTCGAGTTTATTGCAGAAATTCAAACATTGCTCTCAACTGCCTCAAATAGATTAAAGCTCAATGAGGAGTACTGGTCTGAGTGGATTGGTCCAGAATCATCTATAAAAAATTTAATCGACGATGCAAAACTTGGATTAAAAACATTCCGGAAAGAACGGGATATTTCACCTGTTAGTGTAGGGGAACTATGAACCTAGCTGACAACGAAAAACGAGATGTTTTTGACCAGATAGCTACAGTAATGAAATGCTGATATACTAATAAACATTGCCAACGTGTTATTGCTAAGGATTTATTAAGATAATATTATGGATACAAATATACTGGTTGCATTTGCAAACTTAGTGAATAACCCGATTACAAATTTGGGTACTCGTTATCGTGCCGCCAATCGGGCAAATAGTATGGGTGATGCTTTGGAACTTTATGTCAAAGATTTATTTTGTAATTCACTAAATGAAATTGATCTTGAAAAGAAAAATGAAATTCACAGAAAATATTTTTCTTATATTGGAAATCAAAATAATCCACCAGATTTTATTATTAAGCGTGGCGATGCAATAGAAGTAAAAAAGATTGAAAGCCTAAGTGCTGGAATTGCGCTAAATAGCTCATATCCTAAAAACAAGCTACATATTGATAATCCAATGATAACGAATGCTTGCAGAAACTGCGAAGATTGGCGTGAGAAAGACCTAGTATATGCTGTTGGTGTCACAAAGGAGGGTAAACTCAAGGCATTATGGTTTATTTACGGCACTTGCTATTCAGCAAACCAAGAAGTTTATGAGAGAATACGAGATAAGATTTCAAAAGGCGTCAATGATTTACAAGATGTTGAATTTTCAAAAACTATCGAACTTGGCAGAGTTAATCGAGTTGATCCATTAGGGATAACTTACCTGCGAATCCGTGGAATGTGGGGCATTGAAAATCCCATGAAGGTGTTTAATTACGTAGTGATTAATGAACAAAACACTAATTTTGTCGTCAATGCGATTTTATTGAAAGACAAATACTTAGCTTTCCCAGAAATAGATCGGAAAAGGCTTGAAAGTTTAGTTAGCAATAATTTTTTGATAGAAGATATCAATATTAAATCGCCAAATAACCCTGCAAAATTACTGCAGGCAAAACTATTAAGGTTTAGAAAATAGTATGAAATTAGCTTCATTATTTACAGGTGCCGGTGGGTTAGATCTCGGTTTTGAAAAAGCCAAATTTGATGTAATTTGGGCAAATGAATTTGATGTTTCCATTTGGGAAACATTTGAATATAATTTTCCAAAAGCAAAATTAGACAAGAGAAGCATTGTTAATGTACATGCTTCCGAAATTCCAGATGTTGATGGAATTATTGGTGGACCGCCATGCCAAAGTTGGAGTGAAGCAGGTGCTGGACGTGGGATAAATGATGAGAGAGGTCAATTATTTTATGATTATATCCGCATTCTCAAGAAGAAACAGCCAGCTTTTTTCTTAGCAGAAAATGTTTCGGGCATTCTTCATCCTAAACACAAAGTGGCATTTTCAAACATTATCAAGGAATTTGAAAATGCTGGTTACATAATATCTTGCAAATTATTAAACGCCAGCGATTATGATGTGCCACAGGATCGACTTAGAGTAATAATTGTTGGTTATAATAACAAATTGGGAATAAAGTTTGAATTTCCGGATCCACAAAAATATAAGCCAACACTTAAGGATGCTATATATGATTTACGACTAGCAAAACCGGCTAAAGATGGAAATAAAACTAATGGAGCTGATCTTATTATTCCAAACCATGAATATATGAACGGAGAATTTTCAACCATATATATGTCCCGAAATCGCGTGAGGTGTTGGGACGAACCATCATTTACAATTCAAGCGGGTGGACGCCACGCACCTATTCACCCACAAGCACCAAAAATGAAATTCGTTGAACAAAATAAAAGAATTTTTGTTCCGGGTGAAGAGCACAAATATCGGCGTCTTTCTGTCAGAGAATGTGCCAGAATTCAAACTTTTCCTGATGACTTTATTTTCAAATATCGAGACATTGCTGATGGGTATAAAATGATAGGTAATGCTGTTGCTGTAAACTTTGCTTTTCACTTGGCTAGAAAAATAAAAGAAGATTTAGATCGTTTCAACACTCCAAAACATAGCAAAATCTCTCAAAGAGAATTTAAGCGCAGTTTTGTTTATAATTAGCGTACAAAATATCAAAACTAATAATTCATTATAAAAAATATTATTAAAATCTATTAAGCAATGTATGAATTGGATATTGATAAATCAAAATTATGAGTGAATATATAGTTGAACATGAGGTGTTGAATCATACTTGCGACTCACATTTGCCACGATTAATTTCTGGGAGGATCGAAATATGAATTTTAGTGTTCCATCACAAGCTCCATACGGGGCACTTAAGGGAGAGTTTACCTTTGACATACCAGAGGGTTATACAGTTCTTGTCGGTAAGAATGACGCTGGCAAATCCACATTATTACAATTTATTTTCAAGTCACTAATTGAATCAAATGAACCATTTAACAACCAAATATGCCTATTATTGCCAGAAAGAATATTCGTCGAGCCAACTCATGAGGTTGGTGGTAACACTCTCGAGCAATACAATACTAATATTTACAATCAACTTCAGACTGCCCCTATTATCTATTCTGTACCAACACATAGTAGCCAAACTGCTTTTAAATTATTAATCTCCAATCACAGTCAACGAACTCAACTAAATTCCAGCGACGAGCTACTCAAGAAACTCGGTTTTTCCAATATAAATATTATGGCTGGCAACCAATTGATTATCGACGGTATTGGTATTGGTCGCCACGGTTCAGGATTGCGGACAGTGCTTCCCATAATTGCTGCACTAACTGATCCAAACATCAAATTTCTATTGATTGACGAACCCGAACAATCTATAGAACCGTCAATTCAAAAATATGTTCGCAACATGTTATACGAGGCATCAAAAAATAAAAACATAGTTGTAACTACACATTCGCACCTTTTTTTAAATCGTCAAAATATAGGTTCGAACTATATCGTAACTAAAGAAGCGGGAAATGTTGAAGTCAAGCCACTTCAGTCAGACATTGAACTTTATGATATCGTATATAAGTTATTGGGTGCGAGCCCGGAGGATTTATTGTTCCCAAAAAATTTTATTGTTGTTGAGGGATCATCCGATCAAGTTGTCATTCAAAAAATATGCGAACTAAAAGGTACTAATAGTTGGGATTTAAGCATAATATCCGCAAGGAGTGTTGCGGGTGCAGACAATTACAGGCTCGCGTTTGAATCATGCCTTACTCCATATGTGAATAAGGAATCTTTCTATAAGGACAAGGTGGTTGTGTTGGTGGATAAGCCAAATACGCAAACACAGCCAACTGTTGATGAGCTAAGGTATAATATCGGCGATCGGTTATTCGAATTACCGGAAAATAGTATGGAACAATACATGCCAGACGACTTATACATTAGAGCTGGAAGAAAAAAGAATGTAGATTTACAAAAGATTGTAGATTTGAAAGATGATTATAACCAGTTAAAGGAACTAAAGACTGAGATCTCTAATCAATTGTCTGCCGTTTTGATAGAGTCTGACCTTAAAAATCTTGTCGAGCTAATACAACCAATAGAAAAAGCCTTGGAGCTAAAAATATGACCGAAGATAAAGTTGAGCAAGAAGCGTTTAAAGTTTTGGCCAATTTGAGCGGGAAGTTTTGCATGAGCCAGAAATTGGACCGTAAGGAACGTGGACGCAAACTAGTTGATCAGAATAGCAATGTGCTATAAAATTAACTCATGAACATACTTTGGCTCGTCATTGGCGCGGTAGTTGGTTTCATGGTTGGCTACTTGGTCAAACGCACACCCGCTAATGCGGAATCGCTAACGGAAAAGATGGCGCTTGAGCATCAGGCAAACATCAAAAAGGCGATTGAATTCATTGACGGCAAAGATGTAGTTACGAACGACGAACTGCAAAACTTACTCAAAGTGTCCGACTCGACCGTTGGCCGTTACCTAAATGAACTCGAAAAAAGCGGTCATTTAACCCAAATCGGCACGATGGGCAGAAGTGTTAGTTACAAGGTAGCAACTGGTAAATAGTTTCAAACGCCCCAACGCATTGAGTAGTTAAGCTACTATTATATTTAATACTCCTCCTGATAATTGTGTAATTGGTAATTCACTGAAAATTGAAAATTGAAAATTACTTTGTATTCCCCTAATACCTGATACATAATACCTTATACTTCTAATGCCACTTGCTACTTGCGGTTCATTCGTTACAATAAGTATATGAAAAAAAGAAGCTTCAGTATCATTGAACTTCTGGTCGTAATTGTCGTTATTGGCATTTTGGCCAGCATTGGTCTTAATTCATTTAATGGTTCTAAAGTACGGGCGCGCGATAGTCGGCGTAAGGTAGATTTGCAATCGGTTAAAGTGGCAATGTCTCTTTTTAAGCGCGATAAGGGTGTTTATCCTAAACTTAGTGCGCCTACTAACACCGATTTTGCAGATTGTATTTCCGGTGATAGTTTAGTTAACTGGACCAGTTTGCAGTCGCAACTTGCCAATTATCTGACCATTTTGCCAACTGATCCGCGTGGTAAATGTGTCGGTGAACACCCGTGGACAGTGTCCAATAAAGGTAATGTGTATGCATACGAAGTTAATTCTGCTAACCCGATCGCATATTCATTATGGGCGGCGTTAGAAAACACAAATGATGCAGATAGAAACGGTGGCGATGTAGCCAAAGAAGGCAAATATAAAGTGCTATTTAGAGCCACACCAATTTGGGATACTTATAAGCTCGGGAATTTTAATCAAAACTATCCCAATTTGTATGGCGTTGGTTGTCGCTTGCCTACGCCGCCAGCAATCCCGGAAATTCCAGAATCTTGTGTTGAGACGAATTGAAGTCGGTATCAGGTATAGCGTATTAGGTATCAGGGAGGAACAATATAATTTTTTATTCAATCTCCACGCGAGTATTATATTATATGTCCTCAGTCCTCTGTCGCCCGTCCGTCTTCCGTTTTCTGACTGATCGTGTTATAATGAATTCTGGACTGAAGAGGTTTATTTTTATGTACAGGAGATCATTTTATGCCACGTGAATACTCATTAGCCAACACGCGCAACTTTGGCACCATTGCTCACATTGATGCGGGCAAAACTACCGTTACCGAGGGTATTTTGTACCGCACTGGTCGCGTGCATAAAATTGGTGAAGTGCACCAGGGTGAGGCGACAATGGACTGGATGGAGCAAGAGCGCGAACGTGGCATTACCATTACCGCCGCCGCTACCACCTGTTTTTGGAAAGATCATCGTATCAACATTATTGACACACCCGGACACGTAGATTTTACGGTAGAAGTAGAGCGCAGTTTGCGCGTACTCGATGGCGCGGTGGTCGTTTTTGACGGTAAAATGGGCGTTGAGCCACAATCCGAAACGGTTTGGCGTCAAGCCGATAAATATCAGGTGCCGCGCATTTGTTTTATTAATAAAATTAATCAAACTGGTGGCGATTTTTATAAATCGCTCACCTCAATACGCGAACGATTGTCAGCGCACGCATACCCAATTCAACTACCAATCGGTTTTGAGCAATCAATTAATGGTATTGTAGATATAGTGGCAATGAAGGCCTATAAATACGGCGACTATAAAGACAAAAACTTGGTCGAGACCGAAATTCCGTCCAATATGAGTGCACAAGTTGAAAAATATCGCACTGAACTAATTGAAAAAGCGGTTGAAGCCGATGATTCGGCGATGGAAAAATACTTATCGGGCCAAGAACTAACTGTAGATGAATTAAAATCCGCCATTCGCAAAAGCGTCTTAAAAGGCGATTTTTACGCCGTATTAGGTGGCGATGGACGGGGCGTCATAGTGGAAACTTTGCTTGATGGCATTGTTGAATATCTGCCATCTCCCTTAGATGCCAAAGCAGTGATTGCCCATGAAACCAAAACCGAAACAGAGCTTACCATACTACCAGAGGACGACAAGCCGTTTGTGGCGTTAGCATTCAAAGTAGCGGCGGATCCTTTTGTCGGAAAATTAATCTTTTTCCGAGTTTATCGTGGAGTTTTAACATCGGGGTCTTACGTAATGAACACCACTAACGGTGAAAAAGAGCGAATCGGGCGCATTTTGCGCTTGCACGCTAATCATCGTGAAGATGTTAATGAAGTTTACGCAGGCGACATTGCGGCGGCGGTCGGATTAAAAGCCACTCGCACCGGAGACACTATTTGTGACCCATCACACTTGGTGCGACTGGAAAACATTACCTTCCCAGAACCAGTTATTTCGATGGCGGTTGAGCCAAAAACCAAACAAGATCAAGAGAAAATGGGCATCGCCATTTCCAGGCTAGTTGATGAAGACCCAACTCTAAAAGTTAAATCAGATCATGAAACAGGTCAAACTATTCTCTCGGGTATGGGCGAGTTGCATTTGGAGATTATTGTTGATCGCATGAAGCGCGAATTCAAAGTCGAAGTAACCTCTGGCAAGCCGCAGGTGGCATATAAAGAGACAATCCGCGCCGAAGTAGAGCAAGAGGGCAAATTTATTCGTCAATCCGGTGGTCGTGGGCAATATGGCCACGTTTACATTCGAGTTAAGCCAAACGAAACTGGCGTTGGACTAGATTTTGAAAATAAGATAGTGGGCGGATCTATTCCGAAAGAATACATTCCGGCCGTTGAAAAAGGGGTCAAAGAGGCGATGGAGCGCGGTATTATTGCCGGATACCCAGTTGAGGGCTTATGCGTCACTTTATATGATGGGACGTTTCACGATGTTGACTCGAGCGAAATGGCGTTTCAAATTGCCGGCTCAATGGCCCTGCAGGAAGCGGTCAAACGGGCAAATCCAACAATTTTAGAACCGATTATGAAAGTTGAAGTTATAACACCCGAAGACTTTATGGGAGATGTCATTGGTGATCTAAACTCAAAACGAGGTCAAATTCAATCCCTG
>CAZQEC010000023.1:0-17346 GCA_964591565.1 uncultured Candidatus Saccharibacteria bacterium | reverse complement strand
TTGTAAAGAAAGAAGTTTTTCATTGGATTGATTTAATTAAGCCTGAAAGTATTTTCGAAATTTCAATGGATAGAGTATACAGATTATCAAAATTTGCCTGAGATAGATAGTCAAAGTCACGAGCAATAATTAGCATTGATCGCACTTCTCCCGACGATCCTTTGGCAATATACAGAAATTTGCTAAACTCTTTGTTCCCCATCCGTTCATATCCTTCAGCGATATTATTCATAACCGAAAGGGATGCTCGCTGAATCTGATCTTTAAAGGCAAAATCACGACAATTTTTAAAATCAGCATAGATGAGCAAAGCGAGTGTTTTCGATTTCTGCCAAGCAATAATGTCTTCAAATCTCTCAATCTTCACAATGCCTCTCTCTCTATCACTTTACAAACTTTTTACTTTACAAACTTTACGAACTAAATCACATCCGCGAAAAAGCGTTCGGTTTTTCTAAAATAGGCCAATCCTAAAGTAAATATGATGATGCTTGAAAGTACTGATATGCCAACAAAACTCCAGTTTATTACTCCTGAGCCTAAAATTAGATTTCGAGCCACGGTTATGACGCCAGTCATTGGGTTGATGTATAATAATGCTTGAAACTTATGCGGAATTAAACTAATCGGGTAAATGACTGGTGTAACGTAAAGTAAAAGTTGAATGAAGAACGGCAAGATATATCGCACATCTCGATATTTAACGTTGAGTGAAGCCATAAAAAAACCCAGTCCAGAAGCCGAAATCATGGACATAAAAAGGAGCAATGGCAAAGTTAAAATGCCTAAAACGTGGGGAGGGTACTGATAATAAATCATGATTGCGAACAACACTAACAGTGCCGCCAAAAAATCGACCAATGGGGTTATGGTAGACGACACTGGCATAATCATGCGCGGGAAGTACACTTTTTTAATGATATTTTCATTTTCAACCAATGAGCCGGTGGCGTTTGTGAGAGCGGTTTGGTAGTAAGTCCAAAATAATAGACCAGTAAAAACAAATATCGGATATGGAACATTATCTGACGGTATTTTAGCTAATCGGCCAAAAAATATGCTGAAAATAATCATGGTCACAATGGGCTGAAAAATCGCCCAAACCAAGCCAAGTACGGTTTGTTTGTAGCGCACTTTAACATCGCGCCAGACAAAAATATAAAAGAGCTCTTTATAGCGCCAAAGCTCGACCCAGTTAATTCTAACGAGGCCTTTTGGCGGTTTTATTTCATAATGAATTGCGGCGTCATTATTACTTTTTTGTATTGGAGTAGTGATTTTCATCTATCATATATTAGCTGTTTGACGGCTGAATAACAAGGAGCACAGAGATGGGCAAATTTTGCAATTTTATTTGAAATTTTGCGTGATTAACCACCTCCACGTTTCGGCAAGACCATTTTCCAAATCAATTTTTGGTGTCCAGCCAGACGCACGTTGTAATTTGCTAGAATTAAGCACATTAGATTTAGCGTCAAAAATTCTTGGCGCTTTGAAAATAATTTTTGGTGATGTTACTTTGTGTTTTTTAGCAATTTTTTCAATCAACGTGAGCGCTTCAATATTTGATGTGCCAACGCCTGTTCCGATGTTGTAGGATTGTCCGGGTTTGCCATGGTCGAGTGTAGCCACTATGGCTGATGCGATATCACTCGCGTGAATATAATCGCGCACAATCTCTTTTCCGCCGAATAGGGTCACATCCTTATTGTTTAAAAAAGAGGCAATTAAGGTGGCGATTAACCCCTGACCGGAATATGGCCGCTGTCCTTCGCCGTAAGCGTTACTTGGCCGCACTATGACGCAAGGTAAATTATCTGACACGTGAAACATCTGCGCGTATTTCTCGATTGCCAATTTGGTAATGCCATAAGGAGAGATCGGATTGGTTGGATGGTTTTCAGTAATTACTGGCGCAGTGTTAGTGCCGTAAACGGTGCCACCAGACGAAACAAACACTACTTTTCTCAATGGTAGTTTAGATGCAGTTTCAAAGAAAGCTAATGCCGGCGGGAGATTATTCAACATATCTGCCGACGGGTCTTCAAAGCTGGTTTTTGGCACCGAAGCGTATGCCAATAGCACAATCTCGTCGACACCATCTAATGCTTTTTTCAACAGTGATTTATCCCCATAATCGCCAATAATAGATTTAACGCGTTTATGACCGACTCCTTCAATACGATCCAGTATTACAACATCGCGATCATTATCTAGCAGTGCTTTGGTTAAATGAGTCCCTAAAAATCCGGCTCCACCAATTAAACAAGTTTTCATGTGCCTCCAAATGCATTTTTAATGCCAGTAGCGATGCGTTTTGTGGCACCGGTAGTTAATCTTATAATGTGTTCGGGGTGCTTTCGCCAACCACGGCTTAAATAATTACGCTTAATGACGCGTTTGATTTGGCTTAACTGTTTGTTATTACAGCCATTTTTTTGCGCTAACCGATCTAGTGTATTTAACAGCTCCGACAGAGCAACGCCAGAACTGTCAGTTGGCTGATGCGCCATTTGTGCCAATATTCGAACCTCGTCGTTATTTGGTCTTTGTAGGACGCGAGCAATATTCTCGGCGCTGATTTGTATTACTTTTTGACTAAATGGATCAGGCACAACTCGAGACATACTCCCATGGGTCTCGCGGTATTTCAGCAAATATTCGCCAATGTTGGCAAAATCGCATTGATTGAACAAGCGCGACCATAATTCGTAATCTTCGGGCGGTTGGCGAGAAGGATCGATTGAATATCCGCCGACAGAATTTACAATATTTTTTCGCATCATCACCGAGCTATGCACAAACGGATTGTCAAATAACAATGCAAATTTGATATCGGCGTTGGTGGTTGGGTGATTATGAGAACGATTTGTCAGCTTATTCTCGACTAATATGTTAGCCCATGTCCCGACGACACCGTACGTGGGGTGCGCTTCCAAAAACGCCACCTGCTTTTCAAGCCGATTTGGGCGTGATAGATCATCTTGGTCTTGTCTGGCAATGTATCGGCCATTGGCAACATCAATGGCCCTATTTAAGGTGAAAGCCAGTCCATGATTAATTTGTTTATAGTAGCGAATGCGGGGATCATTAAAGCTTTGAATCACGGCTTCTGAATTATCCGTTGATCCGTCGTTGATAATAATTAATTCCAAATTGTGATACGTTTGAGTCAGAATCGAATCTATAGATTCTTTTAAATATTTCTGCCCGTTGTAGATCGGCAGAATAACGCTCACAAGGATAGCATGATTGTTTTTTGCAGTCATTGTCGCTCGCATTCATTATCATCTCATTATTTGCAACCAAGCTTGGAGATATAGATTATTTGGAATTAGGCAATTCTTTCTCGTACCAATCGATAGTTTCATTCAAGCCCTGTTCAAAGCTGGTTTTGGCGGTGAAGCCAAATTCTTTTTGCGCCTTCACAATTGACAAGCCACGTCGTGGTTGGCCATCTGGCTTTGAAGTGTCGAACTCTATTTTGCCGTCGTACTGCATTAGTTTCATAATCGTTTTGACCAAATCCAATATACTAATCTCAATCGGGGTGCCCAAATTAACCGCTTCCGATTTATTGTACTTCTCGGCGGCTAAAGCAATGCCTTCCGCCGCGTCTTTAACATACAAAAAGCCACGGGTGGCACGGCCGGTGCCCCACAACACAATGTGATCCGCGCCTGCCTTTTTTGCATCGGCCACTTTACGAATGAGCGCTGGAATGACGTGCGAGGTTTGAGGATCGAAGTTGTCGCCCGGACCATATAAATTAACTGGGAAAAGCACAATGCTATTAAAGCCGTATTGCTGTCGACTGGCGGTAGATTGCACTAACTGACCTAATTTGGCGATACCGTAAGGCGCGTTTGTTTCTTCGGGGTAGCCCTGCCAAAGTGACGTTTCTTCAAACGGAACGGGTGTAAACTTGGGGTAAGAACAAATAGTGGCGAGTGCCACGTATTTTTTGACGCCGGCTTTGCGCGCTTCCTCCATTAGTTGGGCCGACATAATTAAATTGTCATAGTAGAGTTCGGCTGGTTTGGCTTGGTTCAACCCTATTCCACCGACTTTGGCGGCCAGATGAATAACAAGATCCATTCCCGAAACAACTCGACGACAATCTTCTAGTTTGCACAAATCTACTTCAGGATGATGCGGAATAGTAATATCGGTGGCTCCACGACGCTTTAATTCAGCAACAAGATGTGTTCCCAAAAAACCGTCACCGCCAGTGACCAAAATTTTTTTGCCAGTCCAAAATGTTGATTTTATCATATTAAGTCTCCACTGCTATTTTTTTATCACATTACCTGATTGACGCCGTTTGAGCAATTGGTTCGGGGTAGACAGTAGAATGATGAGTGACAAATGATCAAATGATGGTTGCGAGTGAACATGGGCAAATCCATTTAATTCTGATCCGATGCCGGATTTCGTTCTGTCAGCTGGAATTCGCCGAGAGCGTAGCGCCCTGCTTCGATGTCTTTCAAACCCTCTTGTTCATTTTTAATTCTTTCCAATGCTTGTGGAGTGTTATAATACCGATCAATCACTTCATCATATTTGCCCGGAATAGTTTCTTTAACGTAATTTTCCGCGCTAATAAACTTAATTTGACAAAAATCGAGCTCGGGGAGCTTTGGTAGTGCTTGTTCATATAACGCCGAAACTCTAGGAATATGATAATCGCTCGAGACAATGGCCACTTTAAGCCAATGATTGTCCAAAATCATCTGGCAAATGTTTTGGATATTCGTTAGAGTTGAATTCGATCGATCTTCTAATAAAATATTTGGATCCTCGAGATTGGCGAATCTGTCGTGGTATTCGGCGCTATCGTTTAGTCCGTGTAGCATGCGCTCAAACTTATCTTGATAAACCGACGCTTCAGTCGGCACAACTTCGTGCTTAAATTTTTCCTTATTTTTGTCAGTCACTCCAGTTGTAAATACAAAGTTATTGGCTTTGCCTTGAAGATATAGTTCAGTAGCCGCCACAATGCGCATACCTGCTCCAAGCATACCAAAAGGATCAGAATCGGCTTCGCGATAATCGGTTGGGTAAAACTTTTCACCTTCTTTGTGTAGACCGCCGCCTAAAACCACAATGGCATCATAGTCATAACGGCGTTTTTCAGTTTCTACATTTGATATGGGCTCTGATGTTTCAAGCACAATTATTCCTTAAATATAATTTGTATGTTTTTTTTAGCCCCGTCATTAAATCAATTTTAGCTTTCCAACCCAAGCTAGTCATTTTGGACACATCCAACAATTTTTGCGGCATACCGTCTGGCTTGGTCGTATCAAAGACTAGTTTACCTTTATATCCGACTGTTTGAGCAATCATTTCAGCCAATTCTTTGATCGAATGATCTTTACCTGTGCCAACGTTCACAAACTCTTTTTGGTCGTAGTTTTGCATCATCCAAAACACCGCATCGGCTAGATCGTCCACATACAACCATTCCCGTCTCGCCTTACCCGTACCCCACACCACCACTTCTTTGGTGTCATCCACTTTGGCTTGATGAATGCGCGAGAGTAGGGCGGGCAGAGCGTGAGCTTTTATGGGATCGTAATAATCATTTTCGCCGTAGATGTTGGTGGGCATACAGGAAATAAAAGTTTGCTTGTACTGCTCAAATATGGATTGACACATTTTGATACCAGTAATTTTAGCCAAAGCGTACCCCTCGTTTGTGGGCTCAAGCGCGCCAGTCATTAAATACTCCTCTTCCATTGGTTGTGGGCATTCGCGAGGGTAAACACAGCTGGTGCCAAGAAGCATCAGTTTTTTGACGTTTGTGTCGTGAGCCGCCCATATAACGTTATTTTGAATCTGTAAGTTTTCATACAAAAATTCGCTGGGATAGGTCATATTAGCTTTAATGCCGCCAACGCGCGCGGCCGCGAGAATGACATACTCTGGCTTTTCAGTTGCAAAAAAATCTTTTACTTTTGCTTGATCTAGCAGATCGAGTTCCTCAAGAGATCGCGTGATTAAATTTGTGTATCCTTCTTTGGTAAACTTTCGCACGATACTCGAGCCCACCATACCTTTGTGACCGGCGATATAAATTTTAGCGTTTTTATCAATTTTCATTATTTATGCCCTAACCAAATTACATAGTAGTTCAACTTCGCTTTCAGTCAATTCGGGATGATTGGGGAAGTAAAATCCGTATTGATGAATGTAGCTAGCGTTTTTACATATATCAGGATTTGGGTAATATTTGCGAAAGAACGGTTGCTGGCTCATGTCCCCCGCGATCACGGGGCGAATTTCCACGTCAGCTTTCGCGAACTGATCTCTCAATCGATCGAACACTTTGGCTGTTTTAGCAATTACTGGCATGGCAAAGTTGGAAACCAAGTCCATGTGGTCGGTTTTGATTGAATGCAGATTTGGGTTTTGAGCGATGGCACTTTGAAACCGCTGAAAATTACTGGCCCGTTTTTGCACAATCTCATCCCAAAAGCCAATTTGAGTATTGCCTAAAAGTCCATTTATTTCCGTCGGGCGGCCATTTATGGCTAAATCATAAAAGGTGTAACGCGCGTAAAAATCGTCAATTTTGTGCTGAGTGCGAAGTTTTTTTTGACTATCCGCATCCAAATTGCGATCCCAACCGTGCGCGCGCACCATAATCATCATATTGTATAAATCTACATCATCGGTCACGATCATTCCGCCTTCGATAGTACTTATATGATGTCCAACAAAAAACGAAAACGTTGATGCTAGACCAAAGTTGCCCAGTAATTGTCCGTTTACGATCGAACCCAAAGATTCGCAGTTGTCTTCAATAAACAACACCTGATGTTTTGTACACATCGCTCTTATCGAAGCGATATCGTCACTAAACCCGAGTACATTGGTTAAAAAAAGCGCGTCCAAATGTGATATCTGCGCTTCTAAAATATGCGGTGATATATTCAGAGTGTCTAACTCGCAATCAAGCGTAACTGGTTCGAGCCCTAGCTGAATTATGGGCATAATGTTGGTCGCCCAAGTTAGAGCCGACACGCCCACTTTTTGGCCTTTTTTGAGCCGACCTAAATTGAGCAGACTCTGAATTAAGATTAAGTTAGCAATGCTACCGCTGGTCACAAAGGTGGCGTAGGAGCGCTGTTGTTTCCTCGCAAAGGCAATTTCGAACTGGGCGCACTGTTCGGACATACTTAAAACCGTTGAATGCTCAATAAAGTTAGCTAATTTATGCTTAGTCTCAACTTCATGGCGAAAAGATTGATTCATTAATTTAATCACAGCTGGCCTAGTGACTTTCACTGATCGTCTACGTTTAATAAAAAACGATCAGTGGTTGATCTGTTTTAATACGTCTTGTAAATCGTGTTCAACCATTAATTCAATTAATTGATCAAAACTGGTTTTTGGTTCCCAGCCCAGTATCTTTTTTGCTTTGCTATAATCACCAATTAATAGGTCTACTTCAGCCGGGCGATGGTAGCGCGGATCAATTTCGACGATCGTATTGTTTGATTTGCGATCAATCCCTTTTTCATTTAGCCCAGCATCTTTCCAAACTAAATCTAAACCAATTAATTTTGCCGCCTCTTCCACCATTTGCCGCACCGTAAAAGTCTTATTGGTCGCCAGCACAAAATCGTCCGGCGTTTTTTGTTGGAGCATTAGCCACATTCCTTCAACGTAGTCTTTGGCGTAGCCCCAATCGCGTTTGGCGTCTAAATTACCCAAAAATAATTTTTCTTGCAGACCATGTTTTATGCGCGCCATGCCACGCGTGACTTTACGCGTCACAAACGTTTCACCGCGACGAGGGCTTTCGTGATTAAATAAAATGCCGTTACAGGCAAACAAACCATAGCTTTCGCGATAATTGACGGTAATCCAAAAACCATAAACTTTAGCTACTCCGTAAGGTGAGCGTGGGTAAAACGGGGTCATTTCTGTTTGTGGCACCTCTTGAACTTTGCCGAACATTTCGCTCGAAGAGGCCTGATAAAATTTGGTTTTTATGCCGGATTCGCGTATGGCATCTAATAAACGCAAGGTGCCGAGACCTGTAACGTTGGCGGTATATTCAGGGGTATCGAAGCTAACCCGCACATGACTTTGGGCGCCTAAATTGTAAATTTCATCCGGTTTTATTTTTTCCAATACCCGACTTAAATTGCTCGAGTCAGACAGATCCCCGTAGTGCAAAAACAGTCGTGCCTCAGCGTCGTGAATATCACGAAACAAGTGGTCAATGCGGGCTGAATTGATAGAACTCGATCGCCGCACAATACCGTGGACTTCGTATCCCTTATCGAGCAAAAGTTCGGCCAAATATGACCCATCTTGACCGGTAATGCCAGTGATTAGTGCTTTTTTCATTAAATAATTTCCTTAAGCTATTGTGGCGAGTGTAAGGAGCCACTAAGTGCTACGGACTTTTGTCCTTAGCACTACAAGCATCAATATACTCAAAAATGCGAGGATTAGCAATCTAATGTCATAATAGCTGGTAGCAGGTAGCCAGTAGCTTTTAGGTATGAGCTCACAAATCTGAAGTAAAATTTATTATTCACTCGTAGGGGTGGCTCATGAGCCACCCGCAGGCGATTCGTGTTAGACCCTTGTCTATCCAGCGAGAAGAGCGGAGTCCTTCTGCGAGGACATCGCCCTACGTAGATGTTTACGAATATACTTCGAGGTTGTGAGCTCATACCATACAAACCATAATCGCTTGTCGCTCATTAGTTCTCGCTGGCGCTCGAACCATTGCGCATTTTGTTACTGTATGATTTACTGTATTTAACAATTCATTGTATCAAGAGAGGATCAGTCTAGGCTGGTTCCGGCAACCGAGACTACTTTCGGTGCCATTTCTTCCGTGTGGTATTTGGAAGAAAGATATGACTTGCTCTTATAGAGCAAGTAAACGCAGTGATGCTCTCTGATCTTTTATGAGAGTTTTTTAATTATTAATAAATAATCGGGAGGTATAAATGAAAACGGCGGAATGTGTAGCTCCGGGACATCCGGACAAAGTTTGCGACCAAATATCTGACGCCATTTTGGATGAATGTTTGCGTCAAGACCCAAAATCTCGGGTGGCGATTGAAGTGATGGGTGGTCACGGCATTATTAGCATAACTGGTGAGCTTACCACCAAAGCGTTCGTTTATATGGATCAAATCGCCAAAAATGTTTACAAAACAATCGGCTATACAGATGCTATTGGTGTGACAATTAATGTAGTGTCACAAAGCCCCGATATAGCTCAAGGTGTTGATACCGGCGGCGCCGGAGATCAAGGTATTATGGTGGGGTACGCCACGGCTGAAAACAAGGCGATGATTCCACAGGAGCTGTTTTTAGCCCGTGAGATATTGTGTCAATTACCGAAAGGGTTTGGACCGGACGCCAAGTCGCAAGTGACACTGGATGATGAGGGCAATGTGGATACCGTTGTTATCTCCGCCATGCACGCCCCGAAAGCAAGTTACAAGCCGTTGGAGGAGTTGGCTAAATCATTCAAGCCAAAACGTTTTTTTGTCAATCCGACCGGGCAATTTGTGGTCGGCGGTTTTGCGGCTGACACTGGTTTGACTGGGCGTAAACTGGCAGTGGATAATTACGGCCCGCAGATTCCACTTGGTGGTGGTTGTTTTTCGGGCAAGGACCCATCTAAAGTTGATCGCTCAGGTGCCTATATGGCGCGTAAAATCGCTTGTGATTTGGTACGAGAGGGTGCGGAGGTGGCGCTAGTCAAGATCGCCTATTCAATCGGGGTGGCAGAGCCGGTCATGGCCACCGCCCATGTGCAACTTAAGGCCTCTGACGACGCCCGCGAGATTAATCTATTAAAAGATAAGAAATATCATCTCAAACCCAAAGAGATTATTGAGCAGTTGGAATTAAAGCGTCCGATCTATCTTAAGACGGCGGCTCACGGACACTTTGGTCATGGATTTGTGTGGGATTAAATCCAGATTATGACAAGAAGGCAAAAGGTAACTTCTGTGCGAAAAGATACTATCAATTTGGTTATTGTGGGCACGATGGCGCTGGATAGCGTTAAAACGCCGTTTGGCGAAACCGCAGATGCGCTCGGCGGCAGTGCCACTTATGCGGCTTTGGCGGCGTCATATTTTGTTCAGCCCGGTGTTGTTTCAATTATTGGTCAGGATTTTGCGGATGATCACATTTCATTCCTGCAAAAACACCAAATTGATCTTGCTGGGGTGGAGCATCGCGGCCAAACTTTTCGCTGGAGTGGCTCGTATGAATATGATATGAACCAAGCTAAAACGCATAAAACCGAGCTGAACTGTCTGGCCGATTTTAATCCCAAGTTACCAAAAAGTTATATTAATGTGCAATTTGTTTTTCTGGCCAACTTTGATCCAACTCTACAATCGAAGGTGCTAGATCAACTCGATCATCGGACATTTGTGGTGCTGGATACGATGAATTATTGGATTGCCACCAATAAAGTAGCTTTATGCGAGGTCATTTCGCGCGTCAATATGCTGGTGATCAATGAAGGTGAGGCGAGACAATTATGTGATTCGTCCAACTTAATTAAGGCCGGTCGCATATTACTTGATATGGGTCCAGAATATGTCATTATTAAAAAAGGTGAACACGGTGCACTATTATTCTCGCGTCACGCCTATTTTAGTGCGCCAAGTTATCCACTCGAGGAACTACGTGACCCAACCGGGGCTGGCGATAGCTTTGCTGGCGGATTGATTGGATATTTGGCGGGTGTTGGAGTAATATCCGATGCGTCGATTCGTCGCAGTATTATTTATGGTAGCGCCATCGCGTCTTGTTGTGCTGAAGCATTTAGCGCGGACTATCGGTCAAAAACGAAGCTTGCCGATATCGAAGAGCGGTTCGAGACATTAAAGAAAATTAGAGAATTTTAGTCTGTCATTGCGAGAAGCGTACGAAGTAGTCGACGAAGCAATCTGGCGCTTCAGCGCCTTCAATCAAATCTGCTAAAGTAGCAGATTGCCGCTCCTCTCACTTTGTTCGATGGCTCGCAATGACAAGAAGTAAAAGGAAATTATGGCAAAATACAGCGTAAGAGATATCAAATTATCTGCTCAAGGTGAAAAAAATATCGCCTGGGCTGAAAGTCAAATGGGAGCTTTACTCAAGGTGCGCCAACGTTTTGTCAAGGAAAAGCCGCTTAAAGGATACATTGTTGGCATGGCTTTGCATGTGACTAAAGAAACGGCGGTACTGGTGGAAACTCTGCGCGCTGGGGGTGCAGAGGTGGCTATCTGTGGTTGTAATCCGCTCTCGAGCCAGGACGATGTGTGTGCGGCGTTGGCAAAGCGCGGGGTGGCTGTTTTTGCTTGGAAGGGCCAGTCCACTAAAGATTATTATGCCAGCTTGGAGGCGATCGCAACTCAAATGCGTAATGGTTTGGCTCAAGGATTGAAGCTTGCCACCATTGATGATGGATGCGACTTGGTCACACTAATTCACCAAAAACACGCAGATCTCATTCCGCATCTCGTCGTCGGAACCGAAGAAACAACCACTGGGGTCATTCGCCTGCGCGCTATGGCGGCCGACGGCGCCTTGAAAGTACCGACCATCGCCGTTAATGATAACAAAACCAAACACTTGTTTGATAACTATTACGGCACTGGTCAATCAACCATCGACGGCATTTTGCGGGCGACATCCATACTACTGGCCGGCACTCGTTTTGTAGTGGCTGGGTATGGGCATTGTGGTCGTGGTGTGGCGGCTCGGGCGCGTGGCATGGGGGCCTTGGTGATTGTGACCGAAGTAGATGCGGTGCGGGCATTGCAGGCGCGTATGGACGGTTTTGAGGTGATGACAATGGGAACTGCTTCCAGCATCGGTGACATCTTCGTCACTACAACTGGTAATAAGCACGTTATTACCATGAATCACATTAAAAATATGAAAGACGGCGCGATTTTGGCCAACTCGGGACATTTTGATATTGAAATTGACACAGCTGCTTTGAGAAAATCAGCCACGCACGTTGAACAAACTCGCCCCGGATTAGAAAAATTTACCGTTGGGCAAAAATCCATTTATTTATGCGGGGAAGGCCGATTAGTCAATTTGGCTTGCGCCGAAGGGCACCCGTCTATCGTCATGAGTCTATCATTCTGTGGCCAAGCTTTAGCAGTAGAGTATGGAATTCAGCAAGCTGGCAAACTACAACCGGGGGTGATTGTGTTGCCGAAGGAAGTTGACGATCAGATTGCGCATCTGCAACTGGAGGCGATAGGAGTGACTATGGACACACTAACTAAAGAGCAAAAACATTATTTGGCGTCGTGGGAAGAAGGAACTTGAGAAGAAATTTTTAATTTTTAATTTTTAATTTAGAATTATGGAGTGGCAGAGCCACGTTTTTTATACTAAATGCAGGGGGAATGATTTTGAGAGTACTCTTGGTACCATCGTCTAACATCCGAAATACTAAGGCGCGGTGTCGCGCGGCGGTCAAGTATTGGCGTGAGGGCAATTTTGACGTGATCATTTTGGCTGGTGGCACTTATCCAAACGCCACCGTCATGAAGCAGTGGATCGAGGAAAAGGCATCTCGATTATCGGATAAAATAATTATTGAAAATAAATCACTAGACACATATCAAAATATCGCTAATAGCCTTAAAATAATCAAAGCACGATACCCCGGTCGAGACATTGATGAGATTGGTGTAGTGACCAATTGGCAACACGGAATACGGGTTCGTATAAGCTTGATGTTTGGATATGATATTAAACAGGTTAAAATTTTGCCAAGCCAAGAACCAGTCACGATTAAGCAATGGTGCCTAGAATGGGTATTTATCTTAATTC
Source organism: uncultured Candidatus Saccharibacteria bacterium (assembly GCA_964591565.1). GTDB lineage: Bacteria > Patescibacteriota > UBA1384 > CAJBMM01 > CAJBMM01 > CAZQEC01. The sequence goes on along the minus strand of CAZQEC010000023.1, from coordinate 4,509 downwards.
ATTTATTAGATCCGCGCGGCGATAACGTCTTTGCCCACATTAACCGAGCCCACCGGAGAATAACAGTTAACCCATCCTCCGCCAAAGGCTACGGAGGGCAAGCAATTAACAGTTAACGATCAGCTCGCCATGCGATCTTTTAGGTTTTTGCTCGAAATGAGAGTGTTTTTGCTCGGCATCCGATTGTAAACAGGTTCTAAAAGACGCGATGATACACCGCTAGCGTTTCTTTAGCACAGCGATCCCAAGAAAACCGGGCCGTTTGTGCGCTACCCTTGACGGTCAGTTCCTGCGCCAAGGATTTGTTGGATAACACCGCGCCAATCGCCGATACCCAGCCCGACTCGTGATTTGGATCAAGCATAATACCACCATCACCCATCACCTCCGGGAGCGACGACGTATTACTGGAAATAACTGGTGTTTGGCAAGTCATTGCTTCAAGTGGGGGCAAGCCGAAACCTTCGTAAAGCGAAGGGAACAAAAATAAATCGGCGCCGTGATAAAGTGCCAGTTTATCGTGATCATCGGCGTACCCAGTAAATATGATATCATTTGTCAGTCCGCGACTAGCCACAAGCTGAAAAATACGGTCGTAATGCCAACCCTTTTTGCCAGCAATGACGAGTTTATGTGGTAATTTGTGTTTTTTCTTGGCATCGGCAAACACTCTCACCAAAAATTCGAGGTTCTTACGCGGGTTAATAGTGCCGACGTTTAATAAATAGGGCTTCGTGATGAGGTATTTTTTGAGCACTTTGTCAATGTCTGCGCGGCTTGGTTTCAAACGATAAGTGCTGTCTGCCGCCAAATTAATCACGGTGATCCGATCGGGATGAATGTCCAACTTTTGTACAATGTCTTTTTTAGAATGTTGTGAAATAGTAATGTAATGATCGGCAAAACGATACGAAAACGGCATCCACTTTGAGTAATACTGGCGTGAATAAAATGGAATGTTGGTGTAAAACAATGAAATAACATCGTGAATAGTGACGATCTTTTTACCGGGATATAAAATAGGCGCCGAAAAAGCGGGCTGATGCAAAAGATCAACCCGGTTTTTTTTTGCCAATCGTGGAACTGTCACCTGATCCCACCAAAAACGTTGCGGCGTGGTTAAATCTTCTGCCTGATCGGGATAGAGCAACACAAACTGATCTTGTCCTGCGATCTTTTGTAAAGAGCGCGTCAAGTTTTCCACATAAAACCCAAACCCCGTTTTTTGACCGAGTGTAGTTTGGGCGTCAATACCAATTTTCATGTTTGTTTATGCCTCATTTGCTTATTACTATGTAAAGGCCTGTCATTTATTGCGATGTGTGACCAGCCGTAGAGTTTCTTTCGATATTGCCCCAGTTAATGTAGCCAGCGCCAAATAAGTGCCCGCTCCAACGGGCAAACTAATTAACACATTGACTTCACCCAGCCATAATAACACTAAAGCCATGCCTAAAACGGCTAATATGGTCCGCCCGATCATTAACCATGGAATGCATAGTTGCACAAAACGTCTCATCAGGATCACTTGCACCATTAGCACCATCGCCTCGGTGGCGATTGTGACTAATGCGGCCCCGGCGTACGACCAACGCGGTATGAGATATAAATTAAGACCAATGTTCAATACCACCGCGACTACGTTTGGCCATAATAACAACTGTTGTGACCCAAAAGCGATGATGGCCTTGCCAAAGATATTGGCAAAAAAATCGATCCCAACCGCCACTAACAGCATTTTCAGCACCACTATGCCCGAAATCGGGATGCTGTAGCCAAATAAAATAGCGGTGAAGGTGTGAGTGTTGGCGTAAGCTTCCGATGACACGAAGCGCATAATTGGTCCAGCTAATATAAAACCGCCAACCAAAACCGGCAAAGACAGCACAATCATCACCTCAATGGCTCGATTGACCAAATTAGCCGCCCCTGCTTTATTGTCTCGCCAACGATTGGCTAAAGCCACAAAAACTATGCCCATAAAAGCAGCTGGGAAAAAGTTCACAATTTCGATGATTTTATATGGGGCAGAGTATATGCCAACTTCTGTTGAAGTTTTCAAAATAGATAAGAGAACGCCATCAACTTTGAAATAAATCAAAGCCAGAACCGATACTACACCAAGCACCGCACTTTGACGCATTAGCTTTGACCAATAGCCAAAGTTGAACCGAAGACTAAATGTAGAGTACCGTTGCGCAAAATAAAGATTGATCGCAAAAGTAGCCATACTGCCAAACACCATGGCCGAGACGAGCCAAGCGACGTTCAAATGCCAGACCACAAAGGGAATTAATACGGCCAAAGACACAATGCGTCCAACGACATCGGCCAGAACCGGCCGATCCATACGGTAATGAGTCTGAAAAATCGCCACATAAGTCATATTTAGAGACTGCCAAAATGTGGCTAACGCCACTACCATCACGCCAACTTTGACTGGAGCAGTTAATATTGGCACTAGCCCAGCTGGCACCAAATACACCGCGAGCACCGCGCACGCCAAGACTATCGTCGCAAAAACGGAACGTAGCGCGATCACATTACCGATGATATAGTCGGACTTGGATCGGTCTTCGTTTCCTTGCGACAGCTCGCGCACCAAAATCCAATAAAATCCAAAATCAGCCAATGTGGCAAAAAAAGCAATGTAGTTCAAAATAGCCGCAAATTCGCCATATCCAGCCGGTCCGAGCTTGCTGGTCAGAATTTTGACTGTAATAAGCGAAACAAGTATGCCAGCCAGACGCCCAAACATAATGACGCTAGAATTGAATGCCACTTTTTGTGTTAAACTCATAAACACTATATTAGCAAATTTGCGCAAAATATGGCAGATTTAAGAATGACTAAAACCAGCGTTGGCAAATGGAATAGCGATAATATGGTCAATAAAACTTGGATCAAAAGTGGCACCATTATTGTGTTGAATTACAATGGGGCCAGGCTTTTACAAAAATATTTAGCCAACGTGGTTGAAACTACCCACCACACCAAAGTGTCAACTCGGGTAGTTGTAGCAGACAATGGCTCAACCGATGATAGTCAGAAAGTTGTGGCGAGTGTGACGGGTGCAGAGTGGCTGACGCTCGGTCAAAATTATGGTTTTGGTGACGGCAATAATCGCGCGGTCGCCCAAATAAAATGCGACGTGGTCATTTTATTAAATAGCGACGTTGATCCAGATAAATATTTTTTGGATCCACTTTATGACGCACTATCAAACGAAGATATTTTTGCCGCATCTAGTCGTCAATTGATACATGGCCGTGCTAAATCATATTATAGTGGTGGCACTGTTGGCGAATGGTCTGCCGGATTATTGCGACATCGCCCACTGGAAGAAATGTACCCGAAACCACTAAAAAACGTGCCGACATTTTATCCAGATGGTGGCGCCAGCGCCTACAACCGCGAGAAATATATGGAAATTGGCGGATTTTCACCAATCTATCAGCCATTTTATTGGGAAGACGCTGATTTAGGGATGAGAGGGTGGCATCGCGCGTGGCAGTCATTATATGTCCCGAATAGTCAGGTTGATCACTTTCATGAAACTACAATTTCGAAAATGGTCAGCCGAAGCACCAAGCAAGCGATTGGTTGGCAAGGCATTTTTCTGTTCACCTGGAGTAACATTGATAGCCTGTCAATGTTACTCACGCATCTATTTTGGCTACCATTGCATATTTTGAACGCTTTACTTACCGGGCGACTCTTTCGCATTTATGGGCTCTATTTAGCCCTGACTAAATTAAATATGCTTTCTCGTTCTCATCATCACAAGCTCTCGACCGCCCAAATTATTGCATTAACTAACAAATAAAATTTGCTCTTAAGTAACACTAGCAACCTTGCCTTTACGACACATGCGGTAGGTCTTTTAAGTTCACAGCACAGTCAGTCACTTGCTTGCATCACATCTGTAAAATGATATGATAAACTTATGACATACCAATTTTCAACCACAATTCACAAAGAAGGTAAGTGGTACGTAGCGCAGGCGTTTGAACTGGGTGTGGTCAGTCAGGGCAAAACAATTGAGCAAGCAAAAAAAAATTTAATTGAAGCCGTTGAACTGTATTTAGAAGATCAAGACCCCGCCACTTTGCCACAATTGTCCGAGAAACCACTATTTACATTTATTAAGGCCTCGGGTGGTAAAAAAGCCGCTCTCCGCTAAAAAAGTAATAACTATTTTAGTGAAGGACTATAACTTTCACATTGTATCTCAGCGTGGAAGTCATATTAAACTTCGAAAATTAGACCGCACCGCTATTGTGCCGAGAGTAGCGAGCACTAACGAGCTGACAAGCGAGTATTGTGCCTAGTCACAAAGAACTTGCTTTTGGCACAACTAGCAGTATTCTGCGACAAGCCGGTATTGATGAAAAAGATTTTTGGAATAAAGTATAGCTTTTACTATATTTGATTTAAATGATTTATTGAATATCCCGTATTAGCTCATTAAGAAATCTTACTTTAGGGTAGCTTTCAGTAGCTCAAGTT
>CAZQEC010000022.1:0-17827 GCA_964591565.1 uncultured Candidatus Saccharibacteria bacterium | reverse complement strand
TCACCCCAATATCGTTGACGCGAAAACACCCAGTCGCGCAAGCGAAATTGCACTTTGGACTCCGCCAAACCTTTTTGTTGCAAATCTTTAACAATGAGATGGCTGGCGTCTTTTGATGGTTTCCCGTTATATTTATCTGAATTAATGAGCATACCTTCGCCAAGATATACTTTATCTTGTTCGCGAGATGTTTCCGAAATGCTTGATTTAATCACGGGCAGAATTGGCAAATTATATCTCTTTGCAAATTCAAAATCACGCTCATCGTGAGCTGGTACCGCCATAATGGCGCCAGTACCATAACTTACAAGCACGTAATCGGCAATCCAAATTGGCAATTTCGCGCCATTAACTGGATTTATAGCATAAGCACCGCTAAATACACCGGTTTTGTCTTTTTGTAGTTCGGTGCGTTCTAAATCAGACTTATGCTTTGCCGCCAAAACATATTTTTTTACTTCTTTTTGGTGACTACTCGAAGTCACTTGCTCGACTAGAAGATGCTCCGGTGCCAGCACCATGTATGTGGCGCCAAATAAAGTGTCGGGGCGCGTCGTAAACGCTTCAATATACTGATCGGTCTTGTCTGCAAGCAAAAAACGGATAATGGCACCAGTAGATTTTCCAATCCAGTTTTTTTGCATCGTTTTAATTTTTTCCGGCCAAATTAAACCGTCCAAATCTGACAATAAACGATCAGCATAATCGGTAATTTTAAGCATCCATTGTCGCATTTGTTTTCGTTCGACTAAAGTGCCACAACGATCACACTTACCATTAACCACTTCCTCATTTGCCAACCCAGTTTTGTCTTTCGGGCACCAATTAATCGGTGCATCGGCCTGATACGCCAACCCCTTTTCAAACAGTTTGAGGAAAATCCACTGAGTCCATTTGTAGTATTCGGGATCGGTGGTGTTAATCTCACGCGACCAATCGTACGATAAACCCTGTATTTGCATCTGCCTTTTAGCGTTGGCAATGTTTTTAGCCGTTGTTATTTTTGGTTGCAAACCGTGTTTTATGGCGTAATTTTCGGCCGGCAAACCGAATGCGTCCCAACCGGTTGGATGAAGCACATTAAACCCTTGCATTCGTTTCATGCGACTATAAACATCTGATGCGGTGTAAATGCGAGTGTGCCCAACGTGCAGGCCTTCGCCAGACGGGTAGGGGAACATGTCTAACACATATAGCTTCGGGTGGGTGGATTCTTCCTCAGTTTGGTGAGATTTGTGATCGGCCCAATACTTTTGCCACTTTGGCTCTATTTCGTGTGGATTATACATGACTTTAACCTTATCATAATCGCGCCTGCCGAACAATAATCGCTCACCACTCATTAGTTCTCGCATTTGCTCGAACAATCTTAGCTAATATCGTTCGAGGCGAGTGAGCCGAGAACTTATACCGAGTTTTGTATAGTACAAATTTGGTATTTGTGGTATACCAGTTGCATGATAGCACGAGCAAGACGGAATTGGCTTGGCTATTCGACGCATTAAAAAAGGACAGTGAAAATGTCTATCGAAGCACACAAGCGTCTCATAATAGATGTAGACTACTCACCTTGGCACATTATCGATTGGATAATAAAAAACGTCGGCGCACAGGTAAGTGCAATCAGAATCGGCTTGGTACAATCGGTACTATTAGATACCGATAAATTCATTAGTTACGCGGCAAAACATGGAGTAAATACGTTAGTTAGCTACAACTGGAATGATGTCCCAGCAACCGTTGCAAAAGCGTCTGCCGCGATCGTCAATATACCTGGTGTGTCGATGTTTACTGTCAGCTGTATGGGCGGCTCCGAAATGATGCTGGCGACGAGACAGGCTGTGAAAGACACCCAATGTGCTATCCAACCAAAGGTGATCGGAGCTATCTCTGTATTGGATTTTAATGGGATGGTGGATATAGGGCTACTTACTGACGATGCATCGGCATTGCAGTACCACAAGGTTATTACACATCAGGCTCGTTTGGCACAAGATTGCGGACTCGACGGCGTGGTAGTCCCACTGTGTCATATTGGTAACATTCGGCATGCCTGCGGTACTGATTTTATCATCATTTCCTACGCCGAAGACGTGTACGACATACCTCCCGCCCGGATAATAAACGATGGCGCCGACTACGTCATTGTTAATGCAAGGGCTATTGGGGTTGGAAGCGGTAAGGAAGTCGAATGGATTCAGCGCATCGCTGACGAAATTGCCTCCGTACTCTGATTGCCACTTGTGATACGAAAGGAGGGCGTAATTGATGACCAAAAATGAAGCTCTTTTTGCAGATGCGCTTGTCACAATTGGAGCCATTCAGTTCGGGGCATTCACGCTCAGTTCAAGGATAACATCACCGATCTACATTGATTTGAGCATTATCCGCTCATTCCCTGATCTACTCAACGCAGGCTCTGACCTACTTTGGATGTTGACTAAGCAATTGCCAGACTTTGACGCAATTGCTGATGTGCCCACTGGGGCAACCCCAATAGTCTCTGCCATAGTATCCAAGTACGGAATCCCGATGATCACGCCTAGAATAGATAAGGTGCGAAGTCATGAGGCACCGATCGACGGGGTTTTCCTAGAAGGTCAGCGGATTGTGGTGATCGACGATGTAGTCACCACTGCTGGCTCAATGCTGGTTTCAATATCGGCACTTGAATACCGTAAGCTACGAGTCGAACACGCCTGCACATTGGTTGACCGCGAGCAAGGCGGTAGGGAAGCTCTCAAGCTGGCTGGGTACCAGCTACATACTGTCTTTAGCCTGCGCAAACTCTTGAATCGTTACCGCAACACAGAAGCGATCAGTAGGAAGCAGTACAGTATCATTATGCATTATCTCGACAACTCATAGCGGGCTGAGACGCTACTGAACCTCACGCACTACCGGCCGCAGGCACATTCGTGTCGGCGGTCTGCTCTTTTTATATTGATAAAAATAGTCATCCCACAACTTTTCAGCTAAAATTAAATTATGGATCAAAACTACTACACCAAAACGGGGCTGGGGAGAGATATTATTTTTCTTCACGGCTGGATGCAGAATCGCCACACTTGGGATGGCGTGATCGCGGCTATTGGCAACAATTTCACCTGCTGGGCACTCGACCTACCCGGATTTGGCGCAAACGCGCGACCAAAAAGTACTTGGAACCCGCGTCATTACGCCAAATGGGTGCGAGATTTCATCACACATCATAAAATAAAAAATCCGCTCGTTGTCGGGCACTCATTCGGTGGGCGAGTCGCTATTGAACTAGCTAATATGGATATTCCGGGCGCCACATTTATACTTTATGCTACCCCGGGCCTGCGTTTGCCACTTTCGCGCTTCACCACCATTTCCCAAGCCATGTACAAAGCAGTCAAAAAACGCTGGTTACCGCTTGATCGTCTGCCTTTAGTTAAGCGGGTTAAAGATCGATTTAGATCGACCGATGCAAAAAACGCTCACGAGATGTATGATATTTTCGCCGCGTCAATAGATTTCGAGCTGACGCCAACTATGACAAAAATGTCCCGACCGACTTTAATAATTTGGGGCGAAAACGACGCCGAAGTGCCACTCAAAATTGGTCTGGCTATGCAAAAATTAATTCCTAATTCTGAACTGAAGACTATTCCGCGCGCCACCCACTTTGCCCATTTGGAACAAGCGCAACTTTTCGCTGGCATTTTACGCAGCTTTATCAACCACCATGAATAAACTAAAACCGATAATTTCACTCGATGTAGTAATCCACGCCTTATTTCCGTTTGTCGATTTTTTGTACATTCTACAGCTCGAAGATTACAATTCGCGTGGATATTGGCACTGGATACAAACTCGACTTTTCAAGCGCGGGTTTCAAAAAGTTGACCAAATTAAATGGACTAAAAAAGCTCAGATTTTATTGTTAATATCTTTTCTTTTATATTTTATTTTTATTATTTCAATATCGGGATTATTTGCAAATTTTTGGTGGCTGATATTAAATTTGATCATATTTTCGAGCTTGATTCCACACTTAATACTGTCAGCGAACCTCATTTTCAGCTTGGCCGATATTCCACTGAAAAAACGGATAATTTTGCAAGCGCAAAATCGCCTTAAGAATCTAAAAAACTGTACTGTGGTGGCAATAATTGGCAGTCAAGGCAAAACCACCACCAGACATTTTTTATGTCAAATTATCGAAGGTACTAAAACTTGCCACAACCCGCCCGAAAATAATAACGTGGCGTTAAGTATGGCGCGCGATATTTTATCAAATCTCAATACAAAAACCGAAGTTTACGTGGTTGAGTTTGGCGAATTGTACAAGGGTGATTTAACTTATTTATTTAGATTTCTACAACCAAAAATCATTGTTTTGACCTCAGTTTCTTCGCAACACATTGCTCAATTTGGATCGCAAAAAAATATAGATAATGAATTTGCTTCAATACTTAAAATCGCCGGTAAAAGTATCATTGTAGCTAATCAAAGTGATGATGGTGTGAAACGGGTGATTGGTCAATGTGACGCTAAGGTTGATTGGTATGATGAAAAAGTGCTGGATATTCTTCCAAAAAGTGAGTGGCCAAGCATGCTAGCGATTCCACATCTGCGCTCAAACGCTAGTGCGGCTTACACTGCGGCAATGGCACTAGGCATTGACCGTGAACACCTCCGCAATCAATTAACCAAACTGGAACCGACCGATCGCCGACTCAAAATGACAAAACGGGGCGATATTACCATTATTGATGATAGCTACAACATTAGCCCCGATAGTGCACTAGAAGCGTTAAGAGTGCTTGATAAATATCGTGGGCGTAGGGTGCTTGTCACTGGCGGAATTGTTGACCAAGGTGCAGATGAAGCGCATGCAAATGTTGTTTTTGGACAGCAGATTGCAAAAGTGGCCGATGTGGCAATTGTAGCGCAAAATATATTAGCGCCACATGTTGAAAAAGGTTTGCGAGATGTCAAAGAAACGATCAATTTGATCAAATCTTCGCACCCCGACAAAACTCCAGCCATCTTGCAACGAACATTGAAACCCGGTGACACCGTGCTCATTCAAAACGAGCTCCCAGACACCTACTGGAGCTAGTGAGTCATTTTGAAATATGCATCAATACCCGGTCGCAATGAACCATGGCGCAACATAATGTCCGCTAGTTCAAATGGATTTGGACCTATCGATTCTAAACGATCCCTCATACCATCAGGGACAGAGTCGATTAATTCTCGCTCGTTATTAATAAGTGATTGTAAACAATTAATCTGATCATCGTTAAAATCTGGAGACGCATGACCGCCCGTAAATGTTTTAATTGCAATACTGTAGTCTTTTTTGCGCTTCATACACATGGAACATCCATGATCAACACTAATCGTCATATTATTATCTTCTTTTCCGACTAATACATTATTATCATTACCATCAGCGTTATATATTAATATATGCAACATTGCAATTCGCTTCCACATGTCCGAATTTTGTACTATATTCCAATTAAGATCATAAACTCTCTTGGGAATTTCAGCTAAGCTAGGCGGAATGTATAGTTGCAATGAACCTTTACTGCCATCAATGGTTTTTTCCACTGTAGGTGGTACAACGCCCAAATTTGACCAGTAATCAACCAAGTAGGCATATATTTCGCGTGAATACATGTCAGTGATGCTGAACTCGTTGAGTCTGCTTTTATTCTCGCCAGATTGGGGTTTAAAAATACCGAATAGACTATCATGACCTGCAAAAGGTACAAGGCACAATTTGAAACTATTGCTTGTTATCAACTTTTCTGGCAATTCTTCAATAGAATTAATGAAGGCTAAATTGACTTCGTTAGATGCGTAAATTTCGGGACGTAAATCCTTAAGATTACCAATGATCTTCGTGTCTGATCCTTCTAACGCTTCCAAAACCGCCGCTCTATCATCTAAGAGATTGAATTCCTCGTTGTGAATCAAATGTTCATATCCCATGGGCAAATGTTCGACCATAAATATTTTCCTTTCTAAATTAAATTCGACTGAAATGTAGTTTTGAAACTATGCTTTAATGCGAACTCACTCTCCGCAATTTCAACCAACCGATTAATCAATTCACGAAAACTGATCCCGCTTGCTTCCCAAAGATAGAAAGATAATGAGCCGGGAATTGTATTTATCTCGGTAATATAAATATCATCATTTTTCGTTACCATGAAATCAATGCGTGCCACCCCGCTGGCGCCAATGGCACTAAAGACGCTTTGAGACATTGCTTGGATTTTTTCTGTCAATGCTTTAGATATTGGCGCCGGAATACGGCGATCCAAGCCCGCCATACCAGCCGTTTTAGCCCCTTTATTCTTATTGCCACTGAGATATTTATCGACAAAACTTAATATCTCGTTCGCAGATATTGGTTGCTCACAAACCGATGCTTGATTATGGTCAGCTGTGCCAAGAATGCTACAATTAATTTCTTGCATATCAGTTAGATAAGGCTCAATAATAGCTTGACTATCTAGCTCGAACACAACCGATAATTGATCTTTAACTTGATCCAATGATTCGCATTTTTTCACCCCGATACTTGAGCCCAAATGACATGGTTTAACAATGACTGGGTAGGGAAAAGTGGTTTTGAAATCATCTCGATCATATTTTGATACCACTTCCCAATCTAACACTGGTAACTTGTGATGTTTCATCACCATTTTGAAAACATTTTTGTCCATACCAATGGCAGAGGCGCGAACACCTGAACCTGTATACGTTAAATCGAAAAATTCAAACATTCCTTGCACAACGCCATCTTCACCATTTGTACCATGAAAACAGGGAATAACTATGCAGTCGTAATACGATTTACTCAAGATATTATGCGCCTTAAAGCCACCTTTGAAGAAGCTGACTGGCGACCATGATTTACGCTCAATCAATGATTTTACTGTGGTAAATGGCTTTACAGACCGTAATAAAACTACACCACCATCTTTAAGCCAATAAATCGGCAAAACATTATATTTTGCCAGATCAGCGTTTTTAATCACCTGCAAAGCGGTGATAATAGACACATCGTGCTCCACCGACGGCCCGCCAAACATTACCACGAGGTTTTTCTTTATCATGATCTAATAATAGCATTTCATTATATAGGTAGATAGTTCTCACTTAAGTTCGAGCATTAATATATTAAGTTGTGCCGCAGGCACACCATAATTAAAAATTAAAAATTAAAAATTAAAAATTTCTCTATCCTACCATTCCAACTGCCCGCCAGTTTGGTATTCGGTTACGCGAGTTTCAAAAAAGTTCTTTTCTTTTTTTAAATCAATAATTTCGCTCATCCACGGAAACGGATTTTTGGCGTTATACTGCTTCGGCAAGCCAATACGTTCCAGCCGACGGTCGGCGATATACTCCACATATTCGTTGATTTTCTCGGCCTTTAAACCCAAAATGCCGCGCGGCAAACAATCCTCCGCGTACGCTTTTTCCAAATCCACCCCTTTTTTAATGTTATTAACTAATGTTTGCTTAAACTCAGCCGTCCAAATTTTAGGATTTTCCTCAACAATGGTGTTAATCAAATCGGTGCCAAATGCCAAATGCACTGACTCGTCGCGTAAAATAAATTGAAACTGCTCCGCCACCCCAATCATTCTATTTTGCCGCTTGAATGAAAGCATCATCACAAACCCGGCGTAAAAGAAGATGCCTTCCATAATCACATAATATCCAACCAAATCGTGCACGAATTTTTGCATGTTAGCTGGCGTATCGGTCTGAAACGTTTGATCCAAAAGCGACTTGGTCATATCTACCACAAAATCGTCTTTTTCTTTAATAGTAGTAATAGTGTTATAGGCATCGTAAACTTCTTCTGGGTCGAGATTTAAGGTGTCACAACAGTAAATAAAGGTGTCGGTGTGAATGGCTTCTTCAAATGCTTGTCGCAGTAAATACTGGCGACACTCGGGGTTGGTGATGTGGCGATAAATTGATAACACAATGTTATTGGCGGTTAAACTCTCAGCGGTCGAAAAAAAGCCCATATTACGCATAATGAGCCGTCGTTCGTCATCGCTTAAGCCTTCTTTGCCACGTTTCCACAGTTCAATATCGTCTTGCATCGGCACTTCATCTGGCACCCAATTATTTGCCACTCCGGTTTTGTAGTAGTTGCGCGCCCACATATACTTCATTGGCAAAATTTTATTCGGATCCGTTGAAGTGTTATTTAAAATTGTCTTTTTTACTTTTGTCATTTCGACTCCAAAATTATTCTGATGCTACCAAAGTTAAGCTAACTGCCACACTTTCATTATTCAACACGACATCGCTGGTCTGGGCTTGATTAAGACTACCGGTCAAAATGGCCGAGGATGATTGATTTTGCACCTCGAGAGTGCTTTTTTCGATCGATGAGGCACCGAGACTGCGTAAATAATAGGTGGTTTTCATGCCTAATTTCCAGGCCAACATATAAATGTCGGAGATGAATTTACCCGAAGTGGTGTTAACGAAAATGTTGAAAGATTGGCTTTGATCTATCCATTTGCCACGATGTGCCGCCACACGCACCAACATCTCGGCGTCCATCTCAAACACTTCTTTGTACTTTAAGCGTAAGCTTTTCGGAATGTTGGCAATGTCTTGAACACTGCCGTCGTGTTTTTTCAGCTCAGACAGCATGTCATCATCCCATAGTTTTAATTTTTTCAAATCTTCGATTAAATAACGATTAACCACCGTAAACTCACCGCTCATATTTGACTTGACATACAAGTTTTTGTAAATCGGCTCAATACAAGGGTAACAGCCACTAATGTTGGAAATGGTGGCCGTCGGTGCGCTGGCCATAGTGTTAGAATTGCGCATGCCGTGAGATTTGATCGATTTTTTGATAAGTGCCCAATCCAATTTGCCCGCCCGCGACACTGGAATCTTTAAACCGCGTTCCGCTTCTAATAAATCTAGCGTATCAACAGGCATAATACCGCGATCCCACTTTGAACCCTTAAAGCTAGAGTAAGCACCGCGTTCTTTAGCTAATTCAGATGAGCCCAAAATAGCGTGGTAGGCGATAAACTCCATGCTTTCGTCGGCAAATTTAACCGCCGCTTCGGAGTCAAACGGCACACCCAAAAGATACAATGCATCTTGAAAACCCATCACGCCCAAACCAACCGGGCGGTGCAACATATTGGAATGTTTGGTTTCAGGTGTAGGGTAGTAATTGACATCAATCACATTGTCCAGCATACGCATGGCGGTTTTGACCGTGCTTTGCAATAAATCATAATCGAGCTGGCCGTTCGAAAAATGGCGTGGGTAATTAATTGAGCCCAAGTTGCACACCGCCGTTTCATTGGCTGAATTGTTTAAGGTAATTTCAGTGCAAAGATTGGAGTTATGAATGACGCCAACGTGATCTTGCGGGGAGCGTACATTGCAAGCGTCTTTCCAGGTCATCCAAGGGTGCCCGGTTTCAAACAGCATGGTGACCATTTTACGCCATAGTTGTTTTGCCACAACGGTTTTATACAGTTTAATTTGACCTTCGGCGGCTTTTTTTTCATACTCAACGTATTTTTTCTCAAACTCTTTGCCGTAAATGTGATGCAACTCCGGCGTTTCATCTGGCGAAAATAACGTCCAAGCATCATCTGCCAACACTCTTTTCATAAACAAATCAGGTATCCAACTGGCAATGTTCATGTCGTGAGTGCGTCTGCGCTCATCACCAGTATTTTTGCGCAGATCCAAAAAATCTTCATAATCGTAGTGCCAGGTTTCCAAATACGCACAAGTTGCCCCGCGTCTTTTGCCGCTACGATTAATGGCAACGGTTACATCGTTGGCAATTTTCAAAAATGGAATGACCCCTTGCGAACCAACGTTAGTTTTTTTGATTAAAGCGCCAGTGCCGCGTAAATTTGTCCAATCGGTGCCAATACCACCCGAAAATTTGGACAATTGGGCATTATCGCCATAAACCTTGAAAATATGGGACAAATCGTCTTCGACTGTGTTTAAATAACACGAACTTAACTGCGGAAAGGTGGTGCCAGCGTTGAACAGAGTCGGCGTTGATGGTACATAGCGCATTGTCGAAGTTACTTCATAAAACTGCTTGGCCCAAGCACCTCGATTCTTTTTTTCGGCCAAGGCAATACCCATGCAAACGCGCATCCAAAATGCTTGCGGCGTTTCCAATTTTTTTTCACTGCCTTCCTCTCGCAAGAAATAACGATCGTATAGCGTCTGAAAGCCCAGATATTCAAAACTTCCATCACGATCCGGCTTAAGCTCTTTTGCCAAATCTTCTAAATCAAAATCGAGCATTTCGCGCACTAATCGCCCGTCTTTAACCGCTTTTTTAATGTTTCGTACAAATGAAGCCCGATAATCTTTGTTGAGATTAACCGAGTCATTGCCGTTAAACACCTCGTCGTACAAATTACGCGTGGCGAGGCGAGTGGCAATTGTGGAATATGCCGAATCTTTTTCAATGTAAGCCCGTACCGTTAATACTTTAGCCGCCCCTAAATCGGCCACAGTCATTCCGTCAAACATATTGTTTTCACAACGCTCAACTAGCGCGCCAACATCAACTATGTTCTCATATCCTTTACACGCGATCTCAAAATCACGATATAGCACTTCGGGGTCAAACAACACTTTTTCGCCGTTGCGTTTTGTGACAAAAAGCTTTTTGCGAGCAATTTTTTGGAGTGTTTCTTGCTTTTTCTTTTCACGTATTTTGTGGTGCTCGGCACGATACAGAATGTATGCTTTGGCAACGTCGTAGAGATCGTATTTCATTAAGCCAATTTCAACAATGTCTTGCACCGCTTCAACGTCAGGAATGGCGGTATCATCATACTTTAGCTCAATTGTTTTTAGCACAAATTCAGCCACGTTGTCGAGCACAGTCAAATCTACGGTAGATTTAATAGCCGAGGCCGCCTTGCCAACCGCTAAACGAATTTTATCCTTTTCAAAATCGACAATTGAACCATTACGCTTCTTAATTTGGGTGACCATCCCTCCACTCCTTCATCATTAATTGTGAATTAAAAGCACACTTAAGTTTAGTCCCCCAAAAGAGCACAAAAAATGCCCTACTAGATTTAAGAATACGTGGGCTTTTAGGGGCTGTCAACTGGTAGGAGGATAGATGATAGAGGATGGAAGATGGAGAAGAAAAGTTGATGATAATTATGATCTTACTTTGCGAAAATAAGATTTGGCGGGTCCCCGAAGGAACCCGCCTGATACTCGACATCTGCCGTGATCCGATCTATCCGCCAGGCGGCGGGGGTATCCACCACTCTTTCACCGTCACCTGTCGTAGGGCATAAATGCCGTAAACGAAAGTGAGTGGTGGATTAACGCTGGGATCAAGCGAGTACCCGTAGTAGAACGACACCTTGATCTGGAAGATACGGGAAATCTCCCAGAAGGTCATGATCCCATAATACGGAATCGTAAACGTTTGCGTGCCTCCCGGCGGAACCCAGACAGTGTCGCCATTAGGTTGCATCGATCCAAACAGCAGAATGGTTGGATCTATCCACGCCGGTTCTTCTACCCCTGTGCTCTGCTGAACCCGGCAATATACACTAACCAGCTTCAGCCAACGATACGGATCTTCGTTCTTGACGTCGAACCGAAGGTATCTCTGTTGACCAAAATATACTGGAGACGTCATCGATATTGACTCAACAGGCGGTTGTTGCGCCACAACTGGACGCGGTACCACGCCCATACAACTACAACTTATTACAGCTACGATCAACGTCCGTAGGGCTTTCATCCCTCATCCTCCGACGGAAATTCCTACAAGCACAGTGCTCGCAGGTACTGGACGTTCCGTCACCCATCCAGCAAAATTGTGCAGGTACAACCAAACACCGCAGTATAGCAGGTATATGCAAAAGGGGATACAGCTATCGGAAGATGGACGATATAAAACGGCGGACGGGTAACGGTGGATAGATAAGCCAACTTCGATCATAGAAACGATAATTAACGTCCGTATGGATACTAATTAACGCTTCTCTTATTGTGATTCAGATTCACACCCCCGAGGTGATTTAGCTTCACACCTTCGATTTGTAACTGTTTTCATACATAAAAAACGGCCCGGAATATGAATATCCGGGCTGGGCGTCGTCGCGCGCACCAAATGACGCTACGTCACCTGCACTCTTGGGAGTATAACCAGCGCGCTGACAGCGTTCGTCACTGGGTTAATCAAGCGATATGCTGGAATAAACCACCCTGTCTCGGCCACTGTAGATACTGACACTGTTCGCTCTCCTTTGCTGAACTGGTGACGTAGCACGCAGTCATAGCCATCAACCGTGGCCATTGAATGCTGTGCCTGCAACGTTTGCACATACAGCTCAACATCTAGATCAAATAGAAACCCCAAAGAGGCATGAAAGATAATTTCACCTTGACTGCCTGTGGCAGTTATCACCATGCCTGCATCAACTACGCGATCACAGGCTTTTTTGCCTTTGATTCCAAACATCAGCGTGCCTCCTTTCACCATAAAATTGCGCCTAGGTCAAACCTTCAGTGTGGCCACAGTTGAGACACTTCCAGCCTGACCCTGCTCGCACCACGACGGTGCCACATTCAGGACATGATTCGTTGCCATCAAGACCAATTGGTGGCCAAAGTTCGCCCTTTGTGGGCACAGGATCTGAAATAACGGGTCGAAACGCACCGGGGTCTGTCGCAGGTTTTTTGACTACACGTCCATGCACAGGGCAGTACCAGCTTGCTTCACATCCAATTTGTACGGCACAATTACAATTGCTACTCATGGTCACCTCCATACAAAAACGGGCTTGTCAATGTGCACTTGCTCAAACTGCAAGCAATTAATCAGCTACTGTGCATATTACCACAAAATCACGTCCGTGTAAATGAACTCTGCGTTAGAGTAGGGTAGGGGACGGTTCTCAAACAAGCACGATATACATAAATTTTCAAATGATTTAGAATCAACGTTATCAAAGCTGGTCAAGAAATTGTTTTAGTTGCTCGAGTGGTTTTATTTGTAAATAAGTTTTGCGATCATCGGCTTCATTCATCTGTGCGCGGGTGATGGAATATCCTTCAGGAATGAATATCTTATCCCAACCAAAACCACCATTGCCACGCGGTTCGGTCGCAATTTCGCCCTTCATTGATCCTTCAAACAAGCGTAGATTTTTTCCGTCGTAATATCCAATAACCGAGCGTGTGATGGCGCCCCGATCTTTGTCGTTTAACAGATTACAGATATCATCAAAGCTTATTTCATCAACAAAAAACCGAATGAATGGCCCGGGCAAGCGACCCAATGCGACAAACTCCAAAGATGTGTCCTCAACCAAAACAGGAGAGTGGATTTTTTCGAAGGCCTGTTTGGCCTTGTGAGTGACAATTTCGTTCAGATCCAAAGACTGAATTTCGTCCAAATCAAGTTTTTGATGCTTGACCGAAAAACCTAGATATTTAGCTAAATAATCCGCTTTATTCTGATTACCAGTAATGAAGGTGATGTTTTTCATGTTTTTTGGTGGTTATATGCCAAAAATGGCACCATAGCTCACACCCAATATATATGAAATGAGCCCTCAAGGGTATATCCCAAAAGGGCTCAGTTCGTGGGCGGAAGAGAAGTTTTACGCTTCAATTCCCATCCCTGTGCGCTGATACTCGCTTAGCGGCATTCCAACCAGCATTTCAAAGATCTGCTGGTAGCGCTCTGCCGTCTCGGCGACTACCTCACTTGGCACTTCAATGCTGTGGACGAATTTCAGATGGTCCGGGTTCTCCGGGTCTAGATTGTTAATCCCAACGGTGCCAAAGGGGGTCTGCACCGTGCGCCCCCATTCCCGGACACGCTCCTTGTCATAGAAGATCGGGTCACGACCGTCGGCCGTGGCCGCTACTAAATCCGTAGCGACTGTGAAGCGAGATGAGTCTGGCGTCAGCACCTCATCGGCGAGGGTGAACGGGGTTGCTATCTCGAACTTGGTATCGAGAATCAGAATTCCTCGCCTTTCAGCGTAGGCGTAGGCCCTGCTGTACGCACCACTCAGCTTTTCAACGTTCTGGCGACCTTCCTCACCTCTAGCTTCCAGATAGGATGCGGCAGTGATGTTGACATCGTGGCCACTCTCTTCCTTGGTTGAGGGCGTGAAGATCGGGCTGTTGAGCTTTTGCCATCGAGTAAGTCCGTCAGGCAGAATGTGGCCACCAGCCGTGCCCTGCTTTTGGTATTCCTTCCAAACAGACCCTCCGATGTGGTGTCGGAAAATCATCTCGAACGGCTCCATCGCTACCTTCCGCACTAGAAGGCACCGCTCACGCGGCAGTGCCGAGTCAACCAGCAAATCAGTCAGGTGGTGCTCAACATCGGTCAGCACTCTGGTGAGCCAGAAATGGGTCAGAGCAGTCAGTATCACGCCTTTTTGGGGAACTAGCGTAGGCAGGACGAAATCGAAGATACTTAATCGATCCGTCGCAACCACTAGCAAGCACCCGAGATCATCCGATCGCCAATACGTGTCGCGCACCTTACCGCGGTTGAATTGCAACCAACCCAGTGAAGAAAGCTGGTCGGATAACGATCGCCCATCATTGGTCAACGGCGGGCGTTTGACGCATTCAGGTAGAACTGCCATCGTTAATCTCCTTCAGGGACAGAATCGTGTTCCAGTAGTTAGCAACCGACCGTGCCTTAGCGGCCGCGATTCCAGTATAACTGGTCGGATCGTTTAGAAGCTGGCGCTGATAGTCGGTCATCCGCACAAGGTATGGTTGCATAGCATCGTCAGCCACAACTACTTCCTCAAGCGGCTTATCGCACGTTTGGGCATGCAGGGTCAATGCCCGAACTGCCTCATGGGCATCTGGGTGCCCAAGTGAAGCTAGAATAATGTAAAGAGGCTCTGCAATAATCATGCCTTTGGTCAATGCCAGATTGCGCTCGAGGTTACTCTTGTCCACGGTAAGCTTCTTCATGGTGCTGTTCATTCGCGTTGCCATGGACAATAAGTAACAGAAGATCTCACCGTATGTACGACCTGAAGCCGAATTGGTTAGGTCACGCTGGTGATCACTAATCTGGTCAAGGTGAACTGTAACTAGGCGACCCTGCAGTACCTTCCAGAGGCTTTCTGAGTTCTCGAAGTTGATCGGATTACGTTTTTGTGGCATGGTGGACGATCCCACCTGCGCCACTTCGAATGCTTCGCCAACTTCTCCGATTTCACTTCGTTGCAAGTTTCGCATATCTCGAGCCAGATTTGCAATAATGCCACCGGCGATCCCCAATTCGTCTATGAGACGAATCAAAGGCTCGGGCGGGGCGATCTGGGTAGAAATCCGCGCGGGCTTC
This sequence comes from uncultured Candidatus Saccharibacteria bacterium, assembly GCA_964591565.1. Taxonomy (GTDB): domain Bacteria; phylum Patescibacteriota; class UBA1384; order CAJBMM01; family CAJBMM01; genus CAZQEC01. Next base: position 2,439 of record CAZQEC010000022.1, on the reverse strand, counting down.
AACCCTAGCTCTGCCAAAACTTCTGCCTCAAATGCTTCGGCGTCCTCGAAGAACAAGGACGATGCATTGTAGGCCCCCACTGCTCCTGAGAACTTGCCAGTCAGGTTGTCAGCTAGGCCGTTGATCCTGTCAATGCAGGAACCGAGCCGATCGACGAACTGGGCAATGGCAAAGCCAAAGGTGATCGGCACAGCGTGCTGACCGTGTGTTCTACCAACCTGGATGAGCTCTGCATCACGCAGGGCAATGCCGATGAGTGTGCGTTCTAACACAATGAGAGCGGGAACAACGACCTCCTGGGTAGCCATCTTGAAGCGCAGGGCGTTGGCCGTATCCACAATGTCAAACGAGGTGGCGGTCATGTGAACGAAGGGTTTGGCCCCGTCGCTCACCCGCCGCTGAATGCAGTTTACGAGCGCCCGGATGTCGTGCTTGATTCTGCCTTCCTCGGCGTAAACCTCTGCGGTCGTCACTTGGGAGCAGGCATCCTCGATCTCGACAACCGCACCTGTATCACAAATACCACGCCTTTGCAAAGCGCGAACGAGGGCAACTTCTACCTTCAGCTTATGCTGAGTAAAGCCATCCTCAGAAAGATATGGTGCGAGCCCTTTTTCGTAGTAACGAACGTCCACAGGGGAAAAGCACCCCCAGTTTCCTGAACCGGCCATGACTGCGTACCCTCCTCTCCGAATATAGATTGATCAGGTGCCAAAATATGTCAGACCATGTTAGTCTGACCGATCTTCATCGCAAATGTAACATAATGCCGCTACAAAACACAAGCGCGGTTTTCTCACTTACAGTTTTTACTTAATATTAAGTGTTGTTTGCAATTCGCCAAGAAAAGTCTTGACCTTGTCGAGAAACAAAGTTTGGTGGACCTTAGGAGATTCGAACTCCTGACCTATTCCATGCCATGGAAGCGCTCTGCCAACTGAGCTAAAGGCCCGTATGTTTAATTATTTGATCGTGTATTATTTTCTCAATAATTGATCTCTTTTTATATCTTTTTAACTTATTTTCAACTATGCGCGCTTGGCTTAATGTTTCAAATTCTTGACGAAACAGTATCTGGATCGGTTTTCGATAAACGAGGCTTTTTGTTGTCCCATGCAGATGTTGTTTGAATCTAGCATCTACATCATTAGCTGACCCGATGTAATATTGCCCATTTTGTAAAAGCAAGATGTATACACTACATTTCATATACACTCCTATTCATCAGTAACTCTACCAGCTGTCCCGACGCTGTGGTCGGGATCCCGACAGTATCGTCGGGAAGCTACAGGCCCGAGAATGACAATTAACGGTTAACAATTAACCAGAAACAGGAAGTAAAAAAGGTGATGATATTCATTATTCTAGCACGTTTTGTGCTATTCCAACAGCGGAAGCAGGCTCGTCCCGGTCATTTCGGGCGGTTTGGGCAAGCCCATAATCTCCAAAATAGTTGGCGAAACGTCGGCAAGAGTATGTTCCGAGCTCATTATTTCTGAAATAAGATTTGTAGATGAAGCAGGGGAGTTAAGTACGCGACCTTCTAAATCTTGTGCGATCATTATGAAGGGTACAGGGTTGATAGTATGCATCGTTGAAGTATGTTGATCACGACGCAAACCAATCATCTGCTCAGCGTTGCCGTGATCGGCGGTGACGATGACTAATCCGCCACGCGGTGACACGGCTTCAATAACGCGATTAACCTGAGCGTCTACAGTTAAAATAGCGGTTGAGGCGGCAGTAATGTCGCCGGTGTGTCCAACCATATCAACGTTGGCAAAGTTAGCCACTAAAAATTGATATTTATCGTTGTAAATGCGACGCAGAAGTTCATCGGTTAGTGGTTCAGCTGACATTTTAGGAGTCTGACTATAATTAACCACGTCTGGTGAGGGAATAATAACCCGATCTTCTCCCGAAAACGCTTGTTCACGGCCCCCATTAAAAAAATAGGTGACGTGAGCGCGTTTTTCACTTTCAGCGATGTGAAATTGCCTCAGATGATTATTGGAAAGCACCTCAGCTAGTGAGTTTTGCACTGGAACTGGTGGGAAAATGGTGTGCATCGGTGTTTTAAGCCGATAAGTAGTGAGGCCTGCAAAAAATATATTTTGCGGCGGATGAAAAAACATCCCCAATTTTTGCTCGCCTAAAAATAGTTTTGCCAATTGTCGTGAGCGATCGGCGCGAAAATTAAAGCACAAAACAGCATCATTATCTTGAACGTGAGTAATTAAATTATCTTTAACAATGACACAGGGCGGCATTAATTCATCTTCAAATCCACGCCGATACATTGCCGAAACCGCACTACCGGCTTCTTGAAAACGATCGCCCACTCCTTCAACCATTGCTTTATATGCTACAGATGTTCTAGACCAATGGTTATCACGATCCATAGCGTAAAATCGCCCAATCAGTGAAGCAATGCAACCA